>NZ_BBWS01000016.1:0-149071 GCF_001463925.1 Aureimonas sp. N4 | reverse complement strand
GCGCCGAGCCCGTGGCCTGCGGCGTGGAGAATGAGGCGGGAGGCTTCGGGGATCGTCATGAAGAAGCGCGTGATGTCGGGATGGGTCACGGTCAGCGGCCCGCCGCGCGATAGCTGCGCCTGAAACAGCGGGATCACCGAACCCGCCGAGCCCATGACATTGCCGAAGCGCACGGTCATGAAGCGTGTGCCCGAGCCCGCAAGGTCGAGCGCCTGGCAATAGGCTTCCGCCGCGCGCTTGGTCGCGCCCATGACATTGGTCGGGTTCACCGCCTTATCGGTGGAAACCATGACGAAGGCCGTCGCGCCGCAGCTGAGCGCCGCGTTCGCGACATTGCGCGAGCCCAGGAGATTGGTCTCGATCCCCTCCAGCGGATTGTCCTCGACGATCGGGACATGCTTCAGCGCGGCGGCGTGAAAGATGACCTCCGGCCGCCACTCGGCAAAGAGGCGCGACACGCGGTCGGCCTGCCGGACGTCCACGATCCGCTCCACCACCTCGACGCTGGGGTGGTGGACCTCCATGCGCTTGCCGATGGAGTAAAGATTGAACTCGTTAGCATCCACGAGGATCAGACGCCCCGGCGCGAAGGCGGCGATCTGGTTGACGAGTTCCGAGCCGATCGAGCCGCCCGCGCCGGTCACGGCGATGCCGCGGCCGCGAATGAGCCGCGCCACTTCCGCCGTGTCGAGCTCGACTTCGGTGCGCCCGAGAAGGTCTTCCAGCGAGACGGGCAGAGCCTCGATCGGCTTGTCGGCATCGACGCCGCCCGCGCGGGAAATATCTGGCAGGCGCTTCACCGCGATCTGGAACGGGGCGGCACTCTCCACCACGCGGGAGAGATCGGCGGGGGAGATGTTGGTCTGCGTGACGATGATCTGTGTGATCGGCGTCGCGCCGTGCTCGGCCTGCTGCACGACCTCGGGCAGATCGTCCAGCGCGCCGAGCACGCGCAGCCCGTGCAACTGGCGGCGGCGGTTCTTGGCGAGCGGATCGATCAGGCCGACGATATGCGGGCTGTGATGCGAGCGGCGCGCGTTGCGGATGAAAAGATCGGCATTGTCGGAAAAGCCGTAGAGCAGGATATGTTGCGGGCGCTCGCGCGCCGAAGCCGTCTCGAAGAAGCGCTCCGACAGGCCGCGCTCCTTGTAGAGCCGGTAGGCGAGGCGCGGGCCGCCGAGACCGACGATCATGATGAACCAGGTCATGATGAAGGCCGAACGCGGGAAATACTCGCCCCGGAACAGGATGAAATTGGCGATCAGGAAGACGACGTTGATCGCCGTCGCGGCCTTCACGATCGACACAACGTCGAGCAGCGAGGCATAGCGCCATGCGCCGCTGTTGAGCGAGAAGAGCGGGAACATCGCGGCCGAGAGCGCCGTGAAGCCGCCGATCATCGCCCAGATCTGCCAGGAATGGGTCAGCGCGTAGGAATCGAAGGCCAGCGTCAGCGAGAGGCTGATGGCGAGCGCGGCCACCACCACGTCATGCACGATGCCGAACGAACGGAGCGATCCGCGCGGGAGCTTGATGCGGGACGAACGCGACATGCCGAATGAGCCCAATCTCTTCTCGAAGCGGAGATCGCTCCCGCCTCGCGCCTGCGGGGCGGCGCACGCGTCCGGTCCCGCAAGCCTTGCCTTCTTATGCCCGGACGCGACAAAGGCCCGAGCGCGCAAGGCGGGCTCCAAAAGAGCCTAGCCTGACGCTTCGAGCCTTCGTCTAGCCTATTGCCAGCGAAAGAGGAAATCGCCCGGCGGATGCTTACGGGGAACGCCCGGTGAGGTAGTTAAAAAACGCTGGCGCCCCGGTCGGCCGGGCCGACCGCGCGGCGGAACACGGCGAACAGCTCGCGCCCGAGGCCGAACTCGTTAGCCGAGAGATCGGCTTCCGCGAGCGGCCGCGCGCCGAATTCGGCGGCATCCACCAGAACTTCCAGCGCGCCGGTTTCGCCGTCGAGACGGATCATGTCGCCGTCGCGGATGCGCCCGATCGCGCCGCCCTCGGCCGCTTCCGGCGTCACGTGGATGGCGGCGGGAATCTTTCCCGAGGCACCGGACATGCGCCCGTCCGTCACCAGCGCGACCTTCTGCCCGCGATCCTGCAACACGCCAAGCGAGGGCGTCAGCTTGTGAAGCTCGGGCATTCCGTTCGACTTCGGCCCCTGGAAGCGCACGACGGCGATGAAATCGCCCGTCAGCTCGCCCGCCTTGAAGGCGCGCTGGAGATCGTCCTGGTCGTGGAACACGCGGGCCGGCGCTTCCACTACGCGGCGCTCGGGCTTCACGGCGGAGACCTTGATGACGGCCTTGCCCATGTTGCCGTCCAGCATCTTCAAGCCGCCATTGGGCGCGAAGGGCTGCTCAGGCGTCGTCAGAACCTTGGGATCGTGGCTGTGCTCGGGGGCCGGCACGCGGATCACCGAATGCCCGTCCTCGCCCAGCCGCGCTTCGACGGTGTAGCCACCGAGGCCCGTGCCCCAGGCGGTGCGCACGTCGTCATGCAGGAGCCCGTGCTTCAGGAGTTCCTGGATCAGGTAGCCCATGCCGCCGGCCGCCTGGAAATGATTCACGTCGGCCGAACCGTTCGGATAGACGCGGGCGAGCAGCGGCGTGAGGTCGGAGAGTTCGGAGATATCGGCCCAGGTCAGCTGGATGCCGGCCGCCGCGGCGATGGCGACGAGATGCATCGTATGATTGGTCGAGCCGCCGGTGGCATGGAGGCCGATGACGCCGTTGACCACGGCGCGCTCGTCCACCACGAGGCCGGCGGGCGTGTATTCGTTGCCGAGCGCGGTGATCGACAGGGCGCGGCGCGTCGCCTCGCGGGTCAGCGCGTCGCGCAGCGGCGTGCCCGGATTGACGAAGGACGAGCCCGGCGTGTGCAGGCCCATGATTTCCATCAGCATCTGATTGGAATTGGCCGTGCCGTAGAAGGTGCAGGTGCCCGGCCCGTGATAGCTCTTGGACTCGGCCTCCAGCAGCGCGTCGCGCCCGACCTTGCCCTCGGCATAGAGCTGGCGGATGCGGGTTTTCTCGTCGTTCGGCAGGCCCGTCGTCATCGGCCCGGCCGGCACGAAGATCGCCGGCAGATGGCCGAAGGTCAGCGCGGCGATGGCGAGGCCGGGCACGATCTTGTCGCAGACGCCGAGATAGACGGCGGCGTCATACATGTCGTGGCTGAGACCGACGGCGGCCGACATGGCGATGATGTCGCGCGAGAAGAGCGACAGTTCCATGCCCGTCTGACCCTGCGTGACGCCGTCGCACATGGCGGGAACGCCCCCCGCGACCTGCGCCGTCGCGCCCATTTCGCGCGCCGTCTGGCGGATCATCTCAGGGTAGGTCTCGTAGGGCTGGTGGGCCGAGAGCATGTCGTTATAGGCGGTGATGATGCCGAGATTCAGCGTCTCGCTGCCGGTCAGGCGCTCCTTGTCGGTCGGCCCGCAGGCGGCGAAACCATGGGCGAGATTGCCGCAATGCAAGCGGTTGCGCCGGGGGCCGGCCGCGCCCTTGGCCTCGATGCGCGCGAGATAGGGCTCGCGCGTCGGCGCGGACCGCTCGCGGATACGAGCCGTGATCTCCTCGATGCGGGCAATGGCGGCCATGACGTCACCTCACTGGGTAGGGGCCGGCGCTTGTTTCACGCGTCGGCCCGGAACGAATGGCCCGGCGCGGACCCCGCACCAGGCAAGGATCGGCTCTTCAGGGAGCCCAGAAGACCTGGATCGGCTCTTCGCGCGGCGCTCGCAGCATGGCGCGCACCGGCATGTCCTCGACCGGGCCATTCTCCAGGGCGCGCTCCAGCACCACCTGCTTTTCCTCACCCTCGATATGAAGCGCCAGGAAACGCGCGTCGGCAAGCCGGGCGAGGGTCAAGGTGATGCGAGGCTCGCCCGCGCCGGGCGCCTCGATGGCGATCACCGCGTCCGGGTTGGCCGGGTCGATCGCCGCCGCCAGACGGTTGCCGCCGGGAAAGAAGGAGGCCGTGTGCCCGTCCGTGCCCATGCCGAGGATCACGACGTCGAAGGGGCGCTGGAACGCGCCGAATTTCTGCGACAGTTCGCCCACCGCCTCCAGCGCGTCCAGCCCCTCGATATAGAAGGGCTCGAGATGCGCCACTGCCGCCCGGTCGCGCAGGAGATTGTCCCGCACGAGGGCCGCGTTGGACCGATCGGAGGTTTCGGGCACCCAGCGCTCGTCCACGAGGACGACCGTCACCCGAGACCAGTCGATGTCGGTCGCGGAAAGATGGCGGAACAGGAGCTTGGGCGTCGAGCCGCCGGACACGGCGAGAACCGCCGAGCCCTGCGTGGCGATGCCGCCCGCCAGAACCGCCGCGATTCCGCTGGCCATAGCTTCGGCCAGCGCCTCGCGCGTGGGATAGTCGTGGCGCTTGATCGTCATGGGCGCGCTCAATCCGGCTCGTGCCAGGTGCGCCCGTCACGCTCGATTAGAGCGATCGAGGAAGAGGGACCCCAGGTGCCCGACGTGTAGCCCTGCGGCTTCATGCTGCGCTCTTCCCAGGCCTTGAGGATGGGATCGACCCATTCCCACGCGGCCTCAACCTCGTCGCGGCGCATGAACAGCGTCTGGTTGCCCCGGATCACGTCCATTAGAAGACGCTCATAGGCGTCCGGATTGCGGACATGGAAGCTCTCGGCGAAGGTCATGTCCAGCGGGACATGGCGCAGGCGCATGCCGCCCGGGCCGGGGTCCTTGATCATCAGCCACTGCTTCACGCCCTCGTCGGGTTGAAGGCGCATGACGAGCTGGTTCTGCTGAACGTGACCGGCGGCGTTGTCGAAGATCGAATGCGGGATCGGGCGGAAGGTCACGACGATCTCGCTCATGCGCTCCGACAGGCGCTTGCCCGTGCGGATATAGAAGGGCACGCCGGCCCAGCGCCAATTGTTGATCTCGGCCTTGATGGCGACGAAAGTCTCGGTGTCGCTGGTCGGCTCGCCGAGATCTTCCAGATAGCCCTTCACCGCGCCACCATTGGACGCACCGGCCTTGTACTGGCCGCGCACGGTGACGTGTTCGACGTTACTGGCGTCGATGCGCTTGAGCGAGCGCAGGATCTTCAGCTTCTCGTCGCGCAGCGCGTCGGCGTCCATAGCCGAAGGCGGCTCCAGCGCCACGAGGCAGACGAGCTGGAGAATGTGGTTCTGCACCATGTCGCGCATGGCGCCGGCGGTGTTGTAATAGCCCGCGCGCCCTTCCAGGCCGACGCTTTCGGCGACCGTGATCTGCACGTGATCCACGAAGGCCGAGTTCCAGAGCGGCTCGTAGAGCATATTGGCAAAGCGCAGAGCCATGAGGTTCTGCACGGTTTCCTTGCCGAGATAATGGTCGATGCGGAAGACCTGATCTTCGCGGAAATGCTCGCCGATCAGCGCGTTCAGGCGCTTGGCGGACTCGAGGTCACGCCCGACCGGCTTTTCGACCACGAGGCGCGTGCGGTCGTTGGACAGGCCCAGCGTGTTGATATGCGAGGCGATGTCGGCGAAGAGCGAGGGGCTGACCGCCATGTAGAAGGCGCGGATGCGATTGTCTTCGGCTTCGTCCAGAAGCGACTTCAGCTCGGCCCAGCCCGCATCGCCCTTCACGTCCACCTGACGGTAGAAGAGGCGCGACAGGAAGCGCTCGACCGCCTCCGGGTTGCGGTCCCCGGCGGCGACGAAGGAGTCCAGCGCCTTGCGGGCGAAGTCGCGATAGGCCTCGTCCGACAGCGCGGTTCGCGACGCGCCGATGATTCGAGCCCCTAGCGGAATCTGCCCGTCGAGGTCGCGATGATAGAGGGCGGGCAGGAGCTTACGTTCGGCGAGATCGCCGTTGCCGCCAAAGACGATGTAGTCGAAAATCTCGACAGGAATGATCTGGCTGGACACGAAATCGACATCTCCTCAAGGGCGCCCGCCGGTCGCGGCCTCGGACAGGCTATAATCTAATCGATTTAACAAGAAAAGCCGAGCCGGGCCGTCCGGGAGGACGATCTGGTCGCGGCGAACGGTTCATCCGTTTCTTGCCCTGGTGACGGCATGGGCGATGGCCTGCACCAGTTCGCGCGCATCAAACGGCTTCTTGATGGTGCCAGCCTTGGCTGCGTCCTCGGGCAATTCGATTTGTTCGCCATAGCCGGTGACGAACACGAAGGGGATCTTGCGGCGTGTGAGGTCGGGCACGAGGGCGAAGCTGGTCTCGCTGCCGAGATTGACGTCGAGCAGCGCCACATCGACCTCGTGCAGGTCGAGGATCTTGCGCGCGTCCGCCACGCTCGCCGCGCCATGCACCTCCAACGCCCCATGATCCATCAGGAGCTGCTCGGCATCGAGCGAGATGATCATGTTGTCCTCGACCATCAAGGCGCGAAGACCTTCAAGACTGTCGAGGTTGGACGCGGACGACATGGTCACGGGCTCCTTGGATGCGGTGGCGGCGGAGGACGGGAGCGGGGCGATGGCCACGAGATGAAACACCTGCGACGGCAGGCGGAAGCGCGCGCGCAGGCCCGACAGGCGGAAATCCAGTTCGGCCTCGCCGCCGAGGTCGTGCGGGATCGAGCGCTCGATGATGGTGGAGCCGAAGCCGCGCCGTTTGGGCGCGGGCACGGGCGGGCCACCGTTCTCGATCCATTCGATATGGCAGGCCCCGTCCTCCCCGATCCGCCAGATCACGCGCACGCTGCCCGAGGAGTCGGACAGCGCGCCATATTTGGCGGAATTGGTGACAAGCTCATGAAACACGAGGGCTAGCGTCGAGAAGGCCATGGCCTCGACATAGACATCCGGCCCTTCCAGATGCACGCGATCCTGCTTGGCGCCAATATAGGCCATCACCTCCGTGCGCACGATGTCCTGAAGGGACGTGGAGGAGAACTGCTCGCTGGTGATCTGGTCGTGGGCGCGGGCCAGCGCCTGGATGCGCCCGCCGATGATGCGGGCGAAACTGTCCACATCCGCCGCGCTCGGCTTGGACTGGACCACCAGCGCGCGGATCAGACTGAGAATGTTGCGCACCCGGTGGTTCAACTCGGCGATCAGCAGCTCCTGGCGCTGGGCGGCTAGATGCTGCTGGCGCTCGCTTTCCTCGTTGAAGCGCAGGAGCACTTCCAGAATCGAGACGCGCAGGGATTCGCCCGCCCTCAGCTCGCTCTCGGTCCAGGGCAGCGACTTGCCGACCACGGTCTCCTTCCAGGCCTCGAAGCTCTTGCGCGGGGTCAGCCGCGCGCCGTTCGGCCCGATCATCCGCTCCTTGGTCTTGGGATCGCCGGCCCAGCTCACGGTCTGCACGATCTCGCGGCGGAAGAAGAGGATATAGTCGCGCGGCGAGCGCGAAATCGGAATGGCCAGAACGCCGGACACGCGGCTCCTGTAGTCGGCGGCCGGCGGATGGAAGGTCGAAAGCTCGTCGGTGGCGTAGATGCGCCCCGACCCCGCGCGGTTGAGAAAGCGCGTCAGGGACTGCAATTCCTCGCGCGACAGGCCGGTGCCGTGGGTCTTCTCTTCGCCCTTGGCCCAGACGACGAAGCCGTCGCAGGGCACCATCTCGCGCATGTCCTCGGCGAAATCCGAGATCGTCTCCAGCGAGGGCGAGGCGGCGACGAGCTTGGCGATGAAGCGGTCGTGCAGATCGCGCGCCACCTCGTCGATCCGCTTGGCCTCCTTGTAGAGACGCCCGTCGATGATCAGCGCCACCATCTGCCCGAACAGCTCGGTCGCGCTGCGGATCTCCATGGTGAGATAGCGCGGGGCGTAGTGATGGAGCGCGAACAGGCCCCAGAGCTTGCCGTCGATCACGATCGAAATCGACATGGAGGCGGAGACCCCCATGTTGGAAAGATATTCGATATGGATGGGCGAAACGCTGCGCAGGACCGAGAGGGAGAGGTCCAGCGGGCGCCCGTGCGGGTCCAGCTCGGGCAGCACCGGCACCGGCACCGCGCCGACATCGGCGATGATGCGGATCTGGTTCTGGACGTAGAGACGCCGGGCCTGAACCGGAATGTCGGCGGCCGGATAGTTGAGGCCCAGAAACGAGCCGAGGCCCGAGCGCACGGATTCGGCCACCACCGAGCCCGCGCCGGACGAGGCGAAGCGATAGAGCATCACGCGGTCGAAGCCGGTAATGCCGCGCAACTGGCGCACGCATTCGCGGTAAAGCCCTTCGAGCCCCTCGGTGCGTTGAACGCGCGAGATCATGCTCTTGATGAGCGCGCCGGGATTGATGCCGGAGGCGCGCGTCGCGGGCTCGGCCTCGATCACGATCGTTCCGCTGGACACGTGGATCGCCACGTCGAAGGTGCGCCCGTCGCTGAACAGGTCGAAGCCGAACAGGCGCTCCACACCATCGCTGGACGAGAGGATCTGAAGCCGGCCCCGAATGGCATGAACCGACGTCTCGGGGAACAGCGAGAGAAGCGGCTCGCCCAGAAGCGCGTCTGGCTCGCGGTCCACGAAGGCGGGCAGATTGGCCGACACGCGTTCGATCAGCCAATCCATCGACGCGCCGACCAGAAAGCCGAAATTCTGGATGCAGCCCAGGAATTGGATCGGCTCGCGATCGCAATTGGTCAGATCGACCTCGTGGTCCCGCGGGGCTCTGAGATTGCTCAAGAGATCGTCATCCTGGTCCGTGCGCCCTCGGCCAGAGCGCGGAAATGGCGAAACGTGCGGTTGGCCGCCTCGATCGTGCTGTCGGCCTCGTCCGTGGATGGCGATTGCGCGTTCATCAAGGCCAGCAGGCGGCGAAACGGCTCGGGATCGCTGGAAGCTTCGAGATAGTGGACCGGCCGATCGGCACCCGGCGCCTGCCGGCGCAAGGCCTTCAAGAGGAACCCCGCGCCCAGGCGCGACCCTTCCAGGACATAGGCCATGCCCAGCGCTTCGAACAGGTTCGGGGTCTGCACCGCGAAGGCGGGGCCGGACCATGCGGGCAGGCGCAGCGCCGTGCAGTCGGCCTCCAGCGCGTCGAGCCGTCCAGCGGCCTGCCATGCGCCGTCGCGCAGCTGCGCGAGAGGGCTGGCCAGAAGTGCGGGTTCCAGCGCCGCATGGCCGGCACGGTTGGTCAGGAGGAAGCGGGCGTAAAGACCCTCGGCGCCCGGTTGCAGCATGTCGGAGAACTCGGCGTCGAGCGCTTCGTGCGCAGCGCGTGTTTCCGCGCGCAGGCGATCTCGCAACCGCGGGGCGGATGTCGGCTCCGTTGCACAGGCATCACGGGTCGCTTCGCTCGGCAAGGCTCGTCCTCGAAACAGGGGCGACCAAAGCCGCGTCAGTTTCACTGTAATTGGAGCGAACTGTTGTCTGGTGCAAGACACAAGCGCATCTCGTCAAAAACGATCGCGCAACGCGTACCACGTCATAGCGAGGAACAGGAGCGGCGCGCGAAGGGCGGTTCCACCCGGAAAGGCGGGAATCCGCAGCGCCTCCAACTCGGCCAACCGATCCTGGTTGCCCAGCACCCTTTCGGCATAAAGCCGGCCTGTGTAATGCGAAAGAAGCACGCCATGGCCCGAGAACCCGCCGATGACGGTCAGTCCGGGCTGCGGACTTGCGACATAGGGCATGCGCGGCAAGGTAACGCCGACCGACCCGCCCCAGCCATGGGTGAACCGGACATCGGCCAAATGAGGCCAGATGGATCGGACCTGCTTTCGTATCTGGCTAACGATATCCCCTTCCGCAGAGGAATAGGCTTCCCGGCCGCCGAACAGGAGCCGGTTGTCCGGCGTCTTGCGGAAATAGCGCACGACGAAGCGGGAATCGTCGGCGGCCTCGTTTCCGGGCAGGATGCGGTCCGGCTCGGCCAGAGGCTCCGTTGCGGCGATAAAGGAGCGGATCGGCATGACATGAGCGGCATTACCCCGGTCGAGCGTGCCGCCATGCGCGTTGACGGCCAGAAGCGCGCGCGCCGCGCGCACCGTGCCGAAGGGCGTTTCCGCTTCGATCCGCCCGCCTTGGTGGGTGATCTTCGTCACCGGCGTCTCCTCGAAGAGACGCGCGCCGGCGCGTGAGGCCGCCCGGCCCGTGCCGACCAGCAGCTTCATCGGGTGGAGATGGCCCGTACCCGTGTCGAGAAGGCCGGCGTGATAAGCCGGCGAGCCGAGACGCTCGGCCGCCTCGGCTTGGGTCAAGAAGCGCGCGTGGGGATAGTCGTAGCGCTCGGCCAGGATGTCGGCGTGGCGGCGATAGCTTTCGATATAGCGCCTTTTATGAACCAGCGAGAGCTGGCCGGGGCGATAATCGGCTTCGATGCCGCGCGTCGCCATCATCTCGTGGAGATGGGCCTTGGCGTCCTCCGCCATCTGGAAAAGCTGGCGCGAGCGCTCCAGCCCGATGTCCGCTTCCAGATCTTCCGGCCATTGCCGCTGGCCCGTGCCGAACTGGCCGCCATTGCGCCCGGAGGCGCCGTCGCCCAGCCTCGCTGCCTCTAGAAGCGCGACGCTGACGCCGCGCTCGGCCAGATGCAGCGCCGCCGACAGGCCCGTGAAGCCGCCGCCGACGATCAGGGTATCGACGTCGAGCGAGCCGTCGAGCCGGGCATAGCGCGGGCGCTCGCCCACTGAGTCCTCGTACCACGAGCGGCCGGGTGAAATGGGGGACTGATAGGGCGCGCTCATCGAGGCCCCCTTAGACATTGAGGAGAAGGAATTCGCGTTCCCAGGGGCTGATCACCTGCATGAAGGTTTCGAACTCGCCGCGCTTGATCCCGGCATAGGTGCCGACGAATTCGCGGCTGAACACGTCGTGGAACGCTTCCTCCGCCTCGAAGGCGGCGACCGCCTCCAGAAGACCGCGCGGCAGCGAGATCACCCCGTCCTCGTTGACGGTGCGGTCGGTGGGCTGGTCGGGCTCGACGCCGTTGACCATGCCGAGCCAGCCGCAGGCGAGCGAGGCGGCAAGCGCCAGATACGGGTTCGTGTCTGATGAGGGCAGACGGTTTTCGACGCGTCGCGACGAGGCGTCGGAGGTCGGCACGCGAAACGCCGTGGTGCGGTTGTCGTAGCCCCAGGCATTGTTGGTGGGGGCCGACATGCCATGCGTCAGCCGGCGGTAGGAATTCACATAGGGCGCCATCATGACCAGCGCGGCCGGCACGTAGCGCTGCATTCCGCCCAGGAAGTGGAAGAAGAGCGGCGAGGGGCCGCCATCCTTCAGCGAGAAGACGTTGTGCCCGTGTTTGCGGTCCACCACCGACTGGTGGATATGGAGCGCCGAGCCCGGCTGGCCCTGGATCGGCTTGGCCATGAAGGTGGCGTAGATGTCATGCTTGAGCGCCGCTTCGCGGATCGTGCGCTTGAACATGAAGACCTGATCGGCCAGCTCGACCGGATCGCCATGGCGCAGGTTGATTTCGAGCTGGGCCGCGCCATCCTCGTGGATCAGCGTGTCGATCTCCAGCCCTTGCGCGTCCGAGAAGTGGTAGATGTCGTCGATCAGCTCGTCGAATTCGTTGACGCCGCCGATCGAATAGGCCTGCCCGCCGGAAATCTGCCGGCCCGAGCGGCCGATGGGCGGGGTCAGCGGATAGTCGGGATCGACATTCTTCGAGACGAGATAGAACTCGATCTCGGGCGCGACGATCGGCGTCCAGCCCCGCTCGTGATAGAGCGAGACGACGCGCTTCAGCACGTTGCGCGGGGTGTAGGCTACGGCCTCGCCCGCCGTGTCCACGAGATCGCAGATGACCTGCGCCGTCGGATCGGTTTCCCAGGGCACGGCCGAAAGCGTCGAGAGATCGGGCACCAGCTTCAGGTCGCCGTCATTGGGCGAATAGCGGAACTCGCCCGTCTCGTCCGGGTATTCGCCCGAGATCGTGTGCATGAACAGCGCCGAGGGCAGGGCCAGCGAGGTGTTGCCGGTGAACTTCTTGCCCGGCATCATCTTGCCGCGCGCCACGCCGGCCAGATCGGGCGTGATGCATTCGACATCCTCAATGCCGCGCGCGCGCAGCCATTCCCCGGCTTCCGCCATGGAGCGCACGCCGCGCCGCGCATCCAGAAAATGCGGCCGCTCGGGCTGCGGCTCGCGGCGCGTCAGGCCGATGCGCCCGCCCGCTCCGGCGGGTTCCGTCGTCCGGCGCTTGGGCTTGTCCCGCTTGATCTTGGACGGGAACGCCTGCTCGGGTTTGGGAGGCCGTGTGCGATCTGCCATGCGATCCTGCGCGGAATTGTCGATCCCTCGACCATAGCGGGCTCCCTCTCGCCCGAAAAGCGCCCTCGACCACGAGAAAGCGCTCCTCGACCATGAGAAGGCACTGGAAAAGCCGGTTTCGATGCGGCACAGCCGGTTTTGTCATGGAAATGACATCGAAGCTGCTATCTCAGGGGAAAGCCGCCAAGTGGCGGGCATGGAGGCCGCATTCGCGGTGAAGCGCATGACCGATACGAGCCAGCAGAAGCTGAAGACCGAAGGCCTCGAAGACACGATGTCGCGCGCCGGGACGGCGGCGCGCATGGTGCAGAAGCTCGTGGACGGGGCCGAAAGCCTCAATCTCAGGCACTCTGCGGTCGGCAATCCGGCGGTCTATCCGACCGACGCCTTCCCCTGGGCGCGCGAAGTGGAGCGCGAGTGGCACCTGATCCGCGCCGAGCTGGACAAGGTTCTGGTGCGCAAGGGCGACCTGCCGGCCTTTCACGAGATTTCCTCGGAAGTGCGCTCGATCTCGTCCGACAAGAACTGGAAGACGTTCTTCCTCTGCGGCTACGGCATCAAGTCGGAAGAGGCGATCCGCCAATGCCCGGAGACCTGGCGCATCCTCCAGAAAATTCCGGGCATGAAGTCGGCCATGTTCTCGATCTTCGAGCCGGGCAAGCATCTGCCGCCCCATCGCGGCCCTTATAATGGCGTGTTGCGCTTCCATCTCGGCCTCGTCGTGCCGCCCGAGCCCGACAAGATCGGCATTCGCGTGTCGGACCAGACCTGCCATTGGGAAGAGGGCAAGGCGTTGATCTTCGACGACGCCTACGAGCACGAGGCCTGGAATCATTCCGACAAGGTGCGCGTGGTGCTTTTCGTGGATTTCGAGAAGCCGCTGCGCTTCCCCGCCAATCTCACCAACAAGGCGGTGCTCAATCTTGCCATGTTCACGCCCTTCATTCGCGAGGGCTACAAGGCACACAAGGCCTGGGAGAAGATGTTCTACGGCGAAGGGCGCAAGCACAGATGAGCGAAGCGGCGGCGGCAGGGCTGGCGGTCGTCTGGCGAGCCATGACAACGGGCGATGTCGCCGATGTCATGGCGGTCGCCGATATCGTGCATCCGACCTTCCCGGAAGGGGCCCACGTCTATCACGACCGTCTGGCGCTCTTCCCGGAAGGCTGTCTCGTGGCTGCCCTTCCGGACGGGCGGATCGTCGGCTACGCACTCGCCTATCCCGCCCCCCTCGGCGCGCCGCCCCCGCTCGACACAATGCTCGGCGCGCTTCTGCCCGAGGCCGACGCTCTCTACATCCACGATGTCGCGATCCTGCCGGACTGGCGCGGCCGGCGTCTGGCGGACGCGGCCGTTGCCCATGTTCTGAGCCTCGCCGATGGCGCGGTCATGCCCGTCATGCTGGTGTCCGTCTATGGGACAGCACCCTACTGGAGCCGTTTCGGCTTCGCCCCACCCTCGCTGGCGCTCGAGCCGGAAAAGCTCGCGACCTATGGCGAGGGTGCGGTCTACATGATCCGGCCGCCGCTGGCGCCCAGCCCGGCTGCGTGAAAAAGAGACAAGCGTCGAAATTCGGCACAGGGGCTAGGAATCACGGACTGGCTTGTCGATATTGGCCGCGCCGCCGAGGTGGCTGCCTTGATCGCATGAAAAGGTCCGACCCGATGAGACACACCGCCCTGTCCCTTGGACTGGCTTTGGCCGCACTGACCGAAGGCGGTGCCGCCGCGCAGGAAAAAGTTCTCAACGTCTACAACTGGTCGGACTATATCGACACGTCGATCATCGACGACTTTACCAAGGAAACCGGCATTCGCGTCGTCTACGACGTGTACGATTCCAACGAGATCCTGGAAACGCGGCTTCTGGCCGGCGGCAGCGGCTATGACGTCGTGGTGCCCTCGGCCGAATATATGCTGCGCCAGATCCAAGCCGGCGTGTTCCAGAAGCTCGACAAGTCGAAGCTGCCGAACCTTTCCAACATGTGGCCGGTGGTGACCGAGCGCGTCGCCGCCTACGACCCGGACAATGCCTATTCCGTCAATTACATGTGGGGCACGACGGGCGTCGGCTACAACATCCAGAAGGTGAAGGAGTTGCTGCCCGACGCGCCGCTCAATTCCTGGGCGCTGGTCTTCGACCCGAAGAACGCCGAAGCCCTGTCGAAATGCGGCATCGACATGCTGGACGCGCCGGGCGAGATCATGCCGGCCGCCCTCAGCTATCTCGGCCTCGACCCGAGCGCGTCGGACGCCGAATCCATCGGCAAGGCCGAGGCGCTGCTGATGAAGGTGCGCCCCTATATCCGGCGCTTCCATTCCTCCGAATATATCAACGCGCTCGCCAATGGCGACATCTGCGTGGCGGTCGGCTTCTCGGGCGACGTGTTCCAGGCCCGCTCCCGCGCCAAGGAGGCGGGGCGCGGCGTCGAGATCGGCTATTTCATTCCCCACGAGGGCACGATGATGTGGTTCGACCAGATGGCGATTCCCAAGGACGCGCCGCATGTGGACGCCGCGCACCAGTTCATCAATTACATGATGCGCCCGGAAGTGGCGGCCAAGGCGACGAATTTCGTCAGCTACGCCAATGGCAATCTCGCCTCGCAGAAGTTCATCGACCCCTCGATCCTGAACGACACCTCGATCTATCCCGACGAGGCGACGCTGAAGACGCTCTATGTCAAGAAGCCCTATGACGCCCGCGCCCAGCGCATGGTGACGCGTGCCTTCACCACGGTCAAAACCGGGCAGTAAGCTGCGGGGCGATCCGGCGAAGCAGAAGGGGGCCGGTGATGCGGGCCCTTGTCCATCATTCATAGCGGCGCGGGCAGGGGGAGAACCCTTCCTGCGCCGTTCTCTCAGACAAGTCGGCGCGGGGCGCAGTTCGGGGTTCACAATGGCTACGGCACCCAAGGCTTTCGGCAATATTCGCCGCTCGTTCGATCCGTGGAACGACCCCAAAGCGACGCCGCTGATCGAGTTCGATCGTATTTCCAAGCGCTTCGGCACGTTCAACGCCGTGGACGATCTCAGCCTCAAGATCTATCCGCGCGAGTTCTTCACGCTGCTCGGGCCGTCGGGCTGCGGCAAGTCCACGCTGCTGCGGATGCTCGCGGGCTTCGAGGAACCGACATCGGGCGATATCAGGCTGGGCGGCGAGAGCCTCAAGGGCGTGCCGCCCTATCGCCGGCCGCTGAACATGATGTTCCAGTCCTACGCCCTGTTCCCGCACATGAGCGTCGAACAGAACATCGCCTTCGGCCTCAAGCAGGATGGCATGGCCAAGGGCGAGATTCGCGACCGCGTGGCCGAGATGCTGAAGCTCGTGAAGCTGGACGCCTATGGCAAGCGCAAGCCGCAGCAGCTTTCGGGCGGCCAGCAGCAGCGCGTGGCGCTCGCCCGCTCGCTCGCCAAGCGGCCCAAGGTTCTGCTTCTCGACGAGCCGCTGGGCGCGCTCGACAAGAAGCTGCGCGAGGAAACCCAGTTCGAGCTGATGGACCTCCAGCAGGAACTCGGCCTCACCTTCGTGATCGTGACGCACGACCAGGAAGAGGCGATGACCATGTCCGACCGCATCGCCGTGATGCGCGCCGGCAAGCTCTGTCAGGTGGCGACGCCCGCCGTGATCTACGAGGCGCCGAACTCGCGCTATGTCGCCGATTTCGTCGGCAATATTTCCTTGATCGAGGGCGTGGTGGAAAGCGGCTCGGGCGGCTTGGTGCGGCTTGCCACCGATGTCGGCGTCATCGAGACGGAGAGCGCCACGACGGTCGCCCCCGGCGACAGTGCGGCCTTTGCCGTGCGCCCCGAAAAGATGCGCCTGTCGCGCCGCCCGCCGAGCGATATCGGCGTCAACGCGCTGCGCGGCGTCGTCTGGGACATCGCCTATCTCGGCGATGTCACGCTCTTCAACGTCAAGCTCGAAAACGGCGCGCTCGTGCGCTCCACGGTCATCAACGCCTCGCGTGTGGCGGACGAGCAGATCGCGTGGGAGGAAGAGGTCTGGCTCACCTTCGAGCGCGACGCCGGCGTGCTTCTGGTGCAGTGAGGAGCGAAGCCATGGCCTCTCGTATCCTGCGACCCAACTGGTGGAAGGGAGCCGTGATCGGCATTCCCTATCTCTGGCTGCTGGTCCTGTTTCTCGTTCCCTTCTTCATCGTCCTGAAGATTTCGCTGTCGGAAACGGCGATCGCCCAGCCGCCCTATCTGCCGGTCTTCGACTGGAGCAGCCTGTCGGGTCTGGTCGCGACGCTGAAGAAACTCGGCACGCAGAGCTATCAGTTCCTGATGGAGGACCCGCTCTATCTGAACGCCTACCTCTCCAGCCTGAAGATCGCCGCGATCTCGACCGTGCTGACGCTACTGGTCGCCTATCCCCTGGCCTATGCCATGTCGCGCGCGCCGGGGGGGCTGCGGCCCGTTCTGGTGATGCTGACGGTTCTGCCCTTCTGGACGAGCTTTCTGATCCGGGTCTATGCCTGGATCGGCATCCTGCGCAACGAGGGCTATCTGAACCAGTTCCTGCTCTGGACCGGGCTCATCGACACGCCGCTCACGATCCTCAACACCAACAACGCCGTCTATATCGGCATCGTCTATTCCTACCTGCCCTTCATGGTTCTGCCGATCTATGCCAGCCTCGAGCGGCTCGACCCGCGCCTTCTGGAGGCAGCGGGCGATCTCGGCTGCACGCCCCTCGGCGCGTTCTGGGGCGTCACCTTTCCCTTGTCGCTGCCGGGCGTTCTGGCCGGGGCGCTGCTGGTCTTCATTCCGGCGGTCGGCGAATTCGTGATCCCCGATCTCCTGGGCGGCTCGCAGACGCTGATGATCGGCAAGACACTCTGGGACGAGTTCTTCACCAATCGCGACTGGCCGGTCGCCTCGGCGGTCGCGGTGCTGCTGCTTCTGGTTCTGGTCGTGCCGATCACGCTGTTCCAGCGGCTCCAGGCGAGGCAGGGCTGACATGAAGCGCGGTTTCTCCACCTTCAATCTGGTTTCGCTGGTTTTCGGCTTCGCCTTTCTCTACCTGCCGATCCTGCTTCTGGTGATCTATTCCTTCAACGCCTCGCAGCTCGTCACGGTCTGGGGCGGGTTCTCGACGCGCTGGTACGCCTCGCTCCTGAACAACCGGCTGTTTCTGGATGCGGCCTGGGTGACGTTGCGCGTGGCGCTGCTTTCGGCCACGCTCGCCACCATTCTCGGCACGCTGGCCGCCATGGCGCTGGTGCGCCATCCCCGCTTCGTCGGGCGCACCTTGTTTTCGGGCATGGTCTTCGCACCGCTGGTCATGCCGGAGGTCATCACCGGCCTGTCGCTGCTCCTGCTCTTCGTCGCGATCGATTTCGACCGGGGCTTCTGGACCGTGACGGTCGCCCATACGACGCTGACCATGTGCTTCGTCGCCGTGGTCGTGCAGTCGCGCCTCGTGTCCTTCGACCGTTCGCTGGAAGAGGCAGCGCAGGATCTGGGCTGCCCACCTGCCAAGGCCTTCCTGCTCATCACCTTGCCTGTCATCTGGCCGGCCGTCGCGGCGGGCTGGATGCTGGCCTTCACGCTCTCGCTGGACGATCTTGTGATTGCGAGCTTCACGTCCGGCCCCGGCGCGACGACGCTGCCCATGCGCATCTACAGCCAGGTGCGCCTCGGCGTGACGCCGGAGATCAACGCCATCTCCACGATCATGATCGCCGTCGTCGCCCTTGGCGTCATCCTCGCCGCGCTGTTCAACCGGCGGCAGGAGACACGGCGACGCGCCGACGAGCGGCTCGCCAGTCAGGACATCTGACAAGTCCATACGAAAGAGCCCGGCCGGATGCCGGCGGGGCTCTTTCGTTTCATCCTGGCGACCTTACAGCTTGCAGCGGCAGCTCTCGGCATGGGCGGTTTCGATCGCGTCGAACGTCGCGGCGAAGGCCGCACCGAGCGGGTCTTCCGGCAGGGTCGAAACCTCGATCAGCCGATCCACCGCTTCGAGGTCGGACAGGGCGCCCATCAGCGTCAGGCGCAGGCGCGCATCGCCCGTGAAGCCGCCATCGGGCGCGAAGAAGGGCTTGAGCTCGGCCAGTTCCTCCAAGGCGCTTTTCTTTCGCGCAGGCTGCATCGGGCCGATCAGCGCGGCCGTGCTGGCGGTCGTGGTGGTGTCCAGAACATGGCCGTCCGTGTTCACCGAGGTCGAGGCTTCGCGGATCGCGCGGCCGAGTTCGGAGACGGCAGCGCCGACATCGGCGGATGAGTCGAGCTTGTGCTCGCGCGGGGCCTTCAGCGGCGGCAGGTCGGGGTCTACCCCGTCGCCTTCCGAAATGCGCGTCGCGCCCGTGTCACGCACGGCCACAAGCATGGGCGGCCCCATGGGTGTCTCGCTCGCCGCACCCGGCTCGCTCTGAAGCGCGACCGGGGCGCTCTCGGCGGGCGCGCCACGATCCTCGGGGGCTGCGGTCGGCACGGGAACCGGACGCAGCGCCAGAAGCGCCTCGGCCAGACTCGTGCGCGCCATGCCCTGCGCGGTTTCCAACACGCGCTGGCGGCGATCCGGCGAGACCGAAACCTGCGAGGCGAAGCGCTTGAGCGTCGTTAGATAGGCTTCGATGCCCGAGCAAAGATAGGGGGAGGGGCCTTGTGTCAGGAAGTCGCCGAGGTCTTCGCGAATGCGGGTCGCCGTCCATTTGGCATTGGCGTCTCGCGGCGCGACACCGCTCACGCCCTTGGCGGCCGCCATGGCGGCGCGAAGAGCGGCCGTCTGGTCGGTACCGCGCGACCGGGCATTGGGCGGGAAGATCATGCCGCCTTCGCCCGGCGACGACGCGCGCGCGGATTCGGCTGGGCCGGCCAAGGCGGCCTTGACGCTTTGGAACGGCCCTTCCGCGATGGATTTAAGCCGGGCGTGGAAGTCTCGGGCGCAGGCGGCCGGGTCGGCGGTGGGCGCGCGCAGCTTGGCGACCGCGACCGATCCCTTGGGCTGCGAGGCGGTGGCCACGTCGTCGATGCGGATGACGGAGCCGGCCGACGCGGCGATCGGGCACAGCATCGAGCCAGCGAGAACGAATGCGGCGAGGCGGGGGATCAGACGAGACATTTGCGGCTCCGCTCCGGATCGACGGAACGCCGCGCGCTTCATCGAGGGGGGCGGTTCCGTCAGGTCGGCCCGTCCGACGCGCTCACGGTCAGCGTCGGCTTCGGCCATTCTCCGTCCAACTTGAACCCGATCGGTTTCGATATGGTGAACGAATTCGATACGCCCGACGCTTCTTCCTTGGCCGGGTCGAATTGACCCTGCACCAAAAGCCGGCTGCTGCGCAAATCCACCGTGCCGGTGGCGCTCGCCTCGCCCTTATCGAAGGCGATCGCCAGCTTGTCGATGCGAAAATGCGGACCGACGCCCGCCAGGGCCAGTTCGCCGCGACGGAATGGTTCGGGTGTTGCCGTCGCGGGGTCGATCGGGCGCGGGCCGGGTGCCGCCAACATGCCGCGCTCGATGCCTGCGAGTTCGCCATCGCGCACGCGCAGCTTGGCCTCCGTTCGGCAGGCAAGCGCGATCTCGCCCCAATTGGTGGCCGGTCCGCGCAGGGTCAGTTGCAGATCGCCCCGGCCCGAGCTCAATGGCATGGGGGCGCCGTCGGTGAGGGCCACGACGTTGGACACGTCCACATCCCGAAGGCCGGCGGACAGCGTGAGGTCGGGGCGCGCCTGATTCGTGTCGATGGTGATGCGCAGATCGCCGCGCCCGCCGAGCAGCGTCATGTCGCCGATGTCGACCGTCCCGACGCCGCCCATGGCCTTGATCGTCGCGGCGACGTCGCGCGCATCCGTTTCGCCGAGATCGGCCTGTTCGGCCGAAAGACGCAAATCGAGATCGAGATTGCGCAGGAAGTCCGTGTGGATCGGGCGTTGAAGATCCAGGATCGTCTGCGGCTTGGGCGCGATAGCCTGGCTGAAGCGGCCGAAATCGAGCTTGCGGAAGGCGAGCGTTCCCGAAACGGAGGGCGGTTTGCTGTCCCCCCGAGACAGCACCGCCTCCAGACTGCCACGCCCCTTGTCGCCGCCGACGTCGAGCGAGGCGGAGCCGAGGCTGATACGATCGTCCACGAGTTGGATCTGCGTCTGAATGGCGAAGGCGCCGAAATCCGGCAGACCGGAATTCTCCCGGCCGATCCAGTCCACCGCCCGCGACAGGGAGGGAGTGGACAGACCCAGCGCGCCCGTCAGGCTCAATCTCTCGCCCGCCGAGCCCTTGCCGTCGAAAGACACGTCCAGCGCGGGCGAGGACAGCGCCAGCGTCAGCGCCGAACTCTCGCCCTTCGTGAAGGGCAGGGGCCGCTCCATCTTGGTTTCAAGATGAACGGGCTGGCCGTTCCAGACGGCGCTGCCGGCCAGAAAGGCGCTGCTTTCGCCGCCCGGCCAGATGAAGGTCAGATTGACGTTGGAGAGATTGTCCGCGCGGCCGGGAATGCGAAACAGCCCGTCGCGAATATCGATCTCCCGCAGCCCTTCGAAGCGCACGAGAAAGAGTTGCAGGTCTCGCGAGGCCGCACCGACCGGCATGTCACCGGGTGTTCCGACTTGAGGGGGTCTTGGCTTGAGTGCGGCAGACGGCGCCAGATCCGGCACGGCATCCGCGCCGGCCGGCATCAATTCAGGTCGCACCAAGGCGATGCGCTGGATTTCGGCGCGCCCCAGAAGCGCGGGGAGCAGCGCGAAACGCGCCTCCACCCGGTCCACCGTCAGAAGTTGCGCCCGTTCGCCCGCGCCGGTGCGCGCCCGCAGATCGGTGAGCACGGCGGTCGGGCGCGGCAGCAGCTCGAAGGAGACGGCCCCGTCCACATGGATCGGCTGCCCGGTCAGATGCGCCAGACGTGCTTCCAACTCCTCGCGGGCGTCGCCCAGTTGCAGCGACAGGGAGGAGAAGGCGAAAACCAGCACTGTGATGGCCAACAGGACCAGCCCGATCGCCAACGGCCAGACGCCACGCCGCCCTGTCCCGCGCGATTGGCTTTCGGTCGCGGGCGGCACCGGGGGCAAGGGTTCGTTCAATCGGGGGTCCTTCGAGACTCGGCTCGCGCGATGGCCAGCCAAGCTTATCTAGAGTTGGCGGCCACGCTTGAACAGGGCGAAGTCGCGCCGTCTTCAGAAGGAACCACCGTTTCCCCTCTACCATGCCCGTGGATTGCGCCGATCGCATGGCAGGTCGCCGCCGCCTCGGATTCAGCGGCGCGGGTCTTGTTCGTTCTTCAACAGTGCTCGGGTCAGGAGAAGAACCGGCGTGATGCCGACGAGCACGATCAGAAGCGCGGCGATGGCCCCGTCCTCGAAGGCGGCGCGAGAGGCCTGCGCATAGACATGCGTCGCCAGTGTGTCGAAGTCGAAGGGCCGCAGCAGGATCGTCGCGGACAATTCCTTTGCCGCATCCACGAAGACGAGAAGAAAACCCGTGAGAACGGCCGGGCGCATCAGCGGAAGGAGGATGGTGGCGAGCACGCTGCCCGGCCCGCGCCCGAGCGTGCGCGCGGCCATGTCGAGATGGGGCGACAGTTTCGCAAAACCGCTTTCCAGCGTGCCATGGCCCATGGCGGTGAAGCGCGCCGTGCAGGCGAGCACGATGGCGAGCCCGGAGCCTGACAGAAGAAGCCCGGTCGAGACGCCGAACCAGGCGCGCATCCACGCATCCAGCGCATTGTCGAAGGCGGCGAGCGGCACGAGAAGGCCGATCGCCAGAACCGTTCCGGGCACCGCATAGCCGAGCGAGCCGAGCCGGGCGAGCGCGGCAAGCGAGCGGCTGCGGCGAAGGCGCAGACCATAGGTCACGAGAAAGCTCGCGCCGACCACGAGGCAGGCGCTGGCGCCCGCCACGAGAACCGTGTGCCATAGCGCGCGCCAGAGCGCCGGGTCGGCGAGATCCCCCAGCCGGTTCATGGCATAGCGGCTGAGGATGAAGAGCGGCACCCCGAAGCCGGAAGCCAGCGGCAGGAAGCACAGGGTGAAAGCGCCGAGAGCCGCCGGGCCGCGCAGGCGCACGAGCGGCGGCGGCGCCATGCCGCCCCGGCCCGCCGTGAAGCCCTGCCGCCGCCGCGCGAAGCGCTCCAGCCAGACCAGGGCGACGATCACCGTGAGCATCAAAAGCGCGATCTGCGTGGCGCCCTGAAGATCGCCCCGGTTGAGCCAGGTCGAATAAACGGCGAAGGTCAGCGTCTGGACGCCCAAGAACTCCACCGCGCCGATATCGTTGACGACTTCCATCAGGGCGAGCGACACGCCGACGGCGATGGCGGGCCGGGCCAGCGGCAGGAGGATGGTCGCAAACAGGCGCAGCGGCCCGGCGCCCAGCGTGCGCGCCACCTCCGCCATGCGCCGTCCCTGCATCAGGAAGACGGCGCGCGTCGCGAGATAAACATACGGGTAGAGGACGGAGGACAGAATCAGGATCGCGCCGCCGAGCGAACGGATTTCGGGGAAGCTGTATTCGGCCCGTGTGCGATAGCCCATCAGGGCGCGCAGCCCCGTCTGCACCGGACCGACATAATGCAGAAGCTCGTTGAAACAGTAGGCCGCGATATAGGTCGGCACGGCGAGCGGCAGCACCAGCGCCCAGGCGAAAACCCGGCGGCCCGGAAAATCGAAGCCGGTGACGATCCATGCGAGAAGCGTGCCGAGGAGGCCCGTCGCCAGCGCGACGCCCAGCATCAGGAGAGCGGTGGTGCGCGTCGCGTCGGGCAGGACGGTGCGCAGGAGATGCGCCCAGTCCCCGCCCGAGCCGGACACGGCGATCCAGCCGAGCGACAGGATGGGCAAGGCGACGACGAGCGCGAGCCCGGCGGCGCCCAGCACGAACCAGCGCTCCGAGCCCACCGCACGGCGGCGCGCATGGAGCGATGGGGCCGGCGCGGCGACCGGCTCCGCCCGGCTCATCGCCGCCCGCTCCGCTCGCGTGGCTCGCCAGAGCGGCCTGTGCGCGTGCAACGACCAGCGCCCGCGCGATCACACGCGGGCGCTGGTCGAATATGGCCGGATCGGCGAAGCGTCATGCGGGACGCTTCAGGTCTGCGGTCCCTTGTCGAAGCCGACCTCGTCGATCAGCTGCGACGCCTTGGCGCGGTGGGAGGCGATGTCGGTGAGCGACAGCGTGTCGGGCTTCAGCTCGCCGAAGCTCTTCACGGTCTCCGACTGTGCCACGCCGGGCTTCAGCGGATATTCGTGATTGATCTCGGCATAGATGCGCTGCGCCTCGTCGGTCGTCAGGAATTCCATGAACTTGACGGCATTGTCCCGGTTGGGCGCATTCTTCGCCAGACCCATGCCGGAAATGTTCACATGGGTGCCGCCGTTCTCGAAGGTCGGCAGGACGACCTTGATCGCCTTGGCCCATTCCTTCTGTTCCGGCTCCTTCTCGTTGTTGCGCATCAAGCCGACATAATAGGTGTTGCCGATGGCGATGTCGCACTGGCCGGCGGCGACGTTGCGCGCCTGATCGCGGTCGCCGCCCTGCGGCGCGCTGGCGAGATTGTCGCGCAGACCTTCGAGCCAGGTCTTGGTCTTGGCCTCGCCATGATGGGCGAGGAAGGCGGCGATCAGCGCGACATTATACTGATGCTGGCCCGAGCGGATGCAGATCTTGCCCTTCCACTTGGGGTCGGCAAGGCTTTCATAGGTGATGGGCTCGTCGCCCACGCGATCGGCCGAGGCATAGACGACGCGCGCGCGCGCCGTGACGCCCGACCATTCGTTGCCCTTGTCGCGGAAGGCGGCCGGAATGTCCTTGGCGATCACGGCGTTTTCGAGCGGCTGAAGGATGCCGGCTTCGCGCGCCGCGTCGAGGCGGCCGATGTCGACCGTCAGAATCACGTCGGCCGGGGAGTTGGCGCCCTCCGCCTTCACGCGCTCCTCCAGGCCCTTTTCGATGAAGATCGCCGCCGTGGTGAGCCCGGTTTCCTTGGTGAAGGCGTCGAGCAGGGGCTGGATCAGCGCCGGCTGGCGGGACGAATAGATGTTGACGTCGGCGGCTTCAGCCGTGCCGCCCATCAGCGCCGCAAAGCCGAGCGCCAAGAGACCGCCGCGAAGGAAAGTCGGTGTCATCGCAGGAACATCCCATCCATGGCCCAGCGTCGAGGGGCCGCCAAAACGAGCCCGCCACGAGCGACACATGAAAAGTCGAGCGTGAGGGTCGAGTTTTGACATGCCGGAAGCCGGCTACCGGATCAATCCCGATCCGAGGTAACGTTCCGGTGATCTATGAGATTGGAATGGTTCTATACTTTCTCTATTAAGTAGAGATGATCAATCGATGATTTAAACCGCGAGGACGCGCGGGGCGGGAAAGGCGACTTCCACCAGCGTTCCTTCGCCCGGCGTGGAGGCGATGGAGAAGTGCGCCCGGTTCGCCTCGACCATGGCCTTGGTCAGCGGCAGGCCGAGCCCGGTGCCTTCGCCGCGTCCGCCGGCCTTGACCTGCTGGAACGGGGTGAGGGCGATCTCCACCTCCTGATCGGTCATGCCGATTCCGGAATCGCGGAAGCGCAGGCTGACGGAGCCATCCTCGTTGTGATGGGTTGAGGCGACGATCTGCCCGCCCGCCGGCGTGAAGCGCACGGCATTGGCGATGAGGTTCAGCGCGATCTGCCGAACCGAGCGCCGATCCGCCACGACCGGCGGCACCGAGGCCGGCAGGACCGAGCGCACGATCACCCGCTCGCGATTGGCCTGCGGCTGCATCAGCGACACGACCTCGGCCACGACATCGTTGAGCGAGACCGACTCGAAGGTCAGCTCGATCTTGCCCGCCTCGATCTTGGATATGTCGAGGAGGTCGTTCACGAGGTCGAGCACATGGTGGCCCGAGCGCTTGATGTCGCCGAGATATTCGAGATAGCGCTCGTGGCCGATCGGGCCGAAGCACTCCGAGGCCATGACATCGGCAAAGCCGATAATCGCGTTGAGTGGCGTGCGCAGCTCGTGGGACACATTGGCGAGGAAGCGGCTCTTGTGCAGGCTGGCGCTCTCGGCCAGCCGGCGCGCCTCCACCAGATCCTTCTCGGCCTGCTTCCACTGCGCGATGTCGCGGATCACCACGCACCAGCCGCGTCCGTCGGACAGGCGGCCGAGCGTGACGAAAAGCGGGATCGTGCCCTGCTCGGAGCCCTTGGCGCGCTCCGGGCCGACCTTGGCGAAGACTTCGCGCCCGTCGTTCAGGATCGAGGCAAGCCCGTTGTCGCGCAGCGTCTCGATATAATCCTGCGCGCTCTGCCGGCTTTCGGGCGCCAGCAGATCCACGAAGGGCAGGCCGAGATAGATGTCGGGCGAGAGGCCGAACAGGGCCTCGGCCGCGCCGTTCATCTTGCGCACGCGCTCGCTGGCGTCGAGCAGCACGATGCCGTCCGTCGCGGTGTCGAGAACGGCCTGAAGCTCCTCCACCTCGCGCTGGAGATCGACCACCGTGCCGGCCAGAAGCTCGTCTTCCGGCTCGGGCCGTTCGGTGAAGGACATGAGAAGGCAGGAGCGCCCGGCCACGGACACGCGCTGAAGGTGCAGGCGCGTGCGCTCCACCGTGCCATCACCGCACTGGATCGTCGCCTCGTCGCCCTCGTCGGATTCGCCGGGCGACAAAACCAGACGATCGAGCCCGCCGGCATCGTCCAACGCGTCGAGATCGCGATAGCGCGTGAAGGCGAAGAAGCGCTTGTTGGCAAAGAGCAGCCGGTCGCCCATCTGCACGAGCACGGCCAGCGGCAGCGCGTCGAACATGTCTTCCAGCTCGTGCGCCGCGAACGGAACCGTGTCCTCCCGCTCCTCCGCCTCGCTCTCGCCGAGTTCGGCAACGGGGGCCGGGACCGGCGCAGGCGCGGGCGTCGGAACCGATCGCAGGCGCGGAAACACGCCGAGTTCCGCGCCGATGGCGCGGAAGGCGGCGGCTTCGGCGCTCGACAGCGCGCCCTCGCGCGCCTGCCGTTGCTGGGCCGTTTCCTCAACCGGCATGTCGGGCTCGCGGGTGCGGCGGCCGAAGCTTGCGCGCGTGTCGGCGGTCTCCGGCTCGCTCGTTGAGGCCTTGTCCTCGGCGGCTGCAACCACCGGCGCGCCGCTCGTCAGCACCAAACCCAGGGCGTCCGGGTCGGCCACATGCTCGGCCGGGCGCACCACGCCGAAGCCGCGAAAGCCTTCGAAGCGGCGGTCGCGGCTATAGATCGGCAGCGCGGCCAGATCCACGGGCGCCTTGCGATCCGTGCCTTCGATCGGCCAAAGGATGGAGCGGCCCGACCACGTGTCGCGTCGCGCCAGCAGGCGCTCGACCTCGCCGCTGTCGTCCAGCCCGTAGACGCGGGCGACATCGGCAAAGGTGCGGCCGATCACGTCGGCCGAGTGCGGGCCGACCACCTCGGCAAATTCAGGAGACAGGCTGGAAATGCGGCCGGCCTCGTCGATCTGCCAGACGAAGCGCACGGGCTCGCGGTCGAGATCGGCGTCGAACAAGGGTGCCGTGGAGGCGGGCAAGGCCGCATCCGCTTCCAAAAGGGCGGGCTCATCGTCGCCCGAAGCATCGTAGGCGGACGCTTCGGCCAGCCAGGTTTCGTCCGCCTTGGTATCCGAAGAGAAAGCGGAGGACTCAGGCATAGCTTCCACATCCAGCGGCGCTGCGGGCGTCGCGGGTTCGTCGGATTCCTCGATCGCCGGCGCGTCCGGCGCGTCCATGTGAATGAGCACCAGACCCTCGGCGACCTTGGCGAAGGACAGGGCGCCGAACTCGTCCTCGACGGTCAGTCGCTCTTCGCCTGCTTTCAGGAACTCCACGCCCTGCGCGGCCAGAAGCGCATGTTCCTCGGCTGGCACCTCGGGCGTTCCCCAGACGAAGCCGGTTTCCGACACGATGCAGGCCGGCACGGTCGTCAGCCCCGCTTCGCCGACCAGCCGCTCCGCGAAGGCCTCGCGGGTTTCGCCCGGCGCGCCGTCGAAGCGCACGGTCAGCAGCACGTGATCGCCATTCGATCCGCCGGCCTCCAGCCGCGCGAGAACCGCACGGCCCATGCCGGCGTCGGCCGGACGCAGCAAAAGCTGCGTGCGGCGCTTCAGGCGCAGCGTTTCGCGCGCCAGGCCGATCTGCGGCAAAAGCGGAGACATGCCGGCCTCGTCGCTGCTGCGCCGCCCCGTGGGCAGGGCCAGAAGCGCCGCCCCGGCTGCGTTGCACCAGAGAACCGTGGCGAGATCGGCCGACAGCACGGCCACGGCCGAGCCGAGGGCGTTGGCCACACGCACGGCTGGAAGAACCATGAAGTCGAGAGAGGTCGAAATGGTCGTGGCTCCGGGTCGGACAACAAAAGAGTTACTGGAGCGTTAATAAGGTCTTGCGCAGCTCAAATCCAGAACAGACCGCATCCATGGCCGCATCGTCCGGCGACAGGGTTAATGCGCCGGAGGGCTTGGCGCGCGAACCCGCGCAACCCTTGATGATGTCGCCTCGTTGTGGTCACAATGCCGCCCAGAAGGAGCCCCCGCCATGTCCGACGCAGATAAGCCGCACGATGCCGCCAACGCCGCCTTCGAAGGCGCGCGACAGGCGTTCGACTCGATGACCAATCCGCAGGCCTTCCGGGACGCGCAGGCGGCCTTCGGGATGGATCCGTCCAAGATGACGGAAACCTTCCGCGCCACCGCCGAAAAGTCGATGGAGCAATCGCGCGAGGCCTATGCGCGCATGAAGACCGCCGCCGACGAGGCGACCAAGACGCTGGAGGCCACGATCGAGAACGCCCATTCGGGTTCGCTCAATCTGACCAAGCGCGCGCTGGACGGAATGCGCACCCAGGCGGAAATGAACTTCTCGCATCTCGAGAAGCTCGCCGGCGTGAAGTCGGTGTCCGAGTTCATCGAATTGCAGACGAGCTTTTTCCGCCAGCAGGTGGAACTCGCCACACGCCAGGCCCGCGACATCCAGAGCGCATCGCAATCGGCCGCGCGCGAGGTGCTTCAGCCGAGCCGCGAGGCCGCCGAGCGCGCCGCGGGAAAGACCGAGTTCTGATCTTTCAAGCTGCGAAACGGGCCGATCGCGGCCCGTTTCGCACCCGGCCGGGCCGCGCGGCTTTGTCCACAGATCGCTCTTTTTGGAGCGCGGCCCTTGCCATCCCTTTCGAAAAGCCGTATTGGCGGTCTCGTCGTCACGACGATATGCGGTTGTAGCTCAGTTGGTTAGAGCGTCGGATTGTGGCTCCGAAGGTCGGTGGTTCGAACCCACTCAACCGTACCATTCCAAATCATTGTTCTGCAGATGATGGGCGCTTTCGAAGCGTCGCAGCATGACGTGATATCCTCCGTTAGACAGTCTGGTTGCACAAAATGACGGGCAGATCCGCGCGTTGGTTGGTCCTTGTGCGGCGGAATATCTATTTCGCATTTGGCTGAGACCATCGCGCTGAGTGATTCTTAGGGTATGGCTGCTTTGGCAAGCCGGCGATGGTGCGGAAGGCTGCCGCCAGGCGGCGGAGGTTCCGGGGCGAAGCAGGGCGAAGGCTTGCCGATGCAATGGCGCCGCTTGTTTCTGTCACGAGTGCTCGACGCGCCGACTGTCTGCCGGTCCTTGGGCGGGGCCAGGAATTTTGCCGCGTGAGGCGGGCGGCAAAGCCGTGTCGTGGTTGACAAGCGACGGGCTCGCCGGGACATGTGCGGGCGGATCGGTTCCGATCCGTTGAGCGAGTGGCACGTAGCCTCCCGCGCTCGGCCACCAGCCTGCCCGGAGACGTCCTTGGAAACCGTCACGATCACGCTCGTGCTTCTTCTGGCCGTCGTCGCCAGCGGCATTTTCCTGCGCGTCCTGCCGTTTCCCGTGCCGCGTCCCTTGTTTCAGATCGTGCTGGGGGCCGCCATCGGCCTGTTCGCGGACCTGCGCGTCAGCCTCGACCCCGAAATCTTCTTTCTTCTCTTCCTGCCCCCGCTTCTGTTTCTGGATGGCTGGCGTATTCCGCGCGAGGAACTGTTCAAGGACCGGATCATCATCGTCGAACTGGCCTTGGGTCTCGTGGTCGTCACGGTCGCGGGCATGGGCCTGTTCATTCACTGGCTGGTGCCGGCCATGCCGCTGGCCGTGGCCTTCGCGCTGGCAGCCATCGTCTCGCCCACCGATCCGATCGCGGTGTCCGCCATCGCCAACCGCGTGCCGATCCCCAAGCGGATGCTGCATATCCTGGAGGGCGAGTCGCTGTTGAACGACGCATCGGGCCTCGTCTGCTTCCGCTTTGCGGTCGCCGCCGCGCTCACGGGCACGTTCTCGCTGGGCGACGCGGTGCTCAATTTCGTCTGGGTGGCGCTGGGCGGGCTGGCGGTCGGAACCTTTGTCACGCTCGCCATCACGCGGGCCAAGGATTGGGTGTCAGAGCGCTTTGGCGAGGATACCGGCTCGCAGATCCTGATCAGCCTCCTGATCCCCTTTGCCTGCTATCTTCTGGCGGAGCATCTCGAATGTTCCGGCATTCTCGCCGCCGTCGCGGCGGGCGTCACGATGAGCTTCGCCGAAAGCCGGGGCCGCGTCATGGCCGTCACGCGCGTTCGCCGCAGCACGGTCTGGGACACGATCCAATATGCCGCCAACGGCATCATCTTCGTGCTTCTGGGCGAGCAATTGCCGGCCATCGTCTCGCGCGCCGCCGAGACGGTCAGCCAGCCGGGCCAGCACGAGATCACCTGGCTGATCCTCTATGCCGTCGCCATCACGGCGGGGCTCGCCGCCCTGCGCTTCACCTGGGTCTGGCTGTCGCTGCAACTGACCCTCCTGCGGCGGCGCGACCGCACGACCTCGCCGAGCTGGCGCATCGTGGCGGCCATGTCCTGCGCGGGCGTTCGCGGCGCGGTGACGCTGGCTGGCGTTCTGACCTTACCGCTGACGCTGAACGACGGCTCGCCCTTTCCGGCGCGCGATCTCGCCATCTCGCTGGCGATGGGCGTGATCATCGTGTCGCTTCTGGTGGCGACCTTCGGCCTGCCGCTGCTCCTGCGCGGCCTCGAACTGCCGCCCGAACCCTCGCAGCAGGCGGAAGAGGATGCCGCCCGCATCGCGGCGGCCGAGGCGGCGATTGCCGAGATTGGCCGGCTCCTCAGCCAGACCGCCGATCAGGGCAAGGACGCCGATCTTTATGTCGCGGCCGCCTCGCAGCTCACCGATCTTTACCATCGCCGCATCGAGCGCCGGTCGGCGGAGGGCGACAGTGCCGAGACGGCGCAGCGCTCGGACCGGATCGAGCGCGAGATGCGGTTGGCGGCCTTGAACGCCGAGCGGGCCGAAATCTTTCGCAAGGTGCGCCGTCGGCAGCTGGGCTCAGAAACGGCGCGCCGGCTGGTGCGCGAGATCGACCTGTTGGAAACGCGCTACGCCGGGTGAAGGCGCAGACGCATCTCAAGCCATCGTCCCGGCCACCGCCTCCAGCGAGCGCCGGTCCACGATCTCCACCAGATGCGCGTCGGGCAGGCGAATGAGGCCCTGGTTGCGCAGCTTGGTGAAGGAGCGCGACACGGTTTCGATGGTGAGGCCGAGATAGTCCGCAATATCGGCGCGCGTCATGGCGAGCGGCACGGGATTGTCGGCCAGCTTGTTTTCCGCCATCCGGCGCGACAGGGCGAGAAGAAAGGCCGCGAGCTTCTCCACCGGGGCCAGCCGGCCGAGAATGACCTGATTCTCCCGCGCCTGACGCAGCGCCGCGCGCGTGAAACGGAACAGCCGGTCCTTCAGCCGGGGATAGGTTTCGATCAAAGCGTCCATTTCCCGCACCGGGAAGGAGCAGAGAGCGGCGGGCACCACCGCTTCGACGCTCGCCGTATAGACCTCGTCGTCGGCCAAACCGAGATAGTCGCCGGGCAGCAGGAAGCCGGTGATCTGGCGGCGACCGTCCGGCAGGGCCATCGACAGGCGCAACATGCCCTCGGTCAGGCTGTAGACGCGCTTGCGGCTTTCGCCTTCCACCACCAGCGTTTCATCCGCGTCCAGCCGGCGCGCGGTCATGATCCGCTCCAGCGCGCCGATCTCGTCATCCGCCAGGGCCGCGCAGACCGCCATGGTCCGCACGCCGCACTCGGCGCATGCGCCGCAGGGCGGACGATGGGCGCGCTCGGGCAGGGGTGAGACGGCGGGGTGCAGGGCGACGGGCCGCGACACGGATCTTCTCCGGAAAGCCGATTGCAAAGGCTTCCATACTGGTGCGCCCGCTGCGACGAAGGGTCAACCCTCGCAGGGACGGGCGCAGCCATGCTCCTGAGTTATGGCATAAGAATCAATCGTCTTCGACGAAGACCTCCTTGCGCTTGGCGCGAATGGAGGGCAGCAGCGCGACGATGACGGCGGCAAGACCAAGAGCCAGAAGCGTGGCCGAGATCGGGCGCTCCAGGAACACCATGGCATTGCCGCGCGAGATGATCATGGCGCGGCGCAGATGCTCTTCGAGCAGCGGGCCCAGCACGAAGCCAAGCAGCAGAGGCGCGGGCTCGCATCCCAGCCGGATCAGCACGTAACCCAGAAGGCCGAACACGCCGATCGCGTAGACATCGAACGGGTTGTTGTTGATCGAGTAGCAGCCGATGGCGGCGAACAGGACGATGGCGGGAAACAGGACGCGGTAGGGAATGGTTAGCATCTTCACCCAGAGCCCGATCAACGGCAGGTTCAGGATGACGAGGAGCACATTGCCGATCCACATGGAGGCGATGATGCCCCAGAAGAGCGCGGGCTGCGTGTTGATGACGTTCGGGCCGGGCGTGATGCCCTGGAGGATGAACGCGCCGACGATCAGGGCCATGACCGGGTGAGCCGGGATGCCGAGCGTCAGAAGCGGGATGAACGAGGTCTGCGCGGCGGCGTTGTTGGCGCTCTCGGGGCCGGCGACGCCTTGGATCGCGCCGTGGCCGAACTCGGACTTGTTCTTGGCGAGGTTCTTCTCCAGCGAATAGGAGGCGAAGGAGGAGAGGACGTGGCCACCGCCCGGCAGAACGCCGAGAATGGAGCCGAGCACCGTGCCCCGCACGACAGGGGCGGCGATGCGCTTGAAGTCGTCCTTGGTGAGCCAGAGGCCCGAGACCTTCTTGACGCCGACCTCACGCGTCGTCTCGTTCTCGAGATTGCGGAAGATTTCCGCCACGCCGAAGACGCCGACGGCGATCGAGACGAAATTGATGCCTTGGTAGAGTTCGAGCTGGCCGAGCGTGAAGCGCGGCGTGCCGGTGTAGATGTCCTGGCCGACCGTGCCGAGCAGGAGGCCCAGAAAGATCATCGCCAGCGCCTTGATCACCGAGCCATGGGCGAGCGAAATCGAGACGAGAAGGCCGAGCACGATCAGCGCGAAATATTCCGGCGCGCCGAACTGGAGCGCGACGCGCGACAGAGGCGGGGCGGCGACGGCCAGAAGCAGGGTGGCGACCGAGCCGGCGAAGAAGGAGCCGAGCGCTGCTGTGGCGAGCGCCTTACCCGCATGGCCCTTGCGGGCCATCTGATAACCGTCGATGGCCGTCACCGCCGAGGAGCTTTCGCCGGGCAGGTTGATCAGGATGGCGGTGGTGGAGCCGCCATATTGCGCGCCGTAATAGATGCCGGATAGCATAATAAGGGCGGTGACGGGCGAGAAGGTGAAGGTGATCGGCAGCAGCATGGCGATGGTCGCCGTCGGCCCGATGCCGGGCAGGACGCCGACGAGCGTGCCGAGCAACACGCCGATGAAGCACCAGAAGATATTGGTGACCGTGAAGGCCGTCTCGAAGCCGAGCGCGAGATTGGACAGGAGTTCCATGCGCTGCTCCGTCAGGAAAAGAGGGGGCCGAAGGTCGGCAGGGTGATGCCGAGCCCGATCTTGAAGACCAGCCAGCAGAGGGCCGACATGCAGGCGGCGATAGCGAGCGAGGAGAGAATGGTGTTGCGTGCCGATGCCAGTGCGACGATGGCGGTGCCGACGAACACCACGGGCACGAGGCCGAGCAGGGCACCGAACTCGCCGAAGATCACCAGCGCCAGAACCACGAGGGCGATGCCCTTCCAGGGTATGGGCGAGGGTTGAATCCGCTCATGCTTGCGCAGGCCGGTAAAGCCGATAATCACGCCGAGAAGGGCGAGAACGACCGCCAGAACCAGCGGAATGAAGCCCGGCCCCATGCGCAGCGCGCTACCGAGCGGATAGTTCAGCGACTCCAGCCCGAAGGCAAGCGCCACGGTGACGAAGATGAGGGCGGCGAAAAAATCGCGGCGTGAGCGAATATCGGCGCTCGAAGACATCTGGCGCGGGGTTCCCTTCTCTCGATAGTCAAAGATCCCCGTCCGCGCCGGGCCGATAGGCGCGCGCGTATCGGGCAGGGGGCGGGTCCAGCCGGTTCGATCGAACGGCGGGACCCTGCCGCTCGTCAGTTGGCGTAGACGCCGGCCGCCTCGATGATCGGCTTCCACTGCGCGATCTGCGATGAAAGCTCCTTGCCCAGAGCCTCGGGGCTGGCCTCGTCGGGCGAAACCGGCGCGGTGCCGAGTTCTGCGAAGCGCGCCTTCACGGTCTCGTTGGCCAGGGCCTTCTTCAGGGATTCCTGGAGACGGGCGACGATGGCCGGGTCCATGCCCGCCGGCCCGTAGATTCCGTGCCAGACGCCGATGTCGAGCTTTTCGAGGCCCGCTTCCTTGGTGGTCGGCAGGTCGGGCAGCGAGGCCAGACGCTCAGGCGAGGTCACGGCATAGGCCTTCACTTCGCCGGCCTTGATCTGGTTAGTGGTGTTGGTGGTCTGGTCGCAGATCAGATCGACCTGACCGCCCACGATATCGGTCATGGCTGGGGCCGCGCCCTGATAGGGCACCGTCACCATCTGCACGCCCAGCGTTTCCTGAAGCAACATGCCACAGAGATGCGAGGCGGAGCCGATGCCGGCATTGGCATAGGTCACGTTGGTGCCATCCTTCTTGAGATGGGCGACCAGCGCGGCCATATCCGCGGGCTCGAAATCCTTGCGCGCCACGATGGTCATGGGAACCGAGGTGACGAGGCCGACGGGCGCGAAGTCCTTTACGGGGTCGAAGCCGAGATTGCGATAGAGGGTCGGCGCGGTGGACATGCCGATATGGTGGAGAAGCAGCGTGTAGCCGTCCGGCTTGGCCTTGGCGACCTGACCCGCGCCGAGCGTGCCGCCCGCCCCGCCGACATTCTGCACCAGCACCTGCTGCCCGAGATCGCTCGACATGGACTGCGCGATCAGGCGCGTCACCGTATCGGTCGGGCCGCCGGCGGAGAAGGGAACCACGATGGTGATGGGCTGCGTGGGATAGGTGCTTTGTGCTGCGGCCGGCAGCGTCAATGCGGAGGCCAGCGCGAAGGATGCGATCAAGCCCTTGAGTGAGAACGACATGGTTCCTCCCAGAAATGTCGGTTCCGCCTTTCGGCATAACGATATGAGGGACCGAAGGGAGAAGGCTTGTCCAGTCGAGGAAGAGGCAGGTCGCATACGAAGTATGGCTGACAGGTGATGAGGCGAAGACGCCCGGAGCGCGCCATCTCCCAGGTTTCGAGCGATTTTGATCGATTGAAGCGCGAAAGGGGATTGGCATTTGCTCCCTCATCTCCATAGGCGATGCCACGCTCACTCACGGCGATTTGATGATTGGAAGGGCAAGCTTGCCACCGTCGCGTCATGCTTGAAAGCAGCCTCGACGCTTGAAGGACGTTTCGGCCGCGAATCAAAAAGGAGGCTGCGCCGAAATTTCGAGCGGAAAGCGGGGCACGAAGGGAGGGCGGCGAGGGTCTCGGGACCTCGAACGATGGCTCGCCGGGTCGTGTATGTGTCACGGAGTGCTGGAGGACGCCTATGCCTTCGGCGCGGACTGCGCGTCGCTTCGCGAGGACGGACGAAAACTCCGTTTAAATTTCAGCGCAGAGTCGTTTGGCAACTGCTTGATAGCGCGGATACGGAGCGCTTGACGGACGTAGCTCGTCCTAGCCCTGATCGGAAAAAGCAAAACCCTGCGGCTCGGCAGAGCGCAGGGTTCGCAAAGGAATGGGATCTTGGGGATCGACCATCCCGCCGTCACTATCCCAGGCCGCCAGTACATCCGTGGTCGGCGTTGGGATGAGTGTTGCTGTTGTAACTGGTGGAGCTTGCGTGAAGCTGAACCAGCAGGTCTGGCTTAGAGAGCCTTGAGGCTGTCGGCTGCCATCTTGCCCGTGCGGCGATCGGCCACGAGCTCGAAGCTGACCTTCTGACCGTCCTGCAGGGTCTGCAGACCGGCGCGCTGCACAGCGCTGATATGAACGAAGGCGTCCTGGCCGCCGTTGTCCGGGGCGATGAAACCAAAGCCCTTTTCGGTGTTAAACCACTTAACGGTTCCCGTAGCCATGGGATACCTTTCTGAATAGTCGTGTGCCCTGAAGGCGCAAAAATTGCGCCCAACTGCATCGAAGTCTGCGAAGAAATGGATTGATCATGCGCTGGGCCGCAGCGCGTCGACAAACTTTCCGGCCATCATTCGATGGGTAATACTATGAGCAGGCCCCATCTCTTTTTCAAGGCGGGCATCCGCATTATTTTGCCGCCCGGCCATCAGCTTCAGGCAGGGATTCGTGACCGATCGAAAGCGGCTGTCCCGCAAGGGGTGAAAGCCTTTTCGCCAAAATCTAGGCCGATGTGGCAAGGGGAACACAGCAGGAACAATGTCCGAATTCGGCCATCGTTCCTAACCAATCCTCAACCGAATCGAACCAATTTCGGACGGGCCAGCAAGGATTGGATGACCATGCTTCTCGACCGTTTCATGACCTTTGTCGTCGATATGACCGCTCTCGCCCTGACGGCGGCCGGAATCTTCGCTGCCGCCTGTCTGGCCTTCCCGCCGTTGCCGCAGTTCGTGCTGCGCATGGTGGGCTGAACGCTTCCGCGAACGCGCCGTGCTCTCGGCTTTCGAGCTTATGGCCCAGGCACTACGACGGATGCGCTTCCACTTCGGCTTCGCCGTCCTCCCCGAGCAGCGTCTTGCGAAGGCGCTGTTCGTCTTCCGGGCTGATATCGAGCGGCTTGGCGCCGTCGTCCGGGAGGCCTGAACCGCTTTGGGCAATGCCATCATGAAGCGGACGGGCATTCATCCCGTTCGAGATCGCGTCGCGTTCCGTTGAAGAGCTCATGGGAACCTGCCGTGTTAAAGTATCGGTTCCTTTTCAACGCGCCAAGTCAGGAAAAGTCTCATGCCGGTTTGGCGGATCGCGCGGCCTTCCAACGAGGATAGAGCAGGCCGATCACCAGGCCGCTCATGACGAGCAGAGCCGCCGCGATCTTCCAGAGCGGCAGCGGCTCGCCCAGCCAGAAGGCCGAGGCTCCCATTCCGAAGAGCGGCACGAGCAGCGCCAGCGGCGTCACCAGCGCGGCTGGGTGGCGCGACAGGAGCCAGCCCCAGGCGGCGTAACCAAACATCGTGTTGCCGATCGTCTGCCAGAGCACGGCCGCCCAGGTCGCGGCATCGGCCGAGACCAATCCTTGGCGGATGGCCGGCCAGCCTTCCAGGACAAAGGACAGGATAAAAAGCGGGGGCGCCGAGAACAGGCTGGCCCAGACGACATAGGGAAGCATGTCCGTCGTCTTGCTGGCACGCGACACGATGTTGCCGCCCGCCCAGGCGAGCGCCGCCAGAAGCACGAGCACGAGACCGAGAGGCGTTGCCGATCCGTCCGTATGCGTCAGGATGACGCCGAGGCCGGCGATGCCGAAGAGAAGCGCCACCCATTGATAGGACTGCACCCGCTCGCCCGACAGCCGCATGGACAGGCCGATGGTGAAGAAGACCTGCGCCTGGACCACGAGCGAGGCGAGGCCGGGCGAGATCGATCCGCGCAGCGCCACGAAGAGCAGCCCGAACTGGCCCGCGCCGATCAGGACGCCATAGGCGGCGAGATGGCTCCAGGGCACGTTCGGTCGCTTGAGAAAGAACACGCCGGGAAGGGCCGCGAAGAGAAAGCGCAGGGCCGCGAAGAGAAGCGGGGGTAGATGTTCGAGTCCCATATGGATCACGACGAAATTGGTGCCCCAGACGGCGACCACGGCCAGACCCAGCAGAAAATGCCGGAAGGGGAGGAGGGACGTGTCCATGGCCAGCCTTTCGCGATCGGGAAAGCGCTCGGCGAGCAAGGCTCCGCCGAAAGCGCTCTCGCGTCCTGTCTTGCGCAGTGTCCATGCGGAGGGCGGATGCCGTTCTCGCCGGGAATGCTCGGGTGCAAGGCTGAGATCGCTCGGCCTTGCCGGACGCTGGGCAGCGCCCGTCGGCGTCTCGCTTGGGCAGAACGCAAGGCATCGAGCTTGGGGCGGGAGAAGGACGGGAAACTGCCTGGAGGCAGGATCACCTTTTGTCGCCTCGCGCCGCCCTGTCGGGCCTCGGTCTCGCTCCTGCGAAACACCGCGAGGCAAGCTCTTAGGCTTTTCACATGCGCTTGAACAGCGCCGTCAGCCGAGCGGCAAGCGGGAAGGGCGGCGTGCGCCCTTCCGCGTCATGAGGGGTCAGGCTGCCGGGCGGCGGCGGACATAGCCGGCCGAAACGGTGCGGCTGAGTTCCATTTCCAGTTCGCGCTGGCGCATGACGAGATTGCGCAGGGCCTGAAGCGTGTCGCCATCGACCTCGGCCAAGGCCAGTTCGATGGTGCGGTCGAGTTCGTCCGGGTTCTGTAGGGCGGGATGCGCCATGGCTCGATCTCCGATTCTGATCTGGTCCAGCATCGCATGGAGCTCTCTTGTGAAATCTTGCGTCTCGCTGGATTTCCCCTGCAAAATCAGCATGAAGCGCGTTTTAAATGTCTGGAAAACTCCGGTTTCGGCCTTGCCTTGCGAGGGCGGCGCACCACGCCTTCTGGGGAATCGCTCAACGCGTCGGCGCGTGGAAGTCGGGCGGCTTGCGCGCGATCCAGCTGAGGAACCGCTCCAGCTTGGGATGGGCTGCCAGCGCCACGCCATCGGCCTCGAACCGCGCCAGTTCGGCGTTGGTGAAGCTCGCATGAATGGTGCGATGGCAGATCGGGTGAACCGGCACCGTGTCGCGCCCGCCCCGGCTTTTGGGCTTGGGGTGGTGCCACTCGACCTTTCGGCCAAGCGGGCGGCGGCAGAGCCAGCATTCGGATGGAAGAGCGCTCATCGCTAGGAGATGAGTCCTCGCCGCCCCGCCTCGCAAGAGCCTGCGGCCAAAGGGATCAGTCGTCGCCCTCGGCTGAGGGAGGATAGGCATGGCGCGCCCCGGAGGGATCTTCCACCTGCCAGCCGTGGCCGTCCTCTTCCAGATAGGACGGTCCCACCGGAACCTTGCCGTAGCCGCCGGGAATGTCGAGCACATAGGTCGGCTGGCACAGGCCCGAGACGCGCCCGCGCAAGGCGCGCATCAACGCTTGGCCTTCATGAAGGCTGGTGCGCAGATGGCCGGTGCCCGGCGCGAAATCGCCCTGATGGAGATAATAGGGCTTGATCCGGTTCTCCACGAAGCGGCGCATCAATTGCCCCAGCGTTTCTGCATCGTCGTTGACGCCGCGCAGGAGCACGCTCTGGCTCACCATCGGAAGGCCCGCATCCACCAGCCGCGCGATGGCAGCCTCGGCCTCGGGCGTGAATTCACGGGAGTGGTTGGCATGAAGCGCGACGAAGACCGCGCCGGGAAAGCGCTTCAACGCGGCCACCAACTCGGCTGAGACGCGGGACGGCTCCACCACGGGCACGCGCGTGTGAAAACGCAGAACCTTGACGTGCGGGATCGCGCCGAGCCGCTCGCTCAGATGGGCCAGCCGGCGCGGCGACAGGGCGAAGGGATCGCCGCCCGTCACCACGACTTCCCAGATCTCGGGATGGGCCGCGATATAGGCGAAGGCCGCGTCCAGCTCCGCGTCGGACAGGGTGCCGAGCCCTTCCGGGCCAACCATCTCGCGCCGAAAGCAGAAGCGGCAATAAACGGGGCAGACATGCAGCGGCTTCAGAAGCACGCGGTCGGGGTAGCGATGAACGATGCCGGCGAGGGGCGAATGCGCGTCGTCACCGATCGGGTCGGCCTCGTCTTCCGGCGCGTGGATCAGTTCCCTGATATCAGGCACGAATTGCAGGCCGATCGGATCGTCCGGCGCCTCGATCAAGGCCGCCATCTCGGCCGTGATCGACACGGCATAGCGGGAGGCGACCGCCGACAGGGCCTCCAGCCGCTCCTCCGGGGCAAGGCCCGCCTCCACCAGCGCCGCCGCGCTGCGAACCGGCCGGCTCACGGCGCGAACTCCGCGACCGGCGTCCAGATCACATCGTCCACCCGGCTTGCACCCAGCGCCAGCATGACGAGACGATCGAAGCCGAGCGCGATGCCGCTCGCCTGCGGCATGACGGCGAGGGCTTCGAGGAAATCCTCGTCCAGCGGATAGCGCTCGCCATAGACACGCTCCTTCTCGTCCATCTCGGCCAGAAGCCGGCGGCGTTGCTCGGCCGCGTCCGTCAGCTCGCCGAAGGCATTGGCAAGCTCGACGCCGCAGGCATAAAGTTCGAAGCGCTCCGACACGCGCGGGTCGCGGGGCGAGCGGCGGGCGAGCGCGGCTTCGGCGGCCGGATATTCGTCCAGGATCGTCGCGCGGCCGTTGCCGATCATTGGCTCGACGCGCTCCACCAGCGCGCGGCTGAAAAGATCCGCCCAGGTATCGTCGGGTGTGGCGCGCAGTCCCGCGCCGCGCATGGCCTCGGCCAGCGCATCCCGATCCGTGCCGCCCGCTTCGTCCACGCTGTCCAGAATGTCGAAGCCGACGAAGCGGCGGAAGGCTTGCGACACGCTCAACCGCTCGGCCTCGGCGAACGGGTCCACCTCGCGGCCTCGAAAGCGGAAGCGCCCGATATCGGCCACCTCTGCGGCAAGGCGCAGGAGCGCCGCACTGTCCTCCATCAGCCGCTCATAGGTCTCGCCGGTGCGATACCATTCCAGCATGGTAAATTCGGGCGAATGCAGCGCGCCGCGCTCGCGGTTGCGATAGACCGGGGCGAAGGTGAAGAGCCGCGTCTCGCCGGCGGCCAGCAGTTTCTTGCAGGCAAATTCCGGTGAGGTGTGGAGGTAAAGCGGCTGGCGCTCGCCGTCGATGCGCAGCATTTCGGTGGCGAAGGCGGCAAGATGCGCTTCGTTTCCGGGCGAGACCTGAAGCGCCGCCGTCTCGACCTCCACGAAGCCTTGCGCGTCGAAAGCCGCGCGGAAGGCGGCCTTGATCCGGCCCCGAGCCAGTAGGCGCGGGCGGCGGTCGGCATGGACATGAGGGGTCCACCAGGGGGATCGGTCTGTCATATCGGCTGAAACTCGGAAAGTCCGTGGCGGCTGGCGGATGGGCCGAAGATGGGTTAGGCCGCTCCCCAGCCATATCCAAGGCCATTCATAAGGAACAAGACCCGTGAAGGTGATCGCCAGCTCGCTCCGCAAGGGGAACGTCGTCGAACGCGAAGACGGCAAGCTCTATGTCATTCTCTTTGCCGAGAACATCCATCCTGGCAAGGGCACGCCCGTCACCCAGCTCGACATGCGCCGCATTTCGGACGGCACCAAAGTGTCGGAGCGCTACCGCACGACCGAACAGGTGGAGCGCGCCTTCGTGGAAGAGCGCGACCACACCTTCCTCTACACGGACGGCGAAGGCTTCCACTTCATGAACCCGGAAAGCTTCGAGCAGCTGGCCGTGCCGGAATCGGTGATCGGCGATGCCGCACCCTATCTTCAGGAAGGCATGACGGTTCAGCTCTCGGTCTATGACAACAGCGCCATCGCGATCGAGCTGCCGCAGCGCGCGATCTACGAAGTGGTCGAGACCGAGCCCACCACCAAGGGCCAGACGGCCTCCTCGTCCTACAAGCCGGCTGTCCTGTCGAACGGCGTGCGCACGCTCGTTCCCCCGCATATCGCGACCGGTACCCGCATCGTCGTCATGACGGCGGACGGCTCCTATGTCGAGCGCGCCAAGGACTGATGTCGAAGGTGGCGGGTCGCGATGGCCTGGCGCCCTGCTTTCCCCTCGCTTCGAGCGCCGCCTGGTGAGGCGGCGTTAACCCTCCTGCGCGACAGTCGTCCCAGTGCCGAAGACGGGTCTTCGGCGGGCGTCGTCGCGCGAGGGAATTCGTGGATATGTCTTCGTTCGCAGCTTGGGGCGGGGGATCGCGGCCCGCCAGGCCCAAGGGGCGGAGCGCGCGATGAGCGATTTCGCCCTGGCCTCGCCTTCGCAAACGGCGTCCGCCGAAGCGGTCTATGCCCTGCGCACGGTGCTGGCGACACTGATCCTCACGGTCGGCTTCGTCAGCCTCACGCCCTATGCCTCGATCTATACGGGCGATGCGGGCGGCAATATCCTGAATCAGCTCGGCTACGGGCTGCTGGCGCTCATCTCGCTCGTCGGCCATCTTGTCTTCACCGAGCGGCGCGTGGCGCGCGCGCTCCTGCGCCCGAGCTGGGTGCTTCTTCTGGGATGGTTCGCGCTCTCCTCCCTCCAGACGGCGGACCCGGCCGACACGTTTCGCGGCGTCGTGTTTGCCGGCATCTCCATGCTCGCCGTCACCGGGGCGCTCTGCCTGCCGCCGGACGGGCGCTCCCTGCGCATCGCGCTTGGGTTCGCGGTCATGACGGCGCTGGTCATGTCCTATGCCGGCGTCTTCATCTGGCCGAGCCTCGGCCGGCATGTCGGCGATGTCCATGCCGGGCTCTGGCGTGGCATCTACAGCCACAAGAACGTCGCGGGCGCGGCCATGGCGGTGTTCTTCTTTGCGGGTGTCTATCTCTTCCGCATGAAGAGCCACATGATCGGGCTCCTGATCATGCTTCTGTCGGCCGTCTTCATCCTGCGAACGGGGTCGAAGACCTCGCTCGGCCTTACCATCATCGTCTTCGTCGTGGTCATGTCCGCCCATGTTTCGAAGGTGCGGGCCGCGCCGGTGATCGTGGCGCTGCTGGCGCTTCTGGGCGCGGCCTATTTCACCATCGGCACCGTCCTGTTTTCCTTCTCCCGCGAGATCGTGCAGGCCATCGCGCCCGGCACGAGCTTCACCGGACGTCTCGAGCTTTGGCGCATGGCGCTCGGCGCGATGGAAGGGCATGGCTGGACGGGCTATGGGCACGGCGCCTTCTGGACGCTCGCCAATCTGATCCATCAGGAGATCCCGATGGAGTTCTCCTGGGATCCGCGCGGCGCGGTGAACGCGCATGAGGGCTATCTCGACATTGCCCTGTCGGTCGGCTGGCCGGGGCTGATCCTGGCGCTCTGGGTGCTCGTCGGCGCGCCGCTGAAATCCTATCTCCATGTGGGGCCGGGGCGCGAAAGCACACGACTGGCCGATTTCTTCCTGATGTCGCTTCTGTTTCTGCTTCTGAACGCCATGCTGGAAAGCTTCTTTTTCGAACGCGCCAACTCGCTCTGGGTCATGACCTTCTTCGTCGTGGCCGGGCTCAATCTCCTCGGCCGCTTCCGCACGGACTGAGCCGCGAGACCTCAAGCAAAAAGCGCCGAGCCCGTGCGGGCCCGACGCCTTTTTTGTTTTTGCCATCGCAGATCGTTCAGCGATGCCCGCCGGAGGCCCCGCCGCCCTTGCGACCGGCCTCGACCGCGCGTTCGGGGTCGTTCTTGAAATTGCCGCCCGAGGCTTCACCGCCCTTGTGGCCGGCTTCTGCCGCGCGTTCGGGATCGTTCTTGAAATTGCCGCCGGAGTTCTGTCCTCCCTTGTGGCCGGCTTCGGACGCCTTCTCACGGTCGTTGGCGAAATTTCCTGGGTTCTGATTCTGCGTTGCCATGATGGCACTCCCTGTTCGTGTGGCTGAAAAACGGGAGATACTCGCCGCGCGTTCCGAATGAACTGTTTTCGTATGACGTATTGAGTCGGGTATATTGTCTTCTTAAGTTGCTTCGATGGCTATATAGGTTTCTGCAAGTTTTAATCGTTCAAAGCCCTGTGTCGCATCTTCCGTAAGGTCATTGGCGCGCGACAGACTTACGGGCGAAATTTCATCGTGAAGTTTTCATAACGCTTGGCGTGCCGCGCAAGCCACGGTTTCCGCTGATGTCTTTCCCAAGAGGTGTTTTTCGCAAGCGCTGCTCGAGAGAAAACTGCGCGCAATTTTCAGAATGGGATTGAGCCTCTGATAAGAACGGCCGCCCCAATTGTCCGCCGAAAGCCCTCCAGAAGGCCGTTCGGGCGAACGGACATACTCGCATGAAACTGACCATCCGTACCAAACTCGCAGCCACGTTCGGTGCCGTCCTGCTTCTGACCGGCGGGGTCGGCTTTTGCAGCCTCCTCGCGCTGGAGGCCGGTCGCCAAACCATGGACGAGTTCACGCATCGGCCCTTCCAGATGGTGCAGGCGACCATCGGACTTTCGGGTGATCTGGAGCGCATCCATCGCATCGTGCGCGCGGCCTATTCCACCGTGAAGCCGGCCGATCTCAGCGCCGATTATGCCCAGGCCTGGCGGGCGCTGGACGAGCACATGACGCGCTACGAGGCCGCGCGCTCGCAAGGGGCAAGAGGGCAGGGAACCGACCTTGCCGAACTCGTACGCGCCCTGCGGCCGGTCTCCGACCAGGCCTTCGCCCATGCCTCGAAAGCCGATCTCTGGGCCGTGGCCGGCGCGCGCAGCGCACTCGCTCCCATCGAGAAGGATCTGACGGGCAAGTTGCGCATGGTGCGTAGCCAACTGGCCGGCAAGGGCGATACGGGTTTCGCCGCGCGCCAGACGCTTTCAGATATCGAGACCAATATGATCGAGGCCCGCCTGTCGCTGGTGGACCTTCTCGCCACCGCCGATCCGACAGCACGGCAGGCCGCGTTCGAGCGGTTCGAGGCGCTGAAGAAACTGGTGAGCCGCAAATTCGGCGATCTCAACGCCATGGCGCCGATCGGAACGGAGCGCATGATCGGCCAGCTTCTGGACACCTGGAACCACGCCTATGACGAGATGGTCCCGCTGGTGCAGGAGGGGATGAAGGCGCGTGCGACCGAGGCGACGCGCTATCTCGAAACCGTGCAGCGGCCGGCCGCCGAGCGGGTGCAGGCCCGGCTGGACGAGTTGACCGGTGAGGCGCAGGAGGCCGCGCGGGGCTTTGCCGCACAGGCCGAACAAAGCTACGAACACACGCGCAACACGCTTCTGGCGCTGATCGGCGCGGCCCTCCTTTTGGGCGTCGGCATGATGCTGTGGCTCACCCATTCGATCGCGGTTCGCCTGCGCCGCACGCTGCGCTGCGTATCCGCCATCGGCGGAGGAGATTTGACGCAGCGGCTGGCGGCCGCCGGCTCGGACGAGATCGCCGATCTGCAACGCGCCATGGCGGAGATGACGGAGAACCTGTCGCGGATCGTCTCGAACGTGCGCGCCTCGTCGGATCTGGTGGCCGCCGGGTCGGTGCGCTCGGCGCGAACATCCGGCACGCTCTCATCGGGCTCCAGCGAGCAGGCCTCGGCGAGCGAACAGGCGTCCAGCGCGATCGATGAGATGAGCGCCAACATCCGCCAGACGGCGGAGAATGCGGCGCACACCGAAACCATCGCCCGTCTCGTGCGCGAGCACGCGGCGTCGACTCAAGAGGCCGTGTCGCAATCCGTCGAAGCCATGAGGACGATCGCGCAGTCGGTCGGCGCGATCGGCGCGATCGCGCGCCAGACCGATCTTCTGGCGCTCAACGCCGCGATCGAGGCCGCGCGCGCCGGCCCGTCCGGCAAGGGCTTCGCCGTGGTGGCGGCCGAGGTTCGCAAGCTGGCGGAGCGCTCGCAGATGGCGGCCCGGCAGGCCGCCAGCGTGTCCGCCGATACGCTCGGCATCGCCGAAGGGGCCGGGGCGCGTCTGGCCCGGTTGATGCCCGAGATCAGCCGAACCAGCGAGCTTGTGTCGGAAATCTCGGCGGCCTGCCACGAGCAGGCGATCGGCACGCAGCAGATCGCCGAGGCCATCCAGCTTCTGGATCAGGTGACCCAGGCCAATGCCGCCGCCGCCGGCGACATGTCCCACACCGCCGCCAACCTGTCGCACGAGGCGGGCCGGTTGGCCCACACGATGGAGTTCTTCCGCATCGGCTCCGAGAGCGAACAGGCGGAGCCGGCGTCACCCGACGGTTCGCCCGCCCCACTCGAAGGGACCAGCGAGGAGGACGCTTTCGACCCTCGGCTGCGCCACGCGGCCTAACAGGCCCGCAGGAGAGGTTGACGGAGCGGCACCCGCTCATCCGCTCGGCGCGTGTTCGGTGTTCCGCTCGCAGCGAGCCCAAGCGTCTGCGCTTGGGCACCCGGCCTTCAGCCGACCCAGCCGCGCAATTCGCGCCGCACCATATGCTCGATCACGTCCATTCCCGGCCCGGAATCGTTGAGGCAGGGGATATGGGTGAAATGCGTGCCGCCGTTTTCGTGGAAGATTTCACCGGCTTCCCCCGCGATTTCTTCCAGCGTTTCCAGGCAGTCGGACACGAAGCCGGGGTTGAGCACGGCAATCTTCTTGATCCCCTGCTTGGCCAGTGCTTCCACGGTCTTGTCGGTATAGGGCTGGAGCCATTCTTCCGGCCCGAACCGGGACTGGAAGGTCGTCATCAGCCGCCCCTTGGCCCAGCCGAGGCGCTCCTCCAGAAGCCGCGAGGTCTTCTGGCAATGGCAGTGATAGGGATCGCCCTTGCGAAAATAGCTCTGCGGAATGCCATGATAGGAGGTGATGACGCGCTCGGGCTCGAAGTCGAGTGTGGCGAGATGCGTCTCGATCGAGCGCGCCAGGGCGTCGATGTAGATCGGCTCGTCGTGATAGGCGGGCACCGTACGCGAAGCCGGCATCCAGCGCTTCGACATGAGGTGCTCGAAGAACTTGTCATTCACGGTCGCCGTGGTCGAAGCCGAATATTGCGGGTAGAGCGGAAAGCAGAGAATACGCTCGCAGCCCTGTGCCATCAGTGCGTCTACCCGCTCGGCGATGGAGGGATTGCCGTAGCGCATCGCCCAGTCCACCACGATGGTGGCCTCGCCCGACAGGCGCTCGGCGAGCTTCTCGCCCTGCGCGCGGGTGAAGGTGCGCAGCGGGCTTTCGTTGCGTTCCTTGTTCCAGATCTGCTCATAGGCATGGCCGGATTTCTTCGGCCGCGTGTTGAGGACGATGCCGTAAAGGATCGGATACCAGGCGGCGCGCGGCCATTCGATCACGCGCTTGTCCGACAGGAACTCCTTGAGATAACGCCGCATCGGCTTGAAATCGGTGCCATCGGGCGTGCCCAGATTGACGAGAAGCACGCCGACCTTCTTCGCCTTGACCGGAGGATGGCCGACAGGAAGCGGGCCGATGGCAGTGCTGGCGAGCGTGGGGGCGTGAGCGTTCATGACAGGTCCGGGACGAGAGCGATGCGAGGGCCGACGAAAGCAAAGCGGCGGCGCCCTCTCGCGAGGGCACCGCCGGGCATATGGGAGCCGGATCGGCAGCTGGCAATGGAGGCGGTCAGGCGCGCCGGGTCAGTTCGAAGCGCGCGCCGGCCGAATTGACGCAAGCCATGCGATCGGCGGCCATGAGGTTGCAGTTCACGGATTCGCGCGTGTTGCGCGTGGTGGAGGTGAAGATGATGCTCACCTGCGTCGGGTTGGTCTTGGTGTAGGACCCATCGGCCAGAACCCGCGCGCCATCGGCGGTCTTGGAGGTGAAGCGGCCGGCCGAGAAGTTGGAGACATAGGCGACCGGGCCGCCGACCGAGTTCCACTGACCCTCGATCGTCGCCGGCTTGGGCGCGACGGCGATCTGTCTCTCGGGTTCGAGCTGGCAGCCCGACAGCGCGGTGGCGGCGCCAAGAAGGCTGGCAAGGACGAGGGCGGGGCGCATGGTGGAAAGCTCCGTCAGGAAGAAGGTCTAAGGAAGAGAAGGAAGGATTTGTTCACCCAACGTCAAGTGACCGGCGCGTCGTTGCGCCGCGCCGAAATGACCGAATGAATGGAGGCGATGGTTTCGATGGAGCGGATTCGCCCGTCGCTGGTGAAGCCGAACCAATACATGGTCGTTCCCATCACCAGCGAGCCGCTGTCGTCCTGCCGCGTCCAGTCGCAGCGGCTGGCCGCTTCGTCCTGCTCCACCACCGTGCCGCGTGGCTTGTAGGAAATGTAGCTGGCGCGGCGCAGGAGTTCGTTCAGGAAGGACTTGGCCTCATCTTCCCCGGTCAGCTTGTATTCGCCCTCCATCCGGTCGAACCAGGGAGCGTCGATCACGCCGGCATTGTTTTTGTTGGAGAAGATGGCGCCGGGCGCAAAATGTTGGGCAACGGACCCTGCGGCGCCGGACATGACGGCGTCCATGATGTCCTTGACGACCATACGCTTGCGCTGGGCATCGTCCGAAGTCTCGCCCACTTACCAACTCCCAAGCGCTATCAAGCAGTTAACAGGCTCTAGGTTAGCGCACGCGAAACGTTTGACCAGCAACCAACGAAAAAGCCGCGGGATTTCCGCGGCTTTTTCACTGTTTTTTTCGTTTGCCGGGATCAGCGAACGAGAATGTTGCGGAACTGCCAGGGATCCTTCTCGTCCAGGTCCTCCGGGAAGAGGCCGGGGCGATCGGTCAGCGGCGTCCAGTCGGTGTAGTAACCCTTCACCGGGCCGAGATACGGGCGCTGTACTTCGAGGCAGCGGCGATAGTCCATCTCGTCGGCTTCCACGATGCCGGCTTCCGGATTCTCCAGCGCCCAGACCATGCCCGCGAGCACGGCCGAGGTCACCTGAAGGCCCGTCGCATTCTGGTAGGGAGCGATGCGGCGCGTCTCTTCCAGCGAAAGCTGCGAGCCGTACCAGTAGGCATTCTTCTCGTGGCCGTAGAGCAGGACGCCCAGTTCGTCGATGCCTTCCACCAGCTCGTTCTCGTCCAGAACGTGGTGCTCGGGCTGGATCTTGCCGGCCGCGCCGAACAGTTCGTGCAGCGAGAGCACGGCGTCGTTGGCCGGATGGTACGCATAGTGGCAGGTCGGACGGAAGGTGACTTCGTCCTCCTTGTTGCGATGCGTGTAGTAGTCGGCGATCGAGATGGACTCGTTATGCGTCACCAGGAAGCCGTACTGCGCGCCGGGCGTCGGGCACCAGGTGCGAACGCGCGTGTTGGCGCCCGGCTGGTCCAGATAGATCGCGGCCTTGCAGCCCTTCTCGTGGTCCTTGGCGTTCTTGGGACGCCACTTCTCATGCGTGCCCCAGCCGAGTTCGGCCGGCTGCATCCCTTCCGACAGGAAGCCCTCGACCGACCACGTGTTCCAGAACACGTTGCGGGGTTTGGGCTTGGCGGCGACCTGCGTGTCGCGCTCGGCGATATGGATGCCCTTGACGCCGACCTTCTTCATCAGCTTGGCCCAGCCCTCGCGGTCGTTCGGACCGGGCTCGGAGAAGTCGAGATTGGTGTCGCGCGCGATGTCCACCAGCGCCTGCTTCACGAACCAGGACACCATGCCGGGATTCGCGCCGCAGGTGGAGACGGCCGTGGTGCCGCCGGGGTTCTTGCGCTTCTCCTTGCGCAGGGTCTCGCGCAGCGCGTAGTTCGTGCGGTCGGAATTGGAGAGCTTGTCGTCGAAATAGAAGCCGAGCCAGGGCTCGATCACCGTGTCGATATAGAGAACGCCGAGTTCGCGGCACAGGCGCATGAGATCGACCGAGCCGGTATCGACCGAAAGATTGACGCAGAAGCCCTGGCCGCCGCCTTCCGTCAGGAGGGGGGTGAGCAGGTCGCGGTAGTTCGACTTGGTGACGGCTTCCTGGCGGAAGCGGATGCCGCGCTCGTCGAGCAGGTGCCGATGCGTGTCGCGCGGGTCGATGACCGTGAAGCGCGACTTGTCGTAGTTGAAGTGACGTTCGATGAGCGGAAGCGTGCCACGCCCGATGGAGCCGAAGCCGATCATTACGATCGGGCCAGTAATCTCGGCATGGATCGGGTGGTTCTCGTTCGTCATTCGACGGTCCTTTCGATCTGGACTGATTTCTAGTCGCCGGGCTAGAGCAGATTGCTGTCAAATAAAAGGGGCTGACGGCCGGCTGGCAGCGATGCAGGCCGGCGAGGGCTTCGTTTTCTGCGCAGCGGCCTCCTTTACCGCCCCTCCACCGTCTCCCGAAAGGACATCTGGATGGAACTGCCGCGCCCCTTGCGCGCCGCGATCGACGCCGAGCTGGACGGCGTGCCGGGTGAGGCGCTGCGCAAGGCCTCCGATATCCTGTCTGGTCGCTACCGCGCCGAGACCCGCGACGGGCGGCTGCATCTGTCCGATGATCTCTTCGCCAAGGCCTATGTCGCGGCGCGCATGCCCGCGACCTTCGCGGCGCTCTCGAGCGCGCTGGGCGAAGCCGCCGAAGCGCTGCCCGAGTTCTCGCCGCGCACGCTTCTCGATGTGGGCGCAGGGCCGGGAACCGCGCTTTGGGCCGCCACCGAGCGCTTCGACACGCTGGAGGGCGCGACGCTTCTGGAAGCCAGCAAGCCGATCCGCGCGATGGGCGAACGGCTAAGCAAAGGGGCCTTCGCCTTTCGGCCGGACTGGCGCGAAGGGCAGGTCGAGCGGGACATGGACGCCGCGCCCTCCGCCGATCTCGTGACGCTCTCCTATGTTCTGGACGAGTTGCCGCCCGCGCGCCTGCGCCCCCTCGTGGAAGCGCTCTGGGCGCGCACGCAAGGCCTGCTTCTGATCGTGGAGCCCGGCACGCCGGCCGGCTACGGGCGCATTCTGGACGCGCGCCGCGCCTTGATCGAAAGTGGCGCCGCGCTCGCCGCGCCCTGTCCGCATGAAGCGGCCTGCCCTTTGGAGGCACCGGACTGGTGCCATTTCGCGCGCCGCGTGGCGCGCTCGCGCGTCCACTTGCGCACCAAATCGGCCGAAGTGCCTTGGGAGGACGAGAAGTTCAGCTATGTCGCGGCGACGCGGCTCGCCCCCGCCATGCGCGCGGCTCGCATCCTGGCGCCGCCGGAAGCCGGCAGCGGCAAGGTGCATCTGAAGCTCTGCGAAGGCGACGGACAGATGCGCCGCCGCCTCCTGACCAAGCGGGACGGCGAAGCCTTCCGCCGCGCCCGCCGGGCCGATTGGGGCGAGGCCATCGACCTCGCCTGAGCGCTCAGTTCGTGGCTCGGTCCATCGCCTCCAGCTCGTCGATAAAGCCGGAGATCATCGACAGGCCGCGCTGCCAGAAAGCCGGGTCCGAGGCGTCGAGGCCGAACGGCTTCAACAATTCGGAATGATGCTTCGTGCCGCCCGCGCGCAGCATGGCGAAATATTTCTCCTGAAAACCCTGATCGGCCTGCTCGTAGACCGAATAAAGCGAGTTCACGAGGCAGTCGCCGAAGGCATAGGCATAGACATAGAAGGGCGAGTGGATGAAGTGCGGGACATAGGTCCAGAAACTTTCATAGCCCGGCCCCAGCCGCACGGCGGGCCCGAGCGAGCGCGCCTGCACCTCGACCCAGATCTGGCCGATCCGCTCGGCCGTCAGCTCGCCCTTGCGCCGCTCGGTGTGGATTTCGCGCTCGAACAGATAGAAGGCGATCTGGCGGATCACCGTGTTGATCATGTCCTCCACCTTGGAGGCGAGCAGCGTGCGCCGCTCGGCCTTGTCACTGGCCTTCTCCAGAAGCGAGCGGAAGGTCAGCATCTCGCCGAAGACCGAGGCCGTCTCGGCGAGCGTCAGCGGCGTCGAGGCCATGAGCGCGCCTTGCGGCCCGGCCAGAACCTGATGCACGCCGTGGCCCAGCTCGTGCGCGAGGGTCATCACGTCGCGCGGCTTGCCGAGATAGTTCATCAGGACGTAGGGATGCGCGGAGGGCACCGTCGGGTGCGAGAAGGCGCCCGGTGCCTTGCCCGGCCGCACGCCCGCGTCGATCCAGCGATGCTCGAAGAAGCGGCCGGCGATCTCGGCCATTTCCGGGTCGAAGCCGCGATAGGCCGAGAGCACGGTTTCCCGCGCTTCCGTCCAGGGGATGGTGCGGCGCGAGGCGCCCGGCAGCGGCGCGTTGCGGTCGTAGAATTCCAAGGCATCCAGCCCCAGCCACTTGGCCTTCAGGCTGTAATAGCGATGCGAGATCGAGCCGTAGCTGTCGGACACGGCCTTTGCCAGCGCATCGACCACGTCGCGCTCGACGCGGTTGGCGAGGTGGCGGGAATCGGCGACATCCTCGAAGCCGCGCCAGCGGTCGGAGATTTCCTTGTCCTTGGCGAGCGTGTTGGTGATCAGCGCGAAGGTGCGCACGTTCTCGCCGAAGACCTTTGCCAGCGCTTCCGCGCCCTTGCGTCTGATATCGCGGTCGGCATCCTGCAGGAGGTTCAGCGTTTCTTCGAGCGCCAGCGTCTCCCCGTCCACCTCGAAGCGCAGCGAGGTCATGGTCTCGTCGAACAGGCGGTTCCACGCGCCATGGCCGGTGACGGATTTCTCGTGGAAGAGTTCCTCCACGCGGTCTTCCAGCTGGTAGGGCTTGTCCTGCCTGAGATCCACGATCCAGGGCCGGTAGCGACCGAGCGCCGGATTGGCATCCATGGCGTGGTCCATCGCCGCGTCGTCCACGCGGTTCAGCTCCAGCCCGAAGAACAGAAGCGCGGAGGAAATATCGGTCACCTCGCCCTGGATGTCGCCGTAGAACTTGGCGTTCGCGGGGTCGGACGTGTCGCCGGAATAAACGAGCCCGGCATAGGAGACGAGGCGACCGAGAATTTCCTCGATCTCTTCGAACTCCACGATGGCGGCCGCCAACTCGCCGCCGCCGGGCTTCTGCGCCTCTTCGGCCAAGCGGCCGCGCCAGCGCTCGTTGAAGGCCTTGGCGCGCGAGCGCGAGCGCTCGATATCGGTCGCGATCTGCGGGCTGTCGATCGAGGCGTAGAGATCGGCCAGATTCCAGCGGGGCAGGGCGCCCAGATCCTCCTCTCCGGCCCGTGCGGAGGATGTGGGGGAAACGGACGAACGGATCATGGACACCTCGCAAATCGGGAAAGGAGCGGCCCGACGCGCCGCCCCGCTCGTGTGGCAGAAAACTCTTCATCCCTGCCGTGTCAAATAGGGGCGATGAGCGCGAAAAGCGAACCCATGACAAGCGAACCCATGGCCGAGCCGCCCTTCCACGTCCTGATCGTGGATGACGACGGCGTGCAATGCCGCCTGAGCGAGGCGCATGTGGCGCGGGCCGGCGGGCGGGCCGAGATCGCGGGGACGCTCGCCGCCGCGCGCACCATGCTGGCGGCGGCCCCGGAGCGCTTCGCGGCGCTCTTGCTCGACCTCGGCCTTCCCGATGGAAGCGGGCTGGAGCTACTGCGCGAGCTGCGCGCAAGGGGCCATTCCGTTCCCGTCATCGTGCAGACGGGGGAGGGGCGGCTCGACCGCGCCGTGGAGGCCATGCGCGCCGGCGCGACGGACTTCCTCGTCAAACCCGTCTCGCTCACTCGTGTTCGCGCCGCCCTGGAGGCCGCCATCCGGCAGGGGGACGACGAGGACAGCAAAGGGATACGTCCGGGCCTGTCGGCCAGCCAGGACGAAGACGACCCCAGCCCCGCCATGCGCCCGGTTCTGAATGCGGCCACGCGCGTGGCCCGTTCCATGGTGCCGGTGCTGCTGCTCGGCGAAACGGGTACCGGCAAGGAATGGCTGGCACGGCGCATCGTGGCCTCCGGCGCGCGAGCCGCCCGGCCTTTCGTTCCCATCAATTGCGGGGCGCTGCCGCGCGATCTCACCGAGAGCATCCTGTTCGGCTTCGAGCGTGGGGCCTTCACGGGAGCCGAGCGCCGCAGCCTCGGCAAGTTCGGCGAAGCCGATGGCGGCACGCTGTTTCTGGACGAGGTGGGCGAACTGGCCCCCGAGGCGCAGGTCAAGCTGCTGCGCGCGCTTCAGGAGGGCGAGATCGATCCGATCGGCGCGGCGCGGCCCGTGCGCGTGGACATCCGCATCATCGCCGCCACGCATCGCGATCTTCGGGCCGATGTCGAGACCGGACGGTTTCGCGAAGACCTGTACTATCGGCTTCATGTCGTGCCGATCGAGCTGCCGCCGCTGCGCGAGCGCCGCGAGGACATTCCGAGCCTCGCCCGCGCCTTCGCCGCGCGAAACGTGCCGGGCCGCGCGCTCCTGCCGGGTGCGCTGGCGCGCCTGCAAGCGCATCGTTGGCCCGGCAATATTCGTGAACTGGAAAACGCGATCCGGCGCGCCTGCGTCATGGCCGATGGTGAGGGCCTGCGCGCGGAGGATTTCCAGCTTGCCGACGCGTGGCAGCCGGTGCCGAGGACGCAAGTGATTGAGCCGAGACGCGAGCCTGCCGCCGCAGCGATGGGGGTGCCGCCAGCCTCGGCCGCGTTCCCCACCCTCGCGCAAGTCGAGCGTGAGCATATCCTGCGTGCGCTGCAAGAATGCGGCGGGCAGCCGACCAAGGCGGCCAAGCTTCTGGGGATCGGTCGTACGACCCTTTATCGCAAGCTCAAGGAATACGGGCTTTTCGCGCCTGATTCGGCCGCAGAGGCGCCCAAGCTTTAATCCTTAGTCCGAATTTTCACTGGTCGTTAACCATTTTCGCGTGTAGTGCCAAAGAAATTGGAGCTGTGTCATTTTCGTGCCGCACTCTCCTGTGATTGGATCCCTCTGTTGGGGGACTGGTCGCACGAGCCGTTGGCACGGGCGTCGACACGACACACCGGGGGAATGGTTCCGCATGTTCGGATGGACCGAATGCGTATCGCGCGCGGCCTTGAGGCGCGCTGCGGTCTTCCTGGCAGGCTTCGTGGTGATGAGTTCCGTGGGGGCCGCCGCGGCTCGCGCCGAAACCCGAACCCTCAAGCTCTACCACGTCCATCTCAACGAGAAGACGGAAATCACCTACAAGAAGGACGGCAAGTTCCTTCCCGAGGGCCTCAAGAAGGCCAACTGGGCCTTGCGCGACTGGCGCGAGAACAAGCCCACGAACATGGACCCGAACCTTCTCGACGTGCTCTGGGAAGCCTATCGTCAGTCGGGTTCGCGCAGCTACATCCACATTATCGGCGGCTACCGCTCGTCCGGCACCAATGCGATGCTGCGCTCGCGCTCGTCGGGCGTCGCCGGCAACAGTCTCCACATGGCCGGCAAGGCCGTGGACTGGTATCTGCCCGACGTTCCCCTGAAGAAGCTGCGCGACATCGGCCTGCGGATGCAGATCGGCGGCGTCGGTTATTATCCGCGCTCGGGATCGCCCTTCGTCCATTACGACACGGGCAAGGGCCGCTATTGGCCGCGCATGAGCCGCAGCGAACTCGCGGCCGTGTTCCCCAAGGGCAATACGATCCATCTGCCGGCCGACGGCAAGCCTCTGCCGGGCTACGAGACCGCGCTGGCCTCCTATAACAAGCGCAAGGGCTCCAACGACATCCAGATCGCCTCGTCGCGCTCCAGCGGTGGCCGCTCGCTTCTCGCCATGCTGTTTGGCGGCGGCAACGAGGAGGCCGAGGACGAGGCCGAGGCGTCCGCCGCCCCGGTCGGCAAGCCGAGCCGCGCTCCGGCACCCGCTCGCGCCGCGCCCAAGCCCGAGCCGGAGGTTCAGGTCGCGAGCACCCTGCCCACGCGCCCCGCGCCGCCACCGGCCTTGCCCGCTGGCGTGCCCATGGCCGAGCGTGACGTGTTCGACAGTTCCGCTCCCCGCCGATCCGCGCCGCCCGCCGCCATTCCCGCCGCGCCGCCGCCGCGCCGTGAGGAGGAGGAAGAAACGGAAGTCGCAGCCCTCGCGCCGTCCCGCGTCCCGCTGCCCTCCAGCGCGCCCGATCGCCCGTCCGTCCAGGCGCTGGATCAGACTCTCGTCGCCGCGCTCGAAGAGGCGGAGCCGCCACCCGCAGCGCCGGCCCAACTGGCCTATGCCGTGCCCATGCCCCGCGAGCGCCCACCGTTCGAGGCCGTTCTGCGCGGCGATCAGGCCGCGCTGCCGACCCAGAAGCCCGAGTTGGCCGAGGAGGAGGGCCTGACGCCCGAGGCCATCATCGCCGCCGCCATGCCCGAGGTGCCGCCCGCCGCCGCCGCACAGGCCGCCGCGACCACCCCAACGCCCGCTGTTGCGGTGGCCGGTGCCGCGCCACATGTCGCAACGCCCTCCGCCCGCCCGCAATCGGCCATTGCCGCCGCAATGACGCGGCCGTCCGAAACGCCGGACGCGAAGCCGGGAGCAGCCGTGCAGGTCGCCTCGCTCGGCAACGAGCCGACGCCGGCCCGCTCCGCCGTCGCTGCTGCGCCCGTGCCGGCCAAGGGGGTGTCCAAGACCGCTGCTACCAAGGCTCCGGCAAAACTCGCCAAGGGCGGCCGAGTGGTCGGCGACGCGCCGGCGGCCAGCAAGGCGGCGCGCAAGGTCAGCCCGGATGCGATCGAACAGCGAATCGCCATCGCTTCGCTGATCACCAGCCCGGAGCGCCGCGCCATCGAAAGCAAGCTCGCGCGTCCGGTGGCCGATAATCTGATCGGGCAGATGCCGAGCGCGGTGTTCGCCCGTGGCTTCTCCCGCAAGGGCTCGTCGCCCGCCGCTGCGCAACATTTCGAGGGAACGGCGGTGAATTTCCTGCCGGTTCACAAGCTGGACTGAAACATTCGGCGGATCGGCAAAGCCGCACACGCTTCGATTGAGGAAAGGGCGCCTTCGAGCGCCCTTTTTCGTGAAGATGATCCACTAGTTCGTGTCCGCGATCGCCCGGCTGATGATCGAGGGTTCGATCACGTTGAAAGTGTAAAGGTGCCCCAACGTCATCGGCGAATATTTTGGATGCGCTTCATGCTGCGTTGCGGCATAATGCCTCGCGATTGAACCAGCCTGCGTCAAAGCGATTTGTGCTTTGATCCTCAACACATGGCTGCCATCGCAGACTTCTGGGATTGAACTTCCGTATCGGAAATAGAAAGCTGATAAAGCCAAACGTTCGAAGGCCAAACGGGCCTAAAGATTGGGTGAAAAAAGCGTTTGGCGAGCCCTGTCGCTTGGTGAATGCGCCTCGCAGACGAGCAAATTCTGCCAAGCCTACACCGATAGGTTCACTCTTACCCGCTTGGGCTGAGTTTCGTCCTGTTCAACCACGTGGGTTGCAAGCTAGTCTTCTCAAGAGCGTTCGGGAAGTTCTTGCAGCAGCTCCTGCGACGTGTTGACAAGGAGGTGTTTTTCCCAGAATACGACTGGAGTGTTTCGAAGGTTGAGTGCCGCACCGAGATGTTTTCTGCCATGCGGGGCTCGTCAAACTGGAACAACTGGGTAATTCTTTATCGGGTCTTTCAGTTCGGCACCGCGAACGATCAGCAGTAAACGCACGCCGTGCCCGGCGTGATTGTTTGTCTCAAGCCAGGTTGGAACGATGAGCGAGATCGACGAGGTCGACAACTCGGATATGCTGATGGAATTGACGGCCGAAGTGGTCGCCGCCTATGTCAGCAAGAATTCTTTGCCGGTCGGCGACCTGCCCGGTCTGATCCACGATGTCCACAATGCCCTGAGCCAGGCCGGCGCCGCAGCCCCGCCGGTGCAGGTGGAAAAGCCCAAGCCCGCGATTTCCGTGAAGCGCTCGGTGACGGACGATTACATCGTGTGTCTGGAAGACGGCAAGAAATTCAAGTCGTTGAAGCGTCACCTGATGACGCATTACAATATGTCCCCCGAAGAATACCGCGAGAAGTGGGATCTTCCGGCGGATTATCCGATGGTGGCACCGAACTACGCCGCCGCGCGCTCGCGCCTCGCCAAGCAGATGGGCTTGGGTTACACGCGCCGCCGCGCGCGAGGCTGAGCCCCGCCAACCTCCGGCGCGAGACCTAGAACGCCATCGACCTCCGTATGAAAAAAGGGGCGCCCGATACAGGCCGCCCCTTTTTCTATGCCGTCCGCCTGCCGGGGAGGGGGGCGCATCGGATCAAAGGCTGGCGGCCATGCCCAGCGCCTGAAGATAGAGGTCCAGAATGGCCTCCTGCTCCTGCCGCTCCTGCGCGTCCTGCTTGCGAAGCGAAATGACTTTGCGCAAGACCTTGGTGTCGAAGCCATTGCCCTTGGCTTCGGCGTAGACATCCTTGATGTCGTCCGAAATCGTCTTCTTTTCTTCTTCCAGGCGTTCGATCCGCTCCACGAAGGAGCGGAGCTGGTCCTGTGCGACCTCGTCGGTGGCGTTCGACATGGGAGCCTCTTCTCAAGCAGGGCCAAGGCGCCGGTCAGTCCGGACGCGTTTATCAACTCTTCGATGACGCGGAATGGTTACTCAAGCGTTACCGCGAGGCCGCGACAGGGTTTTGCGCTTCATCTCAACGCGGTTCACTCTCGTCTTTCGGGCGGTTCTGCTCGAAGGCGGCGAGCTTGTCGTCGCCCGCTTCCTTCTGGTGCAGGGCGCGCCATTCGTCATAGGGCATACCGTAGACGATCTCGCGCGACGCTTCCTTGCTCATCGTCTCGCCGCTGGCCTCGGCTGCCTCGCGATACCAGTTGGACAGGCAGTTGCGGCAGAAACCCGCCAGATTCATCAGGTCGATATTCTGCACGTCGCTGCGCGCGCGCAAATGATCGCGCAGGCGCCGGAAGACGGCGGCTTCGATCTCGATTTCCTGTTCGCGGCTGAGGCTCATGGGACACCTTGGAAACGGGCGGCGAGGCGACCGGGCCTCGCGCGGGAAGGATAGCACTGGATATTGCGCGCCCGCTCCCGCGTCGCAAGGCCGGCGAAGCTTGCGCGAGACCGGTCCTGCGCGGGCGGCCCTTGCTTTGCCGGCTTGTTCGCTTATGCCAGAACGGAACCGTTCGAACCCTTCCCCTCAAGGATCGCCCATGCCGTTCCGTTCGATCAGGGGGCCGCGTGCTCCGGCCGTGGCCTTTTGTCTGGCCCTCGGCGCCTCCACTCTTGGCGCACCGGCGCTGTCTCGCCCCGCCCATGCCGATTTTCGCGTTTGCAACGGAACCCAGACCCTGGTCGGCGTCGCCGTCGGCCAGCGCACGCCCGAGGGCTGGGTCAGCGAGGGCTGGTGGCGCATTCCGGCAACCACCTGTCGCTCCGTCGTGGAGGGCGAGCTGCACTCGCGCTACTACTATCTCTATGCCGAAGACGCCGAGGGGTTGGGCCGCTGGGCCGGCAAGGTTGATATGTGCATCGCCGAAAACGAATTCCGTATCGTCGGTGTGAAGGATTGCTTCGCTCGCGGGTTCCAGAAGATGGGGTTCCGGGAGTATGACACCGGCGGACAAGGAAGCTGGATGGTTCAGCTCACCGAATCGCCTCGTGGGGAGACTCCCAAGCCATGAAACGCAACCGTCGAGTCAAGATTCTCGCCACCCTCGGGCCGGCCTCGTCCGACGAGGCCATGATCCGCAAGCTGTTCGATGCGGGCGCGGACGTGTTCCGCATTAATATGAGCCATACCGAACATGACGCGATGCGCGAGCTGGTGCGCCGCATTCGCAATGTCGAGGCAAGTGTCGGCCGCCCGATCGGCATCCTGGCCGACTTGCAGGGGCCAAAGCTGCGCGTCGGCAAGTTCAAGGACGGCAAGGTCGATCTCGCCCCCGGCGACATCATCACGCTGGACGACAACCCGGAGCCGGGCGACGCGACGCGCGTCTATCTGCCCCATCCCGATATTCTCGAATCGGTGCGCCCCGGCCATCGCCTCCTGATCGATGATGGCCGCCTCCATCTCGTGGCGCTGGAATGCGACGGGCGCTCGATCCGCTGCATGGTCGTCGCCGGCACGCGCATTTCCGACAAGAAGGGCGTCAGCCTGCCCGACACGCTGCTGACCTCCGGCGCGCTGACCGACAAGGACCGGCGCGATCTCGACGCGGTTCTGGCCGAGAATGTCGACTGGCTGGCGCTGAGCTTCATTCAGCGGCCCGAAGACCTGGCCGAAGCGCGCAAGCTTTCGCGCGGCCGCGTCGGCCTCCTTTCCAAGATCGAGAAGCCGCAGGCCGTCGAGCGGCTGGACGAGATCATCGAGATGTCGGACGCCATCATGGTGGCGCGCGGCGATCTCGGCGTCGAGATGCCGCTGGAGCAGGTGCCGGGCATTCAGAAGCGCATCACACGCGCCGCGCGCCGCGCCGGCAAGCCCGTCGTGGTCGCGACCCAGATGCTGGAATCGATGATCACCGCGCCGGTGCCGACGCGCGCCGAAGTGTCCGACGTGTCGATCGCCGTGTTCGAAGGTGCGGACGCGGTCATGCTGTCAGCCGAATCGGCGGCCGGCCAGTATCCGGTCGAGGCCGTCGCCACCATGGATCGCATCGCGGTCGAGGTGGAGAAGGACCCGCTTTATTCCGGCATCATCTTCGCCCAGCGCCCGACCGCCGAGCCGACGGGCGCGGACGCCGTGTCGCTCGCCGCGCGCCAGATCGCCGAAACGCTCAAAGTGGCGGCGATCGTCACCTATACGGGTTCGGGCGCTTCGGGCCTGCGCATGTCGCGCGAGCGCCCGCAGATTCCGATTCTGCCGCTGTCGCCGATCGAGAGCACCGTACGCCGCCTCAGCCTCGGCTGGGGTCTCCATTGCATCATTTCCGAAGATGCGAAGGACATGGAAGACATGGTCGACAAGGCCTGCCGCCTCGCCGTCGAGCACGGCTTCGCCCAGCCGGGCGAGCGCATCATCGTGACCGCGGGCGTGCCGCTCGGCACACCGGGCGCGACCAATATGATCCGCATCGCCTATGTCGGTTCCGACGGCGCGCACGCGGCCTGACCGGCCCTATCCCTCAAAATCAAGAAAGGCCGCGTTTGTCGCGGCCTTTTTTGTGGGTGGTGCCGGCGGGCACGGGATGCGTGTCAGGCGCGTTCGCCGGCGAGAGCGTCGGAGAGCTTGAGCGCGGCGTCCTGCGCGTCCTTGAGGGCAGGGTAGATGTCGAGAACCCGCAGATAGGTTTGCAGGGCTTGGCGATCCCGGCCCATTTCCTCCTGCATGGCGGCGAGCCCCATGAGTGACGCGAAATGCCGCGGCTCGCGCCTGAGTGTTTCCTCCACATCCGCCGTCGCCAGCCCGTAGCGATCCTGCGCGTAATGGACGGTCGCGCGGCGGTTCCAGGCTTCGGGGAAGGTCGGCTGGAGCACGATGGCCTGATCCAGAAGATCGAGCGCGGCCGCCATGTTCTTGGCGGCGACGGCGCTGGCGGCGCGCTGCATCAGAAGATCGGTCGTCGCGCTGCCGCTGGCCTGCCATTCGGCCTGGATCTGGTTCGCCAGCGTCTCGGCGCGCGCGGAGTCCTGTTCGCGTTTCAGCCGCGCGAACAGCGCATCCAGCCGGCCCGCATGGTCGCTGGGAAGCGCTTCCGCCGCCGGCTTGGGCGCAGGCGGGGTGGGCGGCGTCGCCTCCCCTTGCGCCCAGGCGGGCAGGGTGGCGAGGGCGAGAAGGGCGAGAGGATAAGCAAAGGCGCGCATGGGAAGAGCTTAGTCTTCGCCTGCGCGTCGTCAATCGTCCCTGTCCGGGATCAAGGCCTGCGCTCGTCGCGCGGATCGGACGTCTGGGGATGTGGAGCGCGTCGGGACGAGTCGTCAGGCGCTTGGCCCTCGAGCATCGGGCCGGTGGGGAGGTGGGGATCGGCCTTCCCCAAAGAGCGCGATCGGCCGCACTTTGCCGGAAACAGCCCAAACGAAAAAGGCCGGCTTGAAAGCCGGCCTTGATTTCGTCAGCCCTGACGCGCCTTGAAGCGCGGAGCCTGCTTGTTGATGATGTAGATGCGGCCCTTGCGACGAACCAGGCGGTTGGCGCGGTGGCGGCCCTTGAGCGACTTCAGCGAGTTCTTGATCTTCATGGGTTTGACCGTCGGTGTGGATGGCGACGATCGGATGGTCCGCTCTGCCGCACAATGAAAAACGCGCCCAAGGGGCGCGTCTGCCTGGGTGGTTCGATAGCGTCCGCGGCGGTTTCTGTCAACCATGTGACCGTCGCGGACCCTTCATGTCAGGGCGCGGATCGAGGAGAAACCCGCGTGAAATGGCCCATTTTGCGCCCCGGACGGGCTTCCGCCTTGCCATAGAGCGTCAGCATCACGTCAGCTTCGCGCAGCAGCTGCAAGGCGCGCTCCACGTCCTGGCCGATGAGATTCTCCATCACGCAGTCGCTGTGGCGCTTGGGGTCGCCGAGCGGCAGGCCGGCCACGGCGCGGATATGCTGCTCGAACTGCGAGACCGTGCAGGCCGCTTCCGTCCAGTGGCCGGAATTGTGAACGCGCGGCGCGATCTCGTTGACCAGAAGCTCGCCGTCCCGGCCGACGAAGAACTCGACGCCGATGACGCCGACATAGTTCAACTTGTCGAGAATTGCGCGGGCGATCGCGCTGGCGGCCTCCGCCTGTTCCGGGCGCACGCTCGCGGGCACGGTGGAGCTTTTGAGGATGCCGAGGCCATGAACGTTCTCGGCCGGATCGTATGCGGCGAAGCTGCCGTCCTGGCCGCGCGCGGCGATCACGGAAATTTCGCGCTCGAAGGCGATCTTCTTTTCGAGAATCGAGGGAACGCCGCCCAGACTGTCGAACGCCTCGCCATGCGTGCCGTTCTCGCGCAGCACCGCCTGACCCTTGCCGTCATAGCCGAGGCGGCGGGTCTTCAGGATGCAGTCGCCGCCGAGATCCAGAAAGGCGTGGTCGAGTTCAGGCGCGTCGTCCACCGCCCGCCAGGGCGCGGTGCGAATGCCCGTGCCGTTCAGGAAGGCCTTTTCGACCACGCGGTCTTGCGCGACTTCCAGCGCTTCCGGCGGCGGAAAGACGGGCACGATATGGCTGAGCGCGCGCACGGGCGCGACGGGCACATTCTCGAACTCGTAGGTGACGACCGAGACGCTGGCGGCCAGACGCTCCAGCGCCTCCCGGTCGTCATAGGCGGCTGTTATCGTCTCGTTCGCCAACTGTGCGGCCGGGCAGGCGGCATCGGGATCGAGCACGATCGTGCGATAGCCGAGGCGGGCTGCGGCCGACACCATCATGCGGCCGAGCTGGCCGCCGCCGATCATGCCGATCGTGGCGCCGGGCGGAAGCGGGAAGGACGTCTTCAATGGCTGGCTCCCGCTTTCGGCTCCGTCGCGGGCTCGTCGCTCGGACGCTCTGCCACGGCGTCGGTCTGGCGCTGGCGCCACTGGTCGAGCCGCTCGGCGAGACCTGAATCATGCAGCGCCAGGACGCTGGCGGCCAGAAGCGCGGCGTTCACCGCGCCGGCCCGGCCGATGGCGAGCGTGCCGACGGGAATGCCGGCGGGCATCTGGACGATCGACAGGAGACTGTCCTCGCCCGATAAGGCGCGGCTTTCCACCGGCACGCCGAACACGGGGAGCGGGGTCATGGAGGCGGTCATGCCCGGCAGATGCGCCGCGCCGCCTGCGCCCGCGATCACGACCTGAAAGCCGGCCGCCTTCGCGCCCTTGGCAAACGCCACGAGCCGGTCGGGCGTGCGATGGGCGGACACGATGCGCGCGTCATAGGCGATGCCGAGCGCGTCCAGCGTGTCGGCGGCATGTTTCATGGTCGCCCAGTCGGACTGGCTGCCCATGATGATGGCGACGGGGGAAGGGGCTGACGTCACGCGGTCAGATCCGGGATGACCTGATCTTCGATGTCCTGAAGCCGGTCCTTGATGACGAGCTTCTTCTTCTTCATGCGCTGCACGGCGAGCCGGTCGCAGCCCGTGGCTTCCATCGCGTTGATGGCCAAGTCGAAATCCATATGCTCCTGCCGGAGCCGCGCCAATTGCAGTCTGAGTTCGGCCTGTTCCTGATCCGCCACTCCGGTCCCCTCGAACGCTTCCCACGGCCGCTCGCCCGGCCGGAGCCGGGCACGCGGACAGCGCCCGGTTCAGGCCGGGCATATCCTATTCACGAAATCTCGTACCAGTCTCGCTCAAAAATCGAAACCCGGCACTTGATCCTCATTCGACAGTGCAAAGCTTATGTGACACTTTCCTATCGTCCACAGCGGTTCCCTTCGGGTGCCGGTGGGAGGAAAGCAGTCAGAAGGAGCCTCAGGAATGCCTTTGGATGCCCATCTTGCGACTTTGCAGCAGCGCCATTCGGCGCTTGAGCAGGAACTGGCGGCCGCTAAGACCAAGCCCGCTATCAGTGACAACGAGTTGCAGGACCTCAAGCGGCGCAAGCTGCTTCTGAAGGATGAGATGGAGCGCCTGCGCGCCTCCGCTCACTGACGTGACCCCCCTGTTTGGCTAGGTGGAAGGGCGCGGCCATGGCTGCGCCCTTTCTCTTGAAAGCGCCCTGGCAAGGGCCGCAGGGCGGGCAAATCTCTTGTAGTGTTGCCGCAATGCGTATTTACAGAACTCGAAACCGGGCCACACCGCTCGGGCCACCATGAGTTCGACATGACCGACGACGCGCCGATCCGCCCCCGACTGGTTCTCGCCACGACCCTTTTGCCCGATGGCCTCGAGGGGCTGGAGCGCCTGCGCGAGGCCTTGTCCGCCGGAGATGTCGCCTCCGTGTTTCTCGACCCGGCAGGCCGTGGCGACGCGGCGTTTCAGGATTTCTGCGAAGCCGCAGTTCCGATCGTGCAGGAGGCGGGTGCCGCCGCCATCGTCGCCGAGGACACGCGCTGCGCCGGCCGCGTGAAGGCCGACGGGTTCCACACATCGGGTGGCTCGATCGAAGCTTTGGGCGAGGCCATGGCCCGCTTTTCGCCGCGCCTCATCGTCGGCGCCTCGGGCTTCAACACGCGACATGACGCGCTGGAAGCGGGCGAGCGGATGCCCGACTACGTTCTGTTCGGCAAGCTCGGCGCCGATGGCGACGCCGAGCCGCATCGCCGCAACGTCGAGCTGGGCGGCTGGTGGTCCTCGATCGTCGAGATCCCCTGCATCGTGCAGGGCGGCGGCGATCTGGCAACGCTTCCCCAGGCCATCGCCACGGGCGCCGAGTTCATTCTCCTGTCGCGCGCCATTTTCGGCGAGGCCGAGGGCGTCGCCGCCCGCGTCACGGAGGCCAACCGCCTGTTCGACGAGGCGGCGGTGGTGGAGGCCGCCTGATCATGCGCGCGCGGCCCTCTGCCCTGTGCCTCCTTTCGGCTTTCGCCCTGCTGGCAAGCCCTGCCCTGGCGCAGGAGAGCGCCGGTGGGGGCGTTCCGGGCGTGGCCGTTCCGCCCAGCACGCTTCTGCCCCTCCAGGCCGCGCCGACGCCCTTCGAACTGCCGGGAGAGGCCGAGGCGCTGCAAGGCCCGCTCGACGTGCCGCCCGCCGCCGCAGCGCTCGCCCCACCACGTTTTCTGCCGACGCCGCTCGGCCCCGCGCCGGGGGAGGGCAAGGCGCTCGCCGGCGTGTCCCTGTCGGATGCGCCCGCCGTGCCCGGCGACATGGAGCCCGCGTCGCCCACGGCCGAGGCCTATGGTGCGTTCCAGCGCGGCTATTATCTTTCGGCCATGCGCCTGGCCGAGCCGCTCGCCAATCTCGGCGATCCGGCGGCGCAGACGCTGCTGGGCGAAATCTACGCGCGCGGCCTCGGCGTGCCGCGCGACGAAAAGGAATCGGCGCGCTGGTACGCCATCGCCGCCAAGGCGGGCGTCGCAGAAGCGCAGTTCCGCTATGCACTGATCCTGCTTGAGGGCAAGGCGGCCGAGCGGGACGACGCGACCGCGCGCGACCTGATGAAGGCGGCGGCCGACTCGGGCAATCCGCTGGCGGCCTTCAATTACGGGCAGATGCTCATTCAGTCCGCGCCGACGGGCGGCTTCGGCGATGCGATCGCCTATTTCCGCATGGCCGCCGACAAGGGCGTGCCGGACGCCGAATATGCGCTGTCGCAGCTCTATGCCTACGGCAAGGGCGTCGAGAAGAAGGACGACGCGCAGGCGCGCCACTGGTTGCAGGAAGCGGCCCGCTCGGGCCACGACCTCGCGCAGATCGAACTGGGCATCTGGCTCATCAACGGGCGCGGCGGCCCGTCCGACCCGGCTGAGGGCTTTCTTTGGCTGAAAGGCGCGGCCGAGCGCGGCAATCCGATCGCGGTCAACCGTATCGCCCATCTCTACAAGGACGGGGTCGGTACGCCGCGCGACCGTGTCCAGGCCGCCAAGTGGGTGGTGCTCGCCCGCCGCGCGTCGAATTCCGACTCTGGCCTCGACATCTGGTTCCGGGGCCTGCCCGAGGCCGAGCAGAAGTCCGCGCTGGAGGCTGCGAACCGTTTTCGCGCGGGATGACGGCTTTGAAGCTTGTGCGGACTTGAACAAATCGGGCTTTTGTGGTTCCAAGCCCGCTTGCATCCCCTGACAATTTCCGAAAGCTGTCCCGTTTCATGAAGATCAACGGAAGCGAAATCCGTCCCGGCTATGTCATCGAACATGCCGGTGGCCTCTGGGCCGCCGTGAAGACGGCCCATGTGAAGCCGGGCAAGGGCGGCGCGTTCAACCAGGTCGAGCTGAAGAACCTGATCGACGGCACCAAGCTGAACGAGCGCTTCCGCGCCTCCGAGTCGGTCGAGCGCATCCATCTCGATCTCAACGACTATCAGTTCCTCTATGCCGAGGGTGAGAACCTCGTCTTCATGGACAATGAGAGCTACGAGCAGCTCGAACTTCAGAAGGATTTCGTGGGCGACCGCGCCGCCTTTCTGCAGGACGGCATGAAGGTGACGGTGCAGAGCCATGAAGGGCGCCCGATCGGCATTTCGCTGCCCGATCAGGTCGTGCTCGCGGTGGCGGAAGCCGATCCCGTGGTGCGCGGGCAGACGGCCGCGTCCTCCTACAAACCGGCCATCACGGAGAATGGGCTGCGCGTGATGGTGCCGCCCTTCGTGGAAGCGGGCGAGCGCATCGTGGTCGACACCAACGAGATCACCTACGTCCGCCGCGCGGACTGACCGAACCCGTTCAACCGGGCGGGCCGCCTTGAAAGGCCCGGCCGGTTTCGCATCTCCGCAGCGTGCCCCTTGGTGCGCGCCGCGTGTTCTTTGTCACGATTGAAGAAAGTTGTCCCAAGCCATGGCCCGTTCGGCATTGATGAACGTCATGACGCAGGCCGCCATGAAGGCTGGCCGCTCGCTGACCCGCGATTTCGGCGAAGTCCAGAACCTTCAGGTGTCCATGAAGGGCCCGGCGGACTTCGTGTCCAATGCCGACCGCAAGGCCGAAGAGATCGTCTTCCAGGAACTCTCGCGCGCCCGCCCCGAATGGGGTTTCCTCATGGAAGAGCGCGGCACCGTGGAAGGGCGCGACCCGCAGCACCGCTGGATCGTCGATCCCCTGGACGGCACGACCAACTTTCTTCATGGCATTCCGATGTTCGCCATCTCGATTGCGCTGGAGCGCGACGGGCAGATCGTGGCGGGCGTCATTTTCAATCCCGCGCTGGACGAGCTTTACACGGCGGAGAAGGGCGGCGGCGCCTTCCTGAACGATCGCCGCCTGCGCGTCGCCGCCCGTGCCAAGCTGCCCGAATGCGTGATCGCGACGGGCATGCCCTTCCTCGGCCATGGCGATCATGCGCGCTTCCTGTTCGAATCGCGCCAGATCATGGCGGAGACGGCCGGCATCCGGCGCATGGGCGCGGCTTCGCTCGATCTCGGCTATGTCGCGGCCGGGCGCTTCGACGGCTTCTGGGAGCATGAACTGAAGCCTTGGGACATCGCGGCCGGTTCGCTTCTGGTGCGCGAGGCCGGCGGCTTCGTCACCGATACGGACGGGGCGAAGTTCGACGTCATGCAGGGCGATATCTGCTGCGGCAACGAGCTGATCCACCGCCAGCTTCTCGCCGAACTCAAGAAGGCCAACACGGCCCATCGCGGCGGCGGCGAGCCGGTAGCCGCCAAGGGCTGAGCCGACCGCGCGTTGGCAAGCTCCGATTCACCAAGTGCTTGACAACACGCGACATTGGCTGGCGCTGGCCGGCGCGGCGGGTTAGAAGAACATTCCACCGTTCCGGCCCGGCCGCGCGGCGTCCAGCTGTCGGCGATGCGGATGAGGCGTCATGCAGGTCTTTTCTCCCACGCCCGAAGCGCCGCCTCCCGCGGCTTCCGCCCCGGCGGAGCCGCTGAGCAGCCCACTCGTGTATCTCGGCGTGATGCTGGTGTTTCTGGCGCTGGCGGGGTTCGTCGCGCTGATTCTCGGCCGGCAGGTCCAACAGGCCTTTTTCACCAATCCCGGCCTCAACGGCTTGATCCTCGGTGTTCTGGCCATCGGCATTCTTCTGTCGCTCGGGCAGATCCTCAAGCTCTCGCGCGAGGTGCGCTGGGTCAACGGCTTGCGTGAGGGCGATGCGACGGCGCGCGGCGGGCGCACGCGCCATCCCGTTCTCCTGTCGCCTATGGAAGCGATGATGCAGGGCCGGCGCGGCCGGCCGCGCCTGCCGCTGGCCGCTGGCCGCTCGCTTCTGGAATCGGTCGCCACGCGGCTGGACGAGGCGCGCGACACCTCCCGCTATCTGATCGGCCTCCTCGTCTTCTTGGGCCTTCTCGGCACGTTCTGGGGCCTTCTCACCACGATCGGCTCGATCTCGGCGACCATCCAGTCGCTCGATCCCACAGCCGGCGATGCCGCGACGGTCTTGGATTCCGTCAAGAACGGCCTGTCCGCTCCCTTGTCAGGCATGGGCACGGCCTTCTCCTCCTCGCTCTTTGGCCTCAGCGGCTCGATGGTGCTGGGCTTTCTCGATCTTCAGGTCGGCCGTGCGCAGAATCGCTTCTACACCGAGCTGGAAGACCTCCTGTCCTACGAGGCCGAGACGCCCTCGCTTCTGCCGCTGATTCCCAATGTGCCGAACGGGGCGGAAGAGTTCCGCGTTCTGGCCGACCGGATCAACCGGCTCGTGCTGGAGCAGAGCAATGCCCCGCGCACCAGCGCCGCCATGGCGAGTCTGGCTGAGAGCATTCAAGGCCTCGTGCAGCATATGCGCGGCGAGCAGCAGCTTCTGCGAGATTTCGTGGAAGCGCAGGCGGGCGAGCAGCGCGAGATGCGCCGGGCGCTGGAGCGGCTGAACAATTCCCTCTCCGAGATCGAGCGGAACTGAGTCGATGGCCCTTTCGCGCCGCCGCCAGCGCCGGGATATCGATTACTGGCCGGGCTTCGTCGACGCGCTGTCGACGCTGCTTCTGGCCATCATGTTCCTTTTGTCGGTCTTCGTGATCGCGCAGTTTCTCTTGAGCCGCGATCTTTCGGGCCGTGACACCGTGCTCGGCCGCCTCAACGCGCAGATCGCCGAGCTGACCCAGCTTCTGGCGCTGGAGCGTTCCAACTCGGGCGAGTTTCAGGATCAGATCGCGGCGCTCCAGGCCTCTCTCGCCGGCGCGGAAGGCGAGCGCAGCCGGCTTCAGGCCGCGCTGGATGCCGGCCGCACGAGCGCGCCCGCGCCCGGCGCGACGGTCGGCGATCTCCAGGCGCGGGTGGAAAGCGAGCAGCGCGTATCCGCGCAGGCGCGCGCGCAGATTGATCTCCTGAACCAGCAGCTTTCGGCCCTGCGCCAGCAGATCGCGGCGCTGGAGGACACGCTCGGGGCCTCCGAGCAGCGCGACCGCGAATCGCAGACCCAGATCGCCGATCTCGGCCGCCGGCTGAACGTGGCGCTGGCGCAGCGTGTGCAAGAACTGGCGCGCTATCGCTCGGACTTCTTCGGCCGGCTGCGCGAGATTCTGGCCGATCGCGACAATATCCGCATCGTCGGCGACCGGTTCGTCTTCCAGTCGGAAGTGCTCTTCCCCTCCGGCTCGGACGTGCTTCAGCCGCAAGGGCAGGACGAGATGCGCAAGCTCGCCGACGCCATCATTCAGCTCAACCGCGAGATTCCCTCCGATATCAACTGGATCATCCGCGTGGACGGGCACACCGACAATGTGCCGGTGAGCAGTGGGCGCTTTGCCGACAATTGGCAATTGTCCACCGCACGCGCGGCGGCCGTGGTGCGCTTTCTCGTGGCGGCCGGCGTTCCCGCGCAGCGCCTCGCGGCCACGGGCTTCGGCGAATTCCAGCCGCTGACGCCCGGCGACGACGCCGCCTCCCGCGCCCGCAACCGCCGCATCGAGTTGAAGCTGACCGAGCGCTGAGACGCGGCTGCTCGAAAGGTGATGACAGGCGCGAACCGGACGTAGGCGAGCGCGCCTGTCATTTTTTCAGCTGACGGTGCGGCCGAGCCCTTCCGGGGAATGATCGCTACACAGACACCCGGAAGGCGTCCTACCGGGACGCCTTCCGAGCTTCCGTTCGTGCCTTACTCCGCCGCCGTCGAAGCCAGCGCTTCGCGGCCGGCGTCGAACTGAAGGCGCGCGAGGCGTGAATACAGCCCGCCGCGTGCGATGAGCGCGGCATGGGTGCCTTCTTCCACGATGCGTCCCCCATCCATGACCAGGATGCGGTCGGCCTTCAGGATTGTGGCCAGACGGTGCGCGATGACGAGCGTCGTGCGCTGGCCCATCAGCCCTTCCAGCGCGCGCTGCACCAGCACCTCGCTTTCGGCATCCAGCGCCGAGGTCGCCTCGTCCAAGAGCAGGACCGGCGCATCGCGCAGAATGGCGCGGGCGATCGCGATGCGCTGGCGCTGGCCGCCCGAGAGCGTGACACCGCGCTCGCCGATCACGGTGTCGTAGCCCTCCGGCAGGGCCTGAACGAACCCGTCCGCCTGTGCGGCGCGGGCCGCCGCGATGATCGCCTCGCTCGGCGCGTCGTCGGCCCCGAAGGCGATGTTGTCGGCGACGCTCCCAGCGAAGATGCTGGCATCCTGCGGCACGAAGGCGATGCGCGCCCGAAGCTCGCGCAGATCGGCCTCTCGGATATCCACGCCGTCCAGCAGCACGCGGCCTTCGCTCGGGTCGTAGAAGCGCTCGATCAGCGCGAAGACGGTGGACTTGCCCGCGCCCGACGAGCCGACCAGCGCGACGGTCTCGCCGGGGCGAATATCGAAATCGACCTCGCTGAGCGTTGGCCGCTCCGGCGCGCCCGGATAGCGGAAGGACACGGCGTCGAACTGCAGGCGCCCCCGCGCAGGGGAGGGGAGGGGCGTCGGGACCGCCGGGGAGGCGATGGCGGGTTCCTCTTCCAAAAGCTCGGACAGGCGCTCCGTCGCGCCCGAGGCCGCCGTCAACTCGCCCCAGACTTCCGAAAGCTGCCCAAGGCTGGAAGCGGCGAAGACAGCATAAAGCAGGAACTGGCCGAGCGTGCCGGCCGTCATCGCCCCCGCGACGACGCGATGCGCGCCGATCCAGAGCACGATGATGATCGAGACGGTGATGAGAAAGATGGCGAAAGCGGTGAGAAAGGCGCGCGCCGTGACTGAGCGGCGGGCGGCCTCGAAGGCCTCGTCCACCGCCTGGCCGAAGCGGCGGCGGGCGGCCGGCTCGGCGGTGAAGGCTTGCACGGCGCGCACCGCACCGATGGCCTCGCCCGCATAGGCGCTGGCGCTCGCCAGCCGATCCTGCGCGGCGCGCGAGCGGCGGCGCACGGAGCGCCCGAAGGCGACCAGAGGCAGAACGATCAGGGGAATGGCCGATATCACCACCAGCGACAGGCTGGGGCTCGTATAGGCCATCATGGCGATGGCCCCGAGAAACAGGATGATGTTGCGCAGCGCCAGCGAGGCCGTGGCCCCGACGGCGGATTTGATCTGCACCGTGTCGGCCGTCAGCCGCGAGACGATCTCGCCCGAAAGATTGCGGTCGTAGAAGCCCGGCGACAGGCGCATGACATGCGAGAACACGTCCTTGCGCAGCTCCGCCACGATGCGCTCGCCGATCGTGATCACGAAATAATAGCGCCCGGCGCTGGCCAGCGCGAGCACGAGGCTGAGCACGGCGAGGGTGGCGAAATACGTGTCCACGAAGCCCGTGTCGCCCGACATGAAACCGTGATCCACCACGCGGCGCACCGCGAGCGGGAAGGACAAGGTCGTGACGGAGGCGAGTGTCAGAAAGAACAGCGCGCCGGCCACCAGCTTTCGGTGGCGTCTGACATAGGGCCAAAGACGGGCGAGGGGCTTCAGCGTGCGGGGCCTTTTTTCGCCCCCGCTCTTCTCGTCGGATCGTGCCAAGATGGGATCGCCTTTGCGGCCTTGTGCGCTAACCCCCCCTCATGTATAGGCTCGCCCTTGAATTTGAAAGCGATCGCGCTCCTCATTCCAGTTCGCCTGGTCCGATTCCCTCGGGGCGGCCAGACGGGCTTGGTGAGTGCGAGCGCGTATCGGCTGTGAGGGCATCATGAAGCAGAACATTCACCCCGACTACCACAACATCACCGTCGTCATGACGAACGGCACCGAGTACCAGACCCGCTCGACCTATGGCGCGGCTGGCGACAAGTTGAACCTCGACATCGACCCGACCAGCCACCCGGCCTGGACCGGCGGCAACCAGCAGATGCTGGATCGCGGTGGCCGCGTGTCGCGCTTCAAGAAGCGCTACGAAGGCCTCGGCATCTAATCTGCCGACCTTTGTGTTTCGAAAAAGCCCGGCCATCGCGCCGGGTTTTTTTGTGCCTGCGTGGTTCTCTCACCAGTCCGGCGCATACGAAAACGCCGCCGAACCCGAAGGCGCGGCGGCGTAAAACTGGCCAGCTTTGCGGCGTGGCGGAATTACATGGCGAAGGCGGTGCGCAGAAGGTCGATCTGCTGGCCGACCGGATTGTGAACCACGTCCGGTTCCGGCGCGGGCGAGCCGTAGATTTCGCGATCGAGCATGGCGATGCGCCGCTCCAGAAGCAGGGCGCGCTCGACGAGGCCACGGAAGGAGACCGGCAACTCGTCATAGAATGGCGAATCCACGCCCTCCGCTTCGCTGTCGAGCCGCACCTTGCCCTTCTCGGCCTCGACCTGCGAGCGCGACATGTCGCCCTGGTTCGCGGCGCGCTGGAGCAGCAGCCAGGAGGCAACCTGCATGAGGCGCGTGGTCAGGCGCATGGACTCGGCGGCGTAAAGGGTCGCGGCACCCCTCGAGAGGGATTTGGCGTCCCGGCGCCCATCTCCGTCGAGATAGGCCGCAGTCTCATCGACCAGATTCATGCCCGTATCGAAGATCGGCTGGAACGACGCCGAAAAGGCGAGGCGCTCCGCGATGCGAACGGTCTGGAATGAGGTCTGATCGGACGGCTTTTGTGTCATCAGGGGAGAACCAGCCTCGGGAGGAATCGTTGCATGGTTCGTGCGGCCATCTGCCGGACGAACTCGTTACGCAAAACCCTCTACCCAAGCTCCCTCAGGCGCAACCCCATTCGCTGCGAATTGGTTAACGGCCGAGCGGACGCACAGGTCCCGTCACCTGGAAAAAAGAGAGCCGCACGAAGCGGCTCTATCAAGTTTCAACAGGGAGACGTCGACAACCATCAGGGTCGCCATCCAACGAATTGGACAATCACAGCTTTATCCAGACAGGGTAAATGCTTGGTTAGCGCGGCTCGCGATTCTCGACACAAACCCTATCTTTCCTGCTCACCACGTTGGGCAGCGCAACCGCGCCGCCCATTCATGCCCTTTGAAAGGCACCGAGCCCATGACCCTGCCGCGCACCATGTCGATCGTCGCCCTCGATGGCCACGGAGAGCCCGAGGTTCTGGTGCCGCGCGAAGTCGACGTGCCTCGTCCGGGCGCGGGGCAAATCCTGATCGAGGTTCATGCAAGCGGCGTGAACCGGCCCGACATTCTCCAGCGCAAGGGCTATTATCCCGCGCCAGAAGGCGCACCGGACTGGCCGGGGCTGGAGGTCGCCGGGCGCGTGGCCGCCGTCGGGCCGGGCGTCTCGAATTTTCGCGAGGGCGACACGGCCATGGCGCTTCTGCCGGGCGGGGGCTACGCGGAATTCGCACTTGCGGATGCAGGCACCGCGCTGCCGATCCCCGGCGCTTTGAGCTTCAGCGAAGCCGCCGCCATTCCCGAAACCTTCCTGACCGTCTGGCACAATGTGTTCCAGCGCGGGCGGCTCGTGGCGGGCGAGACGTTCCTCGTGCATGGCGGCACGTCCGGTATCGGCACCACGGCGATCCAGCTGGCCCACGCTTTCGGCGCGCATGTGGCGACGACGGTGGGCAGCCCGGAAAAGGCCGAAGCCGCGCGCGCGCTGGGCGCCGATCTCGCGGTCGACTATCGCCGTGAGGATTTCGTGGCGGCGCTGAAGAGCTGGCGGGATGGGCATGGCGTCGATCTGACGCTCGACATGGTGGGCGGCGACTATACGAACCGCAATCTCCAGGCGGCGGCGGTCGATGGGCGCATCGTGCAGATCGCCTTTCTGCAAGGAGCGAAGGTGGAGATCGATCTGAACCTCGTCATGCAGAAGCGCCTCGTGCTCACCGGCTCGACCCTGCGGGCGCGCGACCATGCCTTCAAGGCGGCTCTCGCGGCGGATCTGCGCGAGAAGGTCTGGCCGCATCTCGAATCGGGCCGCGTGCGCCCGTTGATCGAGGCGACCTATCCGCTGGTGGAGGCCGCCGAAGCGCATCGGCACATGGAGCGCGACCATATCGGCAAGATCGTGCTCGTGACGGGCCGGCAATAGATCGCCGGACTTCCTTGCGATTGCGGCTGGCACCCCCTATAGTTCGCGTTAATTCCCGCATTCGTGGCATGACCACAGCCCGCCTTCCCGGGGGGCCACTAGGAGACTATTACCCATGGCTCAGCAGCTCCTGATGCCGAAGGCCACGGCCGTCTGGCTGGTGGACAACACCTCGCTGTCCTTCGAGCAGATCGCCGAATTCTGCACCCTGCACCCGCTCGAGGTGAAGGCGATCGCGGATGGCGAAGCGGCGCAGGGCATCAAGGGCATGGACCCCATCATCACGGGGCAGCTGACGCGCGACGAGATCGTGCGCGCGGAAAAGGACCCGCGCCACAGGCTCAAGATCGCGCCGCCCAAGGTTCGCGTGCCCGAGGCCAAGCGCAAGGGGCCGCGCTACACGCCCGTCTCCAAGCGTCAGGACCGTCCGAACGCGATCCTCTGGCTGGTGCGCAACCATCCCGAGCTAAAGGACAACGCGATCTCGCGCCTCGTCGGCACGACCAAGCACACGATCGAGCAGATCCGCGAGCGCACGCACTGGAACTCGGCCAATCTCCAGCCGATGGACCCGGTGACGCTCGGACTGTGCTCGCAGATCGACCTCGATCTGGAAGTCGAGAAGGCCTCGCGCGGAATGCCCCGCCCGGAGGAACTCGCCGAGGAAGAGCGTCTCCTGTCGGCCGCACAGACGCAGAACTACCGTTCCGCCCCGCGCGAGGACGACGGAGAGCTGGACGCGGCCGCCGTCTTCGCCAAGCTCTCCTCCATGCGTCGCACCGAGCCCGAGGAAAGCGAAGACGAAGCCTATTGAGGCGCGTCGGCATCGCGGAATGAAAAAAAGGCGGCCTCCGGGGCCGCCTTTCTCGTTTCAGCCGTTGCCGCGAAACTCGGGATAGAGCGTCATGCCGCCGTCGGTGAACAGCGTCTGGCCGGTGATGTAGTCGGCCGCGTCCGACACGAGAAAGGCCGCGACGCGTCCGATATCGGCGGGCTCGCCGATGCGCCCATAAGGAATGAGCTTGAGCATGGCCTCCAAGCCGCCCGGCTTCTCGCGCTCCGACTGATTGATGGCGGTCGCGATCGCGCCGGGGGCGACGGCGTTGACGCGGATTTTCTCGTGCGCGACCTCCTGCGCCAGCGATTCCATCAGAAGCCGCAAGCCTCCCTTGGAGGCTGCGTAATTGACGCGGAAAGCCCAGGGAATGCGCTGATGCACCGAGTTGTCGAAGAGGAGCTTGCCGAGCGAGCGGCTGACATCCTCACGCAGTCCCTTCTTGCGAAAGCGCCGGATCGCCTCTCGCCCGACCAGGAAGCCGCCGGTGAGATTGGTGGAGATCACCGTGTTCCAGTCGTCCAGCGACATGTCGGCGATGGCTGAGTCCCGCTGCAAGCCGGCATTCGACACCACGATATCGAGCGGCCCCAGCGCCGCTTCCGCCTGATCGAACATGGCGATGACATCGGCCTCGACCGAAACGTCGGCCTGCACCGCGACGGCGCGCCGGCCCAGCGCCTCGACGCTGTCCACCGTGCCCTTCGCGCTGTCGGCCGAGCCGCGATAGTTCACGATGATATCCGCGCCGGCGCGTGCGAGTTCCACCGCGATCGCCTCGCCGATGCCGGAGGAGGAGCCGGTCACGAGCGCTGTCTGGCCGTGAAGGGAATGAAGATCAGTAGATGCCATCGGGGTCCTCGATCATCTGATGGGAGGCGTTCACGGGGTCGTCGGAATGCGACGACAGCGCCCGGTCGAGCCAGATCGCGGCCGAGATCAGCGACAGGTGCGTCAGCCCCTGCGGGAAATTGCCGAGATGGTCGCCGGACGTGGAGAGTTCCTCGGAATAAAGGCCGAGGTGATTGGCGTAGGAATGGAGCTTCTCGAACAGAAGTCGGGCTTCCGCCACGAAGCCGGAGCGCGCCAGGGCCTCGACATACCAGAAGGAGCAGATGGTGAAGAAGCCTTCCTCGCCCTCCAGCCCGTCATGGTTCTCGTCGGTGTTGATGTAGCGCCGGACGAGGCAGTCATGGACGAGATTGGCCTGCACGGCCTTCAGCGTCGAGGTCCACATCTGGTCGCGCGGGTTGATGAACTTCACCAGCGGCATCAGGAGAACCACGGCGTCGAGCGTGGAGGAGCCCTTGAACTGGGTGAAGGCGCCCAGGTCCTTGTTCCAGAACTCCTCCAGAATGCTGCGCTGGATCGCGTCGCGCTCGGAGCGCCAGCGCAGAATGTCGGCCGGCAGGGATTCCTGCTCGGCGATCTTCATGCCGCGATCGAGCGCCACCCAGCACATGAGGCGCGAGGACAGATATTCGCGGTCCTCACCCCGGCTTTCCCAGATGCCCTTGTCGGGCAGGTGCCAGTGGTCGCAGAGCCAGTCCATCAGCCGCGACAGCTTGGCCCAGACCGCATAGGCCGGCTTTCCGCGCGCCTTGGTCGCGATATAGACCGCGTCCATGAACTCGCCGAAAATGTCCATCTGGCGCTGGCGATAGGCGGCGTTGCCGACGCGCACCGGGCGCGAGCCGAGATAGCCGCTCAAATGGTCGAGCGAAACTTCGGGCAGCTTCTCCGCGCCGTCCATCGCGTACATGATCTGGAGGCCGGACTCGACATCCTCATGCGGCTCGACAATGCGCTCCATCAGGAAATGAATGAAGGCTTCCGCCTCGTCGAAATAGTTCAGCCGCGACAGGGCGTAGAGCGTGAAGGCGCTGTCGCGCACCCAGCAGAAGCGATAGTCCCAGTTGCGCTCGCCGCCCACGACCTCCGGCAGGCCGAACGTCGCGGCGGCCGCGATCGAGCCATGGCTCGCCGAGGTCAGCAGCTTGAGCGTCAGCGCCGAGCGCACCACCAGCTCGCGCCAGAAGGTGGGATAGCGCCCTTGTTTCACCCAGCGGTGCCAGAATTCGCGCGTCTGCCCGAAGGCGGCGCGCGCGTATCCGGGCTCGATCTTCGGTGCGTCCTTCCGGCCGGGGCAGAAGATCACATAGACCGACTCGTCCTCCTTCAGGTCCACCTCGCCCGAAATCGTGCCGTTCTCGACCTGCAAGGGGATCGAGGAATAGAAGAAGACCTCTTCGCGCCCGCCATCCGACGCGCGGTCCCAAGACACGGCGAAGCCGCCAGGAATGGCTCGGAAGTCCGGGTGGATTGAGCCGTATTCGGGGCGCGGGCGAATCTGTACGCGAAAGCGCACCGGGCCCATGATCGCCTTGCCCCGGCGCACGATGCGCCCCGAGCCATCGGTCGGCATGAAATCGGTGATCTCGCCGATCCCGTTCGCGCCCAGAAAGCGTGTGAGGAGAATATTGGTGTCGGGCAGATAGATTTGCCGACAGGTCAGCGCGTCACCTTCGGCCCAGAGCCGGAATTCGCCGCCCTTGTCGGTGTCGAGCAGCCCGGCGAACAGGCTGGGCGAGTCGACATTGGGATGACAGAAGAAATCGATCCGCCCGTCCTGCGCCACGAGGGCGATGGTGTTCATGTCGCCGATCACGCCATGGGCGGAAATCGGGTTCGGCAGCGCGGGGGCGGAAGCGGACTGCATCACAAAAACCTGTTGGTCGGGCAGGCGTGACACATTGGTCGTTTGGCCGGGAAGTAAAGTCAGTTCGGGGGTCTCGCGCGGCGGAAGGCCCGTGGGGAAGGCGGCTGACCTTTTACGTAAAAAGGCAAGGCGAACGGGATGCGCGCCTTTCAATTGCTCCATCCGCCTGCTTTCAGTATCCACGACGTTCGAAGCAGCGGAGGTAAGCGTACCTTACCCCCGCTGGCTGACGCAGTTCGGAGTGACTATGAGCGCCATGGAAGACAGCCTGCGACGAGCCCTCGAAGGTGGCGACGCGCGCGATCCCGCCTTTCGGGAGAGCATCTATGCCGCCTCCGAACGGGCCTTGGAGCGGATGCTGGAGGCGCGGGGCGCGGAGGAGGGGGTCGCTCACGAGCAGCGCTCGCGCCTGGCCGAGACGATCAACCGCGTGGAAGCCGACTTCGCGCCGCAAAGCTTTGCGCCGCAGAGCTATTCCGCCGAACCCCATCCTGATGAACACGAGCCGGAGCCCTATGAGGAACGGCTGACGGATGAAGCTCATCCGCACGCCGCGCCGGACGGTGACGTGCGGGACGAGCGGGGCGAGGATAACGGCTGGACGCCGGGCCGGCCGCGCGCATCCGACGAAAAGACCCGCGCTTTGCCAAGCTGGAAGGTGCCTGCCTTGGCCGCTCTTCTGGCGCTCGGGCTGGGGCTTCTCGCCTATGCCATCACGGGCGCGCTGCGCGGCCGCGAAACCCCGGAGGTCACGGGCTCCACGGAAGCGGTCGATACGCTTCCCAAGCTCGCCTGGATCGACGTGTTCGACGGCAACGACCTCGAACGTCTCTCGACTCCCGCGGGCGGGCGCATCGAGGCGGTGAAAAAGGACAGTGCGCGCGAGGCCGTGCGCATTTCGGCGCCGGCCGGCAGCCCGAACGAGGCGCTTCTGGCGGTCGGGCCGGGGACGCTGCATCAGATCGCCGGGCGAAACGTGCGCATCGAAATCATCGCCGGTTCGCCCGATGGCACGCCGCGCGAATTCTCCGTTCGCTGCCTCGTCGGCAGCCGAAGCTTCTGCGACAGCCAGCGCTTCACCACCGACATGCCGGAAGAGGCCTTCGTCTTCGATGTCACCGTTCCGGCCGTGGCCAGCAACGATACGAGCATCGCCATTGCGCCGGGTGTCGCGGGGCAGACCAACGATGTGGACATCTATTCCCTGCGGCTGCGCCAGCTCGGCTGAGCTGCCGCGACGCCGCTGAAACTTGCTCTCGATTTTTCGTGAGAAATGACCGCTTCCTGTCATCTGATTGACGAGCGAACATGCGAATCGTGTCGCTTGTTCGATCGGGATGCGCAAGCGGAGCGATGATGTCCATTGGCATGACCGAGACAGGCTTACCCGGCGGCGGTGCGCGTCGTGGCAGTTTTATCTCGCTTTCCACGCTGGTTCTGGTCGGGGCGCTCGTCTGGGCGGCTTGGGTGATTCCGCAGTTGCGCCCCGTCGTCGGCGGGGTTCTGGTGCTGAGCGCCTTGGTCGAGCTGATCCAGCGCAGCGCGCGCGCCTCGCTTCGAGCCAAGGCCGGCAAGGTCGGCGAGGTCGCGCCGCTCTGGCCCAATGCCAGCGTCAAGAGCGTGGTGAACGCGATGCGCGAGCCGGCCTTCGTTCTGGACCGCGACCTTGCGCTGCGCTTCTCCAACGCCGTTGGCATTCAGACCTTCGGCAACATGGTGCTGGGCGATCCGATCGCCATGCGCTTTCGCGCGCCCGAATTCATCGCCGCCATGGCCGAGGCGATCGAGGCGGACGAGCCGCAGCTGACCGAATATGCCGAGCGCGCGCCCTCCGACCGCGCCTGGGCCGTTGATATCCTTCCGATGCCCATGCCCGGCGAAGCGCAGACGCATTTCTTCCTGGCGCTGTTTCGCGACCGCACGCAGATGCGCCGGATCGAGAAGATCCGCACGGATTTCGTCGCCAATGCCAGCCACGAATTGCGCACGCCCCTGGCCTCGCTTTCGGGCTTCATCGAAACGCTGAAAGGCCCGGCGCGAGACGACCCCAAGGCGCGCGCGCAGTTTCTCGACATCATGCAGGATCAGGCCCGGCGCATGTCGCGCCTGATCGACGATCTCCTGTCGTTGTCGCGTATCGAGATGCGCCGCCGGCTGGAGCCGGGCGAGCGAGCCGACATCGCTTCCGTTCTGCGCGTCGTGGCGCAGCAATCGGCGCCGACCGCAGCGGAGAAGGATCTGACGCTGGAACTCGTCGGGCTGGACGAGGGCGAAGCGCTGGTCAATGGCGATCATGATGAACTGGTTCAGGTCTTCGGCAATCTCGCTGAAAACGCCATGAAATATGGCGACGGGGGCGGGCGCATCCAGATCGGCCTGACGCGTGGGTCCGACACGGTCGAGGCCTTCGTGCGCGATTTCGGCCGGGGCATCGCGCCCGAACACGTGCCGCGTCTGACCGAGCGCTTCTACCGGGTGGAGGACGGAAGCGCGCGGGCGCGGGGCACGGGCCTCGGCCTCAGCATCGTGCGAAACGTGTTGATACGCCACAACACACGGCTATCGATCGCCTCGATTCCCGGGCAAGGCTCGACATTCTCGGTGCGCTTCCGGCTGGCTTCTGTGAGGTCGTCCGGTAAGGCTGCGTGAAATCAACAGCTTAGACTGTCATAAATCGGATATGGCTTTGTCATAGACAGGTTGCGTCGGCCGGCTAGACCGGCATCGAACAACGCCGCGTCCTTTGATCTTGCCCGGCGGTTCGCATTCGAAACGTTTCGATGGAGAAACGCCTGTGATCAAGTCCCTCTTCGCCACGCTCGCTCTCGGCGCGGCCGTCATGACGACCGGCGCGGCTTTCGCGCAGAGCACGCAGCCGGTTCATGCGGCCGGTTCCTCGACCGTTCTGCCCTACGCGCAGATCGTGGCGCAGAATTTCGGCGAAATCTTCCCGGACTTCCCGACCCCGGTCGTCGAGTCGGGCGGCACGTCGGGCGGCTTCCGCCAGTTCTGCGCGGGCGTCGGCCCGGAGACGGTCGACATCGCCAATGCCTCGCGCCCGATCTCGGACTCCGAGAAGAAGGCTTGCAAGGATTCCGGCGTGACCGAAATTCAGCAGGTTCGCTTCGGCTATGACGGCATCGTCTTCGCCTCCTCGGCGTCCGGCCCGAGCTTCGTCCTGACGCCGGAGACGATCTTCAAGGCGCTGGCCGCCAAGGTCGTCAAGGACGGCAAGGTCGTGGACAACACCGCCGCCAAGTGGTCGGATGTCGACGCCTCGCTGCCGAACCAGGACATCATCGCCTTCATCCCGGCCGAGAACCACGGCACGCGCGAAGTCTTCGAAGAAAAGACGGTCGTCGCCGGCTGCAAGTCCTCCGGCGCGCTCGAAGCCTTCAAGAAGGCCGGCATGGACGACAAGGCCGCCGAGAAGCAGTGCCACCAGATCCGCAACGACGGCAAGGCCGTGGACGTTGCCGGCGACTACACCGAGACCCTGGCGCGCATCGCCGCCAACCCGCAGGGCGTCGGCGTCTTCGGCCTAGCCTTCTACGACCAGAACCAGGACAAGCTGAAGGTCGCCACCGTTTCGGGCGTCACGCCTTCGGTCGAGACCGTCGCTTCCGGGCAGTATCCGGTGTCGCGTCCGCTGTTCTTCTACGTCAAGAAGGCGCATCTCGGCGTCGTTCCGGGCCTCAAGGAATTCGTGACCTTCTGGCTCGACGATCAGATGATCGGCCCCGACGGCCCGCTCGCCCAGTACGGCCTCGTGCCGGCCCCTGAGGCGCAGCGCGAAGAAGCCCGCAAGGCTTTCGAAGCCGGCACCACGATCGCCGAATAATCCATCTTCTTCGATGGGAGGCCGGCCCAAGGGTCGGCCTCTTCACTTTCACCGCCAGCCGGCCGCGACCTGAGAGGGGAAGCGCGAGGCTGATGATCCTTCGGGGGACGGCGAACGGTGTCCGTATTTGCTCTCATTCTGATTGTTCTGGCGATTGGCCTTGTGGGCTTCGTGCTGGGACGCCGCAAAGGCGCGGCGCTGCCCGATGCGCCCGGCGCCAAAATCCATTCGCGCCCTGTCTATCACGGGTCCTACGTCTTCTCCTGGGCCGTGGTCCCGGCCTTTCTGCTGATGGCCGCCTGGCTCGCGATTTCGCCCATCGTCGTCTTCTCCACCGTCGAGCGCCGCATCGAAGCCGATACTCAGAGCGCCTCCGCCTCGCTCGGCCGCAGCCTCGTGCGCTCGCTGGGCCAAGGCATTCGCGCGCTTCCCGCCGATGAGCAGGTGGGCCTCGAGACAGCCGGCATCGCCCAGATCAAGCCCTTGTTCGAGCGTCGCGGCATTCCGCTTCCGGGCGGCGCGACGGACGCGATGGTTCCGATCGCCGTCGAAAAGAACCACATGGAGGACGTGAGCCGTCTGGCCATGACGGGCGCCGTTCTGGTGGTTGCGGTCGCCGGGCTCTTCCTGTCCCTGTCCCGCATCGCGGTTCGTCTGCGCGCGCGCAACAAGGTCGAGCGGATCGTCAAGGTCTTCCTGATCCTCTGCTCCTCGATCGCCATTCTGACCACGGTCGGCATCGTCTGCTCGATGCTGTTCGAGAGCATCGATTTCTTCAGCCGTATCTCGCCCTCGAGCTTCTTCTTCGGAACGGTGTGGGAGCCGCGCTTTGCCGCCGCCGGGTCGCAGGCGGCCGGGCAGTTCGGCATCATCCCGCTTCTGGCGGGCACGCTCTATATCGCCTTCGTCGCCATGCTCTTCGCCGTGCCGGTCGGCCTGTTCGCCGCCATCTACATGGCCGAATATGCGTCGAGCCGGGTGCGCTCCATCGTGAAACCGCTGCTGGAAGTGCTGGCCGGCATTCCGACCATCGTCTACGGCTTCTTCGCGCTGATCACGGTCGGCCCCTTCCTTCGCGACATTTCGGCCGACATCAACGGGCTGCTGACGGGCAATTTCACCGGCTTCATCCAGGCGCAGTCGATCCTGACCGCCGGTCTCGTGATGGGCATCATGCTGATCCCCTTCGTCTCGTCCCTCTCGGACGACATCATCACCGCCGTGCCGCGCTCGTTGCGTGACGGCTCGATGGGGCTGGGCGCCACGCCCTCCGAAACGGTGAAGAAGGTCGTGCTGCCGGCGGCGCTGCCCGGCATCGTCTCGGCGCTGCTGCTCACCGCCTCGCGCGCCATCGGCGAGACCATGATCGTGGTTCTGGCGGCCGGCATCGCGGCCAACATCACACTCAACCCGTTTGAGGCTATGACCACCGTGACGGTCAAGATCGTCTCGCAGCTCACGGGCGATCTCGACTTCACCTCGCCGCAGAGCCTCGTGGCCTTCGCGCTCGGCATCACGCTCTTCGTGATGACGCTGATCCTCAACATCATCGCCCTTGCCATCGTGCGCAAGTACCGGGAGCAGTACGACTGATGAGCGATACGACGATTTCCCGCTCGGACGCCGTTCCGACCTCCGCGCGCCCTGCGCGGCGCGACATCGGCCTGCGCCGTCGCTATGCCGCCGAACGACGCTTCCGCTTCTATGGTCAGGGTGCGATCGCCATCGGCATGATCTTCCTTGCCATCCTTCTCTGGACGGTGATCGGGCAGGGCTACACGGCCTTCTTCCAGACCCAGATCCGCCTGCCGATCACCTTCTCCAAGAGCATCATCGACCCGAACGACAAGGCCAAGGCCGATCCGACGATCCTGCGCACGGTGAATTACCCGCGCCTCGTGCAGGACGCGCTGGTGAAGGAACTCGGCATCGATCCGAACAACCGGGCCGCCGTCGCCTCGGCCATGCAGCTCGTGTCGCAGGGCGTGCGCGCCCAGCTCGCCAACATGGTACTGGACGATCTCTCCATCATCGGCACGACGCAGGATGTCTGGGTCTACGCCAACTCCACGGTCGACTCGGCCGTGAAGGGGCAGTTCGATCTGTCGATCCCGGAAGCGCGCCGTCCGATCAAGGACCAGCAGCTCGCCTGGATCCACGATCTCGAAGCCAAGGGCGCGATGGAGCAGCGCTTCAACACCGGGCTCTTCACCTTCGGCGCTTCCGCCCGCGCCGAGACGGCGGGCGTCGGCGTCGCCCTGATCGGCTCGCTCTACATGATGGGCATCGTTCTGGTGCTGGCTCTGCCGATCGGCGTCGCGGCGTCGATCTATCTGGAAGAGTTCGCGCCCAAGAACCGCTTCACCGACCTCATTGAGGTGAACATCAACAATCTCGCGGCTGTGCCTTCGATCGTCTACGGCCTCTTGGGTCTCGCCGTCTTCATCAACTGGATGGGCCTGCCGCGCTCGGCCTCGCTGGTCGGCGGCCTCGTCCTGACGCTGATGACGCTGCCCACGATCATCATCGCGACCCGCGCCGCGTTGAAGGCCGTGCCGCCCTCGATCCGCGCCGCCGCCCTGGGGCTCGGCGCGTCCAAGATGCAGACCGTGTTCCAGCATGTGCTGCCGCTGGCCATGCCCGGCATTCTGACGGGCACGATCATCGGTCTCGCCCATGCGCTGGGCGAAACCGCGCCGCTCCTCCTGATCGGCATGGTGGCCTTCGTCGCCAACTATCCCGCAACGCCCATGGACCCCGCGACCGCTCTTCCGGTGCAGATCTACATGTGGGCCAACGAGGCCGAGCGCGCCTTCGTGGAGCGCACCTCGGGCGCCATCATCGTGCTTCTTCTCTTCCTGGCGGTCATGAACGTCACCGCCATTCTGCTTCGTCGTCGCTTCGAGCGTCGCTGGTAGGAACGATCGGAATTTATATGATGGAAAATCTTCATTTGACCGCCGCCCCGAAGACCAGCACGCCCGCCTTCGCCAGCAAGATGAAGGGCGAGAGCGTCTCGGTCTTCTACGGCGCGAAACAGGCGCTGTTCGAGGTCAATCTCGACGTCTACGAACGGCAGGTGACGGCGCTGATCGGCCCTTCGGGCTGCGGCAAGTCCACCTTCCTGCGCTCGCTCAACCGCATGAACGACACGGTCGAGGGCGCCAAGGTCAAGGGCCTGATCACGCTGGACGGCGAGGACATCTACAACCCGCAGATCGACGTGGTGGAACTGCGCGCCCGCGTCGGCATGGTGTTCCAGAAGCCCAACCCGTTCCCGAAGTCGATCTTCGAGAATGTCGCCTATGGGCCGAAAATCCACGGGCTCGCCAAGTCGAAGACCGATCTGGAAGAGATCGTGGTCACCTCGCTGCGCAAGGCCGGCCTGTTTCAGGAGGTGAAGGACCGCCTTCATGACGCCGGCACGGGCCTGTCGGGCGGCCAGCAGCAGCGCCTGTGCATCGCGCGCGCCATCGCGGTGTCGCCCGAGGTGATCCTGATGGACGAGCCCTGCTCGGCGCTCGACCCGATCGCGACCGCCACGGTCGAGGAACTGATCGACGAGCTGAAGCAGAACTTCACGATCGTGATCGTGACGCACTCCATGCAGCAGGCCGCCCGCGTGTCGCAGCGCACGGCCATGTTCCATCTGGGCAAGATCGTCGAGGTCGGACCGACCGAGAAGATGTTCCAGAACCCGGACGACAAGCGCACGCAGGACTACATCACCGGCCGCTTCGGCTAACCTCGCGCCCGGCCGCGCCGCCGCGCGCGGCCGACCCCGCCAGAACAGGGAGTTCGCATCATGGAACACATCGTTTCCTCCTATGATGACGAGTTGAAATTCATTCTGCGCCGCATCTCCGAAATGGGCGGCCAGGCCGAGCGCATGGTGGAACAGGCCGTGTCGGCGCTGATCCGCTCGGACTGGGGCCTCGCGCAGTCCGTCGTCGCCGACGACATCCTTCTCGACACGCTCCAGCGCGAGGTGGACGAGCGCGCCGTGATGACGATCGGCAAGCGCCAGCCCATGGCGCAGGATCTGCGCGAGATCGTCGGCGCGATCCGAATCTCCAGCGATCTGGAGCGGATCGGCGATCTCGGCAAGAACATCGCCAAGCGCGTCATCGCGGTGAACGATCACAAGCAGCCGGTTCAGCTGGTGCGCGGCATCGAGCACATGTCGGAACTGGCGCTGGAGCAGCTGAAGAACGTTCTCGACGTCTACGCCACGCGCGACGCCGTGCGTGCGCTGGAAATCCGTGCCCACGACGCCGAGATCGACGCGCTCTACACCTCGCTGTTCCGCGAACTCCTGACCTATATGATGGAAGATCCGCGCAACATCACGGCCTGCACGCATCTTCTCTTCTCGGCCAAGAATATCGAGCGGATCGGCGACCACGCGACCAACATCGCCGAGACGGTCTACTACATCAAGACCGGCACGCAGATGGAGGCCGAGCGTCCCAAGAGCGACTCGACGCCCTCGATCGCCGCGCCCATGCCCGGCGCGAACGGGTAAGCGCCATGGGGCCGAGGATCACGGTCGTCGAGGACGAGGACGCTCTGGGCGTTCTTCTGCGCTACAATCTGGAGGCCGAGGGCTACGAGGTCGATGTGATCGCCCGCGGCGACGAGGCGGATCTGCGGCTCAAGGAAGCCGTGCCGGATCTGCTCCTGCTCGACTGGATGCTGCCGGGCCTGTCGGGCGTCGAGCTGTGCCGGCGTCTTCGCACGCGGCCGGAGACCGAGCGCCTGCCGATCATCATGCTGACGGCGCGCGGCGAGGAGTCGGAGCGGGTGCGCGGCCTGTCGGTCGGCGCGGACGATTACGTCGTGAAGCCCTTCTCGACGCCCGAGCTGATGGCCCGCGTGCGCGCCATGCTGCGGCGCGTGAAGCCGGAACGCATTTCCAGCCAGCTCGTCGCCGGGGATCTCGATCTCGACCGCGAAACGCACCGCGTTCGCCGGGCCGGGCGGGAGGTCAAGCTCGGACCCACCGAGTTCCGCCTCCTGGAATTCCTGATGCAGTCGCCCGGCCGCGTCTTCTCGCGCGAGCAATTGCTCGACGGCGTCTGGGGGCGGGACATCTATGTCGACGAGCGCACGGTGGATGTGCATGTCGGCCGTTTGCGCAAGGCGATCAATCGCGGGCGCCAGCGCGATCCGATCCGCACCGTCCGCGGCGCGGGCTATTCGTTGGACGAGAATTTCACCAGCCCGCGTCCGGCCTCGGCGCAGCGCGCGGAAGCCAGCTGACGGCTTTCCCGCAAGCGGGTTCGAAACGAAAACGGCGCGGCAAGCAGGGGCTTGTCGCGCCGTTGTTGTTTGAGGAGTGAGAAGCGCCCTCGGGCACCGATCCCGCCCGCTCGACCGCTTGGGCTCAGCCCTCGGCTGCGTCGTCCTTGATATAGGGCTCGACCGTGCCCTTCAGCTTCATCAGAAGCGGCTTGCCCTGGCGGTCCTTCGCCTTACCGGCGGCCACGCGCACCCAGCCTTCGCTGACGCAATATTCCTCGACATTGGTCTTTTCCGCGCCGTTGAAGCGGATGCCGATGCCGCGCGCCAGAAGCGCCTCGTCGTAATGCGGGCTGTCCGGATCGATCGCGAGGCGGTCGGGCAAGGTCGGTGTATCGGTCATGGCATGGCCTTCTGACGTAGGGACAAGGGATGCGAAACGGCTTTGGGCTGCACGCCTTCGCGCGCCGGGCCTTCGCCCTCCGATGTGCATCCGGTGCCCCTCCATAGAGCATGACGGCGCGCAGCGGGAGACGGTTTCTCGGTGGCGAGGAGATGGGCGCGGCGCTCGCGAGCGAGGAGCAAAAAGAAACCCGGCCGCTGGCGCTGCCGGGTCTCACATCAGGGTCTGAGAAAGCCCACCGTTGAGTTAGCGAACGCGGCGGCGCTCCGAGACGGGCTGGAAGGCGATGCGCGCGTGGTGCTTGCAGTAGGGCGAGGAGTCCTGCGAGTGGTTGCCGCAAAAGCGGAAATCCGGGCTCAGCGGATCACCGAGCGGCCATTTGCAGGTGCGCTCCGACAGCTGCACCAGCGTCAGATTGCGCGACATCGGCACCACTTCGCCGCCTTCGGAATGGCCGAAGATCTGCGCGTCCTCGAATGCGTCCGTCTCCGGAGACATCTTCAGCGCGGTCGCGCCGATGGAATGTACCATCGGCTGGCGCTGCGGCATGGGTGCGCGCAACGGCGGCGTCGAAGGCAAGGTCGGCGTCAGGATGCGCGGTGCGGCCGGGGCAGGCGCGGCCGCTGGCGCGATGGATGGGGCCGGCGTTGGCCTCGGCGGCACGGGGGCGGCCTCCGGCTCCGGGCGCGGCGCGGGGGCCTGCGCCACGACGACGACGGGCTCGGGCACCGGGGCCGGCGAGGGTGCGGCGACGGCCACCGGAATGGCGGCGGGGGTGATCTCGGCGACGCTCTCGTCCGATCCGCCCTTGGGGCGGTTGTCCAGCTTCAGCCGGTGAACCTTGCCGATGACGGCGTTGCGGGTGACGCCGCCCAGTTCCGCCGCGATCTGGCTGGCGCTGCGGCCTTCGCCCCAAAGACGCGTGAGCAGCTCGATGCGCTCCTCGGTCCAACTCATGAACAGACTCCTCGTACTCAAGTCGCTGCGGGCGGGCGGCGCGGTCGCCAACATCCAAGGCACCCATCGATCCCTTGCGGATCGGCGGGGCTTCCCACACGAAATCTGGTGTCCGAGACGTTTCTAGAACGCAAGCGCGAAGGGCGGCAAGAGACCTCGCCGTCGCCCGAATCATTTCATCCGCTTTTCAACAGCTTATGGCGGAAGAATGACGCGCGCGGAAGTCCTTGCTGGGCCCAAGTGCCGAAACTTCGGCTTTCGTTGACAATTCGCGTCGTCCCCATGGTATAGGCTGGCCCTTGCGAGGCACTTCGATTTCGCCCGCTCCGGCCGCCTGTCGGGCCGCCGTCATCGCCAATGTCCATGCCAACGAGAAGTATCGCCATGGCCGAGTTCCACGATAATCCGCTGTTTGCCACATTCGCGCGCGCGGACATTCGCGTGGAGCGAGGAGAAGGTGTCTGGCTGCACACGAGCGACGGGCGGACCTTCCTCGACTTCACCGGCGGCATCGCCGTGAACTCGCTCGGCCATGCCCATCCCCATCTCGTGGCGGCCCTCACCGAGCAGGCCGGCAAACTCTGGCACACGTCCAACCTGTTCCACGTGCCGGGGCAGGAGACGCTGGGTCAGCGACTGGTCGAGGCGTCCTTCGCCGATAAGGTGTTCTTCACCAATTCGGGTGCGGAAGCGCTGGAATGCGCCATCAAGACGGCGCGGCGCTATCAGTACGTATCGGGCCATCCCGAGCGGTTCCGTATCGTGACCTTCGAGGGCGCGTTCCACGGGCGCACGCTGGCGACCATCGCCGCCGGCGGTCAGGCCAAATATCTGGAAGGCTTCGGCCCGAAGGTCGAAGGTTTCGATCAGGTGCCCTTCGGTGACGAGGCGGCGCTGCGCGCGGCCATCGGCCCGGAGACGGCCGCGATCCTGATCGAGCCGATCCAGGGCGAGGGCGGTATTCGCACGGTCGAGACGGGCTTCCTGAAGCTCCTGCGCCAGCTCTGCGACGAGCATGGCCTGCTTCTCGTTTATGACGAGGTGCAGACCGGCGTTGGCCGCACCGGGCGTTTCTATGCCTATGAGAATTCCGGCGTCGCGCCCGACATCCTGGCCTCGGCCAAGGGCATTGGTGGCGGCTTCCCGCTCGGCGCGTGCCTTGCCACGGCCGAGGCCGCCAAGGGCATGACGCCGGGCACCCATGGTACGACCTTCGGCGGCAATCCGCTCGCCATGGCGGTCGGCAATGCCGTGCTCGACGTGGTTCTGGCCGATGGCTTCCTGGAAGACGTTCGCCGCAACGCGCTTCTCTTCAAGCAGAGCCTCGCCTCGCTGGCGGATCGCTATCCCGATGTCGTTGCCGAAGTGCGCGGCGAGGGGCTTCTGATCGGTCTCAAGATGGTGGTGCCGAACACGCAGCTGATCGAGGCGCTGCGCAGCCACGCCATGCTCGCTGCCCCGGCCGGCGACAATGTCGTGCGCTTCCTGCCGCCGCTCAATGTCAACGAAGCCGAAATCCGCGAGGCGATGGGCCGGCTGGAAGCCGCCGTCGCCGATCTGTCCCAGTCCCAGTCCGAAAGCAGCGCGGCATGAGTTCCCTTTCCGCGGCCATCGCATCGCCCGCCGACGCCTCGTCGGTGCGGCACTTCATCGACCTCTCCTGCACCACGCCGGGCGATCTGCGTGCCATCCTGAAGGATGCGCGCGAGCGCAAGGCGCAGGGCCGCAAGGGCGCGCGTCCGCTCGAAGGGCGCGTGCTCGCCATGATCTTCGAGAAGCCCTCGACGCGCACCCGCGTCTCCTTCGACGTCGCCATGCGCCAGCTCGGCGGCGAGACGCTGTTCCTGTCGGGTTCGGAAATGCAGCTCGGCCGCGCCGAGACGATCGCCGACACGGCGCGCGTCCTGTCGCGCTATGTCGACGCGATCATGATCCGCACGACCGAGCATTCGCGCCTTCTCGAAATGGCCGAGGCCGCGACCGTGCCTGTCATCAACGCGCTGACCGACGACACGCATCCCTGCCAGATCATGGCCGATCTCCTCACCTTCGAGGAGCATCGCGGGCCGGTGCAGGGCAAGACCTTCGCCTGGTCGGGCGACGGCAACAACGTCCTGAACTCGCTGATCGAGGCGGCCGGCCGCTTCGATTTCTCGCTTCGCATTGCCACGCCCGAAGGCTCCGAGCCCGATCCGCGCTATGTCGCGGCGGCGCGCGAGGCCGGCACCCGGCTGCATCTGACGCATGATCCGGTGGAGGCCGTGTCGGGCGCCGATTGCGTCGTCACCGACACCTGGGTGTCCATGGGCCGCGAGGATCAGGCGCGCGGGCACAATGTGTTCCTGCCCTATCAGGTGAACGAGCGGCTCATGTCGCACGCCAACCCGCAAGCGCTCTTCATGCATTGCCTCCCCGCCCATCGCGGCGAGGAGGTGACGGATGCGGTGATCGACGGGCCGCAATCGGTGGTCTTCGACGAGGCCGAGAACCGGCTTCATGCCCAGAAGTCGATCCTCGCCTGGGTCTTCGGGGATGTCGCATCGCATGGCTGATTCCTCGCTCGAGCTTGGCGACATCGGCTTTGCCGGCGACGACGCGGTGGTTCCCTTCGCGGTCGAGGCCCTGGACGCGCGCGGTCGCGCCGTCCAACTCGGCGCGATGGTGGATCAGATTCTGGCGCGGCACGACTATCCCGCGCCGGTCTCGCAGCTTCTGGCCGAGATGATCGTGCTCACCGTTCTGCTCGGTACCTCGCTGAAGTTCGACGGCAAGTTCATCGCGCAAACCCAGACCGATGGTCCGGTGGACCTTCTCGTCGTGGACTACAGCGCGCCTTCCAGCGTGCGCGCCTATGCCCGCTTCGATGCCGAGCGGCTGGCCGACGCCGTGGCCGAGCATCGCGCCGATCCGCCCTCGCTTCTGGGCGTCGGCATTCTGGCGCTGACGATCGACCAGGGCGCGCATACGCAGCGCTACCAAGGCATCGTGGAACTGAACGGCGTGTCGCTGGAAGCGGTGGCGGAAAACTACTTCCGCCAGTCCGAGCAAATCCCGACCACCGTGCGCCTGGCGGTTGCCAAGATCGCGCGGCGCGCCGAAACCGGCGGCTTCAAGGAAAGCTGGCGCGCGGGCGGGCTGATCGCCCAGTTCCTGCCGAACGCGCCCGAGCGGATGCGGATGCCCGATCTGCCGGGCGGCGACGCGCCGGAAGGCGCCGAAGAGCACGTGTTCGAGGAAGACGATGCCTGGACGGAAGTTCAGGCGCTGGTGGGCACAATCGAGGCCTCGGAACTGGCCGATCCGGAAGTCGGCGTGGAGCGGCTTCTGTTTCGCCTCTTCCACGAGCGGGGCGTGCGCGTCTTTCCGCCGACGCCAGTGCGAGACAATTGCTCCTGTACCCGCGAGAAGATCAAGGGCGTTCTCGAAAGCTTCTCGGAAGAGGACATTGCCGAGAGCGTCGAGGACGGCAAGATCAACGTGACCTGCGAGTTCTGCGGCGAAGCCTACAGCTTCTCGCCCGACGAATTCACGCATGATCACGCTGATACTCAGGACGAGACGCCGAAGAACTGACGAGGCCTCAGGAGCGGCGAGGGGCTTTCCCTTTCGCCGCTCCCTTTAGGTCCGCTTCAGTTCAGGACGCGAAGGGTCTCCGGCGCGTCGAGCGAGAAGGCCGGCACTTCGATATCGAATCCGCGTCCATCGGCGGTTTCCATGCGGAACGAGCCGCGCATGATGCCGGACGGCGTGCCGAGCGGGCAGCCGGACGTGTAGGTGAAACTATCGCCGGGCGAGAGGATCGGCTCCTCGCCGACGACGCCGGGGCCGCGCACTTCCTCGACCTGCCCCCTGCCATTGGTGATGTGCCAATAGCGCGAGCGCAGCTGAACCGTCTCGCGCGAGCCGTTCTCGATTTCGATGCGATAGGCGAAGACCCAGCGCCCTTCCGCCGGGTCGGATTGCTCGGGAAGGAAGCTCGGGCTTACCGAAACGGTGATATGCCGGGTCGTCGCCTTGTACATGACGGGTCGGGCCTGATGCAGGGTGGGCCACACGGGCGGCCCACCGTTGAAACTCATACCTTGTGTGCCCGCCGATGAGGGCGGGCGCAAGGCGGTAGCGCCTGAGGTCAAGCTGCGGCGAGCGCCCGCTCGACATCCTCCAACAGATCCTCGACATCCTCGATGCCGACCGACAGGCGCAGAAGGCCGGGGCCGATGCCGAGTTCGGCGCGGGCCTCGTCGGTCAGGCTCTTGTGCGTCGTCGTCGCCGGATGGGTGATGAGGCTCTTGGCGTCGCCGAGATTGTTCGAGATCTTGATGATCTGCAGTGCGTTGGAGAAGCGGAAGGCCGCCTCCTTGCCGCCCGCCAGATCGATCGCAAGAAGGGTCGAGCCGCCGCTCATCTGCCGCTTGACGAGTTCCGCCTGCGGATGGTCGGCCCGGCCGGGATAGATGACGCTGGCGACCTTGGGCGAGGCCGCGAACACGTCCGCCAGCCGTGCGGCGTTGGAGGTCTGCTGCGCCACGCGCAGCGGCAGGGTCTCTAAGCCCTTGAGCAACGTCCAGGCATTGAAGGGCGAGAGCGAGGGGCCGGTATGGCGGAAGAAGTCCTGAACGTTCTTCTCGATCCACTCCTTGGAGGAGAGGATGACGCCGCCGAGGCACCGGCCCTGGCCGTCGATATGCTTGGTGGCCGAATAGACGACGACGTCGGCACCGAGCTCCAGCGGCTTCTGCTGCAGGGGCGTGGCGAAGACATTGTCCACCACCAGCACCGCGCCCGCCGCATGGGCGATGTCCGCGACGGCGCGGATGTCCACCAGTTCCAGCGTCGGGTTGGTCGGGCTCTCCAGAAAGAAGAGTTTGGTTTCCGGGCGGACGGCGGCGCGCCACTGGTCGAGATCGCGCCCGTCCACCAGCGTACAGGCGACGCCCGCGCGGCCGAGCACGGTCTCGATGATGTAGCGGCACGAGCCGAACAGGGCGCGCGCGGCGACCACATGATCGCCCGCCTTCACGGCGCATTGCAGCGCGGTCGAGATCGCGGCCATGCCGGAGGCGGTGGCGCGCGCGTCCTCGGCGCCTTCCAGCGCCATCATCCGCTCTTCGAACATGCGCGTCGTCGGGTTGGCGTAGCGCGAATAGACATAGCCGGGCTCTTCGCCCTTGAAGCGCGCTTCGGCGGCCTCGGCCGTCGGGTAAACGAAGCCCTGCGTCAGAAAGAGCGCCTCGGATGTCTCGCCGAAGCCGGAGCGCATCGTGCCCCCGTGCACCATCTGCGTGGCGGGCCGAAGGCGCGAGGTCTCGTCAGGCTTGGACATGAGGATCACTCCGAGGGGCCGACTTGGAAGGGGATACGCCTTCGGGACCGCTCGGGAGAACTCGAGAAACGGCCCTTTAGCGAGTTGTTTAACGTGGCTGCAAGCCGGCCGGCAAAATCACCACAGCCTCACGCATAATCCGCCGCTTCCGACAAATCAATCGGGCGAGAGCGCCGATTTTTACGATGCTGAACGGTTGCTGGCGGCTGATCTCGCTTTTTGGCCCATATCGCTGTATGGCCCGCTCATGAGCGGCGGTATTCTTCCTGATCGAGACATTGCGGGGCTTTTCGAGGCGGGCGGCATTCGCGCCGAGCGCGCCTTCGATGCTGACCAGATCCAGCCGGCCAGCCTCGACCTCCGTCTGGGATCGCGGGCCTACCGGGTGCGCGCGAGCTTCCTGCCGGGGCGCGGCGTCAGCGTCGCCGACAAGCTCGCGCGGTTCTCGATGCACGAGATCGACCTGACGGGCGGGGCGGTTCTGGAAACGGGCTGCGTCTATGTCGTGCCGCTTCAGGAAGCGCTGGCCCTGCCGGCCGAGATCCGCGCCGCCGCCAATCCGAAATCCTCCACCGGCCGCCTCGATATCTTCACCCGCGTCCTCGTCGATGGTGCGCAGGAGTTCGATAAGGTGCCGGCCGGCTATCACGGCCCGCTCTTCATCGAGATCAGCCCGCGCACCTTCCCGATCGTGGTGCGCCCCGGCTCGCGCCTCAGCCAGATCCGCTTCCGCACCGGCGACGCGCAGCTCGGCGAAGCGGAGCTCGCCGCGCTTCACGCCGAAGCGCGCCTCACCAGCGCGCCGGATGCCAATATTTCGGGTGGCGGCATCGCACTGTCGATCGATCTCAAGGGCGATGCCGGCGGGCTCGTCGGCTATCGGGGCAAGCGCCACACGGGCGTCGTCGATGTCGACAAGCGCGCCGCGCAGCCGGTGCTCGACTTCTGGGAGCCGATCCACCGCTCGGGAACGGGCGAACTCGTGCTCGACCCCGACGAATTCTATATCCTCGTCTCCAAGGAAGCCGTGCATGTGCCCCCCGCCTATGCGGCGGAGATGACGCCCTTCGACCCGCTGGTCGGCGAGTTCCGGGTGCATTACGCCGGCTTCTTCGACCCCGGCTTCGGCCACAGCCCGGCGGGCGGCACCGGCAGCCGCGCGGTTCTGGAAGTGCGCAGCCATGACGTGCCCTTCATTCTGGAAGACGGGCAGATCGTCGGCCGCCTCGTCTACGAGCGCATGGCCTCGCTGCCGGACCGGCTCTACGGCCTCGATCTCAACTCCAATTATCAGGCGCAGGGGTTGAAGTTGTCGAAGCATTTCGTCTGAGCGGCATCTTCCTCTCCGGCGGGCTGCGGACGGACCTCGCCGTTGGCGCCATTGTTCTGGCGCTGGCGCTTTGGGCTGTCTGGCGCGGCCGGCGCGCAGCCTCTCTGGCGCGCGAGATCGAGGCCCTGCGGGCGGATGAAGCGCTCCGTCGCCAGTTCGCCGAAGAAAACGATCTCTCCGATACTGACAATCAGCTTCGCTTCATCGCGGCGGCAAACCTGCGCGCCGTGCGCCCGGTGAACAAGGAAGCCCAGCGCGTCCTCGACAGTCTGGATGCCTGGATCGGAGAGCATCGGCCAGATTGGCGCGTGTCCTTCGAGGTCGCGATGGGCGCTTTCGTGCGCACCGCCTATAACCCGAGAGACTGGCGGCAACGCGCCGCCTTCCGCTCCTACAACAGCAAGCGCGTGGATTTCCTCGTGGTGGACGGAGCAGGCGAGCCTCGGCTCGTCGTGGAATATCACGGCACGGGTCATGATCTTTCGGGCGACGCGGCAGAGCGTATGAGCGTCAAGCGTACCGTCTTGGAGCGCGTTGGTATCCCCTTGGCGGAAGTCCCGGCCAAGGCCGGGCGCGCTGCAACCTGGGCGCTGATCGACGCCGCGCTGAGTGACGTGGAGCCGGGCCGGGGCGCGCGTTCCGGGCATGCTAGTCGGATCTGAACCGCCCTCCTTTTTCCTCTGGTTCACCTCCGTTGATCCGCTTGCGTCGGCACGGTGCTTGCGCTACGACTTTGTCAGACGCGGGCGTAGTTCAGCGGTAGAACGCCAGCTTCCCAAGCTGGATGTCGTGGGTTCGATCCCCATCGCCCGCTCCAATCCTTCTCCAAAACGTCGGTTCTGTTTGGCCTCTAGGGAGGCCGTTTTGCGTTGCGCGATCGCTGTCGGGGGTGGTCTCGAAAGTTTCGTGTTTTCTTCACAAAGCCGCTTGCCAACGGCAACGGGATGGAGCATAAGCCGCTCATCAGCAGCGGCCCAGCGGGCAGCGGCGGAATGACAGAGCGGGCGGGCGTAGCTCAGGGGTAGAGCACAACCTTGCCAAGGTTGGGGTCGTGGGTTCGAATCCCATCGCCCGCTCCAGTCTCACCAGATATTATCTCACATGTTCAAGCTCGATGCGCATCGCATCGGGCTCCTTGCGTTTCAGCTTCCTTGCAAATCTGGCGAGCTGTGCTTGTCTCGGCTCTTGCGCTACGGGCCGGCTTCGATGGGCAGGCTCCTCAGAGCCCGCCCATCGCGATGGTCAGTAGCTGATTCCGCTCGCGACGCGCGGGCCGCCCACGAAGAGGTTCGAGCCCCAGGCACGGGCCGAGGCCATGGTGGGGAAGGGGGAGAGGGGCGGCGTGCCGGAGGGGCCGACGCCCAAAATCGGCATGACGCGCGCGATGATCTTGCCCGTCACCGGCACGGCGTTCCAGCCCGAGGTGCGGAAGCCATAGGTTTCCGGCAGGGGCTTGGGCTCGTCCAGCACCGTCATGAAGAGATAGCGCGGCGCATGGGCGGGCGCGATGCCCATGAAGGCGGTCAGCACCGTGCCGCTGTCATAACGCCCGTTCACCACCTTCTCCGAGGTTCCCGTTTTGCCGCCAATGAAATAGCCGTCCACATCCGCCTTGCCGGCCGAGCCGACGCGCGCGTTGAGGCGCATTAGGAAGCGTAGCGCCTCGCTGGTGCGCTCGGACACGACGCCCTCTGCCACCACGCGCTCCTCCACCGGCGCGCCCTTCACGAAGGTCGGGCGCAGGAGGCGGCCATTGTTGACGACGGCCGCAATGCCCATGCTCGCTTGAAGCGGCGTCACGGCGATGCCGTGGCCGAAGGAAATGGTGGCCGTGTTCAACTCGCCCCATTTGGCGGGGAAGAGCGGGCTGGCGCTTTCGGGAAGCTCCGTCGTCAGCCGATCGAGCTGGCCGAGTCGCTTCAGGAAGGTGCGGTGATGCTCCGGCCCGACCGCCATGGCCATCTTGCCCATGACGATGTTGGAGGAATGGATGAAGGATTCGGGAATGTTGAGCGGCCGGTTCTGGCCGCGATAGTCGCGGATCGAAAAGCGCCCGAAGCGCAGCGGCGCGCTGGCATCCACGACCGAGCGCATGTCGAACAAGCCGGAATCCAGCGCCATGGCCGTGGTCATGGCCTTGAAGGTCGAGCCCATCTCATAGGTACCGACGGCGACGCGGTTGATCCGGTCGGGCTTCAGCGCGTCGGTCGGCACGTTGGGGTCGAAATCGGGCAGCGAGGCCAGCGCGATGATCTCGCCATTGGTGATGTCCATGACGAGCCCCGCGCCAGCGATGGCCTGGAACTTCGTCACGGCCTCCGAGAGTTCGGAGGTCAGCGCGTGCTGGGCGCGCAGATCGAGGCTGAGCTGGATGGGCTCCAGATTGCCGCCGAGATTGAGGCCCACGCCGCGCAGCGCCTGAAGCCCCTGCCGGTCCACCCAGCTTTCGATCCCCGCAATGCCAATATTGTCGACATTCACCGCGCCGATCACATGGGCGGCCGCGCGCCCGTTCGGGTAGAGCCGGCGCAGCTCGTCGCGGAAGCCGACACCGGGAATGCCGAGCGCCCAAAGCTGGTCGCGCTCGGCCTTGCTCGTGGTGCGCTTGATCCAGGTGAAGGCCGAGCGGCTCGACAGGCGGCGGCGCAGATCGCTGGCGTCGAGATCGGGGAAGACGCGCAGGAGGCCTTCCACAGCCTCGTCCACATCCACCATCTTGCGCGGCTCGGCATAGACCGAGGCGCTGGGGACATCCATGGCGAGCACATGGCCGTTGCGGTCGAGAAGGTTGGGCCGCGCCTTGGAGGGGGGCGAGGGCCAGGCGACGGGCACTGCTTCCTCCACCGCGCCCAGCATCACGAGCCGGCCGCCGATGGTGAGGTAGCAGGCCGCGAAGATCGCGAGCATCAAGCCGGTGCGGATGCGCACATAGGGCGGTCGCCGAGAGCCGAACTCGGGTGCGGCTTTCACGGACAGGCGTCGAAGGAAGGGGAGGGGCATGGGTCTGGGGCATCCGCAGCGGCATCGGGCCGATCGAAGCCGATCGGCGGCACTGGCGGAGGGAAGTCTGCGAAAACGCTCGTTTGCCGCATCCGATCCGAGCCGTGGATGGGCGCGGGCGAGCCTGTCAGGAGGAGGGGCGGCTATCGCCTGTCCCGGCGCGACCCACCTGTTTCTGCAAACAAGGCAGCCGGCCTATCATGATCATGGCGCGGGTTGTCAGACGATTTCGCTGGCTTCGCTCCGAAACGCTGGATGTGCGCGCGGAGGCGGGCGGTCGGGACCGCCCAGAACGGGCGTCAGCCTGGGCGATGTGCGAGCCTGGCGGAATGAGGTGCCGGGCCGGGTGGCAGGGCGCCAGGGATGAACGGCGAGAGCATCCAGCGAATGCGGCTCGTCTGCGGGGGTGCTGCCGGGTTCGCTGGAATGGGCGTTGGCCGGCGAGGCGGCATGGTCATCCACAGGCGTTTCGCCGACTTCGAAGGCCAACGTGAGGGAGGCGCTCGCTTGGGCGAAGCTCGCCGGCGATGTGACGAAGCCGATCGCCACCAGCGCCATCAAGGCGAAGAGCGTGCTGGCGATCCGGTATGGGGGCCGAGCGAGACGAAGCCACATGGCACCAATCTCGCGCAGTCTTGGTTAAGGCGAGGTAAAGAGCGGGGGCTTTGCGTTCCCCTCTGGCGTTACGGATTGCCGCTGGGATTGGTCGGGGTGCTGCTTTGCTGCGACATGGACATTTCCGCGACGCTGGGGCTGGCGGTCGGTGCGCCCAGAATCAGCGTGCTCAGCATCGCACCAAAAAGCACGACCAGAAACGCCGCAATAGCGAAGCGCAGCTTTGGACCCATGGGCTTGCCATGGGTGATCGGCCGTCCGTCTTCCAGTCTTTCGATGGTCATAGCGACACTCCTCGCAATATCTGGAGGAGAAACGGGCAAGGTCACCAGCCCGTTCCATCGGAGCGCGAACGCATGACTTCGACGTCGGTGCGGTGTCCTGCAGTTCGACGATGGTGATGTTTGGAGGGTGGCTCCCCGGGCCGGATTCGAACCAGCGACCGATCGATTAACAGTCGATTGCTCTACCACTGAGCTACCGGGGAATGACGCGCTCGTACCAAGAAACCGGCAGGAGAGCAATCGCAAAATGACATTTTCATGCCAGCGCGATGAAGAAACATGGGCGGCCACGAGACCCTGACAGAGCAGTCGGGAAACGCGACCAAGGCCGATCCGTGGGAGGACTTAGCACGTGCAACATGCTCCCCCGACCGTGTGATGTCCAGCGCGCGTCTGTCGGGACGTTCCCGACGGCATGGGTTCGGGGCGTCGGCGGAACCCAAAAGACGCGCCGGCCTTTCCCTGAAAACTGAGGAAGGATTTGGGCATGAACGACAACAGGAAGCGTGTCGGGCCGGAAGACGAGTCGCGCGAGGCACAGATGGACGATGCCTCGCCTTCGAAGACGCCCGGCGATCTGGAGCCCAGCGACCAGCGCGGGCGCGATGAACCGAAAAGCGACGGCAACCCGTTCGTGACCGGAGACGTTCGCTCCAGCTGAACAGGGAAACGGCCGCTGCGAAGGCGGCCGTTTTTGGGAAAGTCTGTCAGGCGCTCAGGCGCTCGAAACCCGGTTCGTGCTCTTCGGCGTCGAGATCCAGCATGGCCGGGCCGGCGGCGCGACGAAGGGTGGACGGCTTGCGGGACGGTGCGGCGGAGGCGCTTCGCTGCGCCGCCTTCAACTTATTCTGTTCGATCTGGCGATTGGTGGCGGCGATTTCCTGTGCCTCCACTTCGCGCAGCCGCTCGCGCTCTTCCTCCGACAGTCGGAAGAAACCGGCGCGCTCTTCGAGGCGGCCCGCTTCGGAGGCGAGATGGTCGGCCGTGGCCGTCATGTCGCTTGCCGCGCCGGCATTGGCCTGCGTCACCTGATCCAGCTGGCTGATCGCCTGGTTGATCTGCTCGATGCCGATGGACTGCTCGCGGCAGGCAGCGGAGATTTCCGAGACCAGTTCCGCGGTGCGCCGGATATCCGGCACCAGCCGCTCCAGACGCAGGCCCGCATCTTCGGCGACCACCAGCGTGCGGGTGGAGAGCGCGCCGATCTCCGTCGCGGTGGCCTGGCTGCGCTCGGCGAGCTTGCGCACTTCCGAGGCGACGACCGCAAAGCCCTTGCCGTGCTGCCCGGCGCGGGCCGCTTCGATGGCCGCATTCAGTGCGAGCAGGTCGGTCTGACGCGCGATCTCCTGCACCACGGCGATCTTCTCGGCGATCTCACGCATGGCCTTCGTCGATTGCGCCACCGCTTCGCCCGTCGTGCCGGCATGTTCGGCAGCTTGGGCCGCGATCTTCTCGGTGGTGGAGGCGTTATCGGCGTTCTGGCGGACATTGGCCGTCATTTCTTCGATCGCGGCGGATGCCTGTTCGGAGGCGGCGGCCTGCTCGGTCGAACCGGACGAGAGTTTCTCGGCGGTTTCGGCCGAACGGGCCGAGCCGGCGGCCACCAGCGAGGACGAGGCGCGTACACCCGAGACGGTTTCGGAGAGTTTCGCCGTCATGTCGCTCATGGCGCGCTGCAGATCCGCGATCTCGTCGCGGCCCTTGGACAGACGCACGCCCCGCGCCAGATCGCCCGCCGCCATGTGGAGCACATCCTCGCGCAGAAGGCGCAAGGGGCGCAGCATCGGGCCGATGGCGAAATAGGCGAGAACTCCGACACCCACGAGAATTGCGGCGTTGGTTCCGGCCAGCGTGACCAGAAGTCCGTTCAAACCCGCGAGGAAATGGTCCTGCGCGACGCCGACGAACAGGACGCCGATCGTCTGGCCCGAGCCATCCTTGATCGGATCATAGGCCGTATAGAACGGCTGCCCGAGAATATCGGCCTTGCCCCGATACGGCTGGCCGTTTTTCAGAACGGCCTCGATGACGGGGGCGGCGGTCAACTTGGTGCCGACTGCACGCGTTCCGTCCGCCTTCACGACGTTGGTGGAAACCCGCGTATCGCCGGAGAACACCGTGGCGACGCCGCCGACCAGCGCCTTGATCTGATCCACCGGCTCGAAAAAACCATCGAGCTTCTGCTGGCTGACGAAGAGTTGCCCGTCCACCATGCGGAAGTCCTGCCCATAGTGGTGCAACACATCCCATGCGATATTCATATTGGTCGTCTGCTGCGCGCCAGCTTTCTCTTCGGCGTCCTTCATCATCCTGTCGCGGACCTGCCAGAAATTGGCAAACGATAAGATGAGAAGACCGCCCAGGAGCAGCATCGTCATTTTCAGGCGAACCGTCAGTCGCGGAAGGTGGGCCATGTAGAGCCTTCGTATCGAGAATGCGCACCCGGCGGATCGGTGCGGTCCAGTTCCTCGATAAAACAGGCGCTAGGGTTTCATCGGTATGAAGGGCAGGGTTGTGTGGTTCAAAAATGATACCTAAGACGCATTCATCGTTACCCAAACATTCGCGCGCTCATTCGTCTCCCGCTTCAGCCAGGGGCTGCCGAGTGAAGCCGGCGAGATCGCCGCTCTGCTTCAGGTCGCGCTCGATCTCCAAGGCTGAGACCGCATAGGCGGTGAGAAGCTCGGCCAGCGAGCGCAGGGCATGCATGTGGATACGCTCCCAGCCATGCGAGGCATCGACGCCGAAGGTGACGAGGGCCGTGCGCACATCATGCCCGGCCTCGACGGCAGAGGCGGAGTCCGAGCGATAATAGCGGAAGACGTCCTTCTGGAAGCGGATGTCCTCGTCACGGCAGAGGCGCACGAGCTTGCGCGTCAGATGATAGTCGAAGGGGCCGGTCTGGTCGGCCATGGCGACCGTCACGCCGAATTCGGAGGAGTTCTGCCCCGGCGCGCTGGTGCCATTGTCCACCGCCACCATGGAGGCGACCTCGGGCTTCAGGATCGAGGCCGCGCCGACGCCGACCTCCTCCGCAATGGTGAACAGCCAGTGGATATCCACCGGCGTCTTGGAGCCCGCGCGCTCCATTGCCTCCAACGCGGCCAGCATCACCGCGACGCCGGCCTTGTTGTCGAGATGGCGCGAGACGATGAAGCCATTGTCGAGAAATTCGGGCTGCGGGTCGATGGCGACCGTATCGCCCACATCGATGCCGAGCTTCACGACATCGGCCGGCGTGCGCACGATCTCGTCGATGCGCAGTTCCACATGCGCCCAGCCGATGGGCGCTGTGTCCACCTCCTCGTTGAACGTGTGGCCGGAGGCTTTCAGCGGGAGGATCGTGCCGCGATAGGCGGCGTCCTCGGCGAAGATCGTCGCCCGCGCGCCTTCCGCAAAGCGCGCCGACCATGTGCCGATCGGCACGAGTTCGAGCCGCCCGTTGGATTTCAGACCCTTGACCTGCGCGCCCAGCGTGTCGAGATGGCTGACGATGGCGCGGGCCGCCGCGCGGCGCGAGCCCTGCCTGATAGCCCGGATTGCCCCGCGCCGTGTCAGTTCCACCTCGAGGCCGAAGCGCTGCAATTCCTCGCTGACATAGCGCACCACCGTGTCCGTGTAGCCGGTGGGGCTCGGGATCGCGAGAAGGGCGCGCAGCTGCGCGGCGAGATAGTCGGTATCGATCGAATGGCGAGCCATGGTCGGGCGTTCAGTCCAGGCGGCGCTTCAGGCGCGCGGTGCGGGCGGAGGAGGGGATGGAGAGCGGAAACAGGAGGTCGATGAAGCGCTCGGCGGTCGGCTGCGGCTCGTGATTGGCCAGCCCCGGCCGCTCGTTCGCCTCGATGAAGACATAGGGCTCGCGCGAAGGGTCCTCGACCATGAAGTCGATGCCGCAGACGGGAATGTCGATGGCGCGCGCGGCCGCAATGGCGGCCTCCACGAGGCGCGGATGCACGATGTCGGTCACGTCGTGGATCGTCCCGCCCGTATGGAGATTGGCGGTGCGGCGAACGGTGATGCGCTTGCCCTCCGCTGGCACGTCCTCCATCGCGTAGCCGGCGGCCTTCACGGTGCGCTCGGTCTCGGCGTCGAGCGGCACGCGGCTTTCGCCTGAGGTCGCGCTCTGACGGCGGCGGGACAATTGCTCGATGAGTTCGCGCACACTGTCCGCGCCATTGCCCGTGATGGCCGGCGGCTCGCGGATCGCGGCGGCGACGAGCCGGAAGTCGATGACGACGAGCCGGAGATCGCGCCCCTGAAAGCAGCTTTCGATCAGAACCCGATCGCATTCGCGCCGGGCCGCTTCGATCGCGGCCTTCGCTTCCTCCAGCGTTTCGACGCCGACGGAGATGCCGCGCCCCTGTTCGCCGCGCGCGGGCTTCACCACGATCTGCCCATGGCTCTGGAGGAAGGCGGACAGCTCCTCGTCGTCCCCGGCCGTGATCTGCTCAGGCACCACGACGCCGGCATCGGCCACAAGGCGGCGCGTCACGCTCTTGTCGTCGCAGATGGAGAGCGCGACGGCGGAGGTGAGGTCCGACAGGCTTTCGCGGCAGCGCAGGCTGCGCCCGCCATAGGTCAGGCGGAAGAAGCCGCCGTCCGCGTCGAGGATTTCGGCGTGGATGCCGCGCCGTCGCGCCTCGTCCACGATGATGCGCGCATAAGGATTCAGCGCCTCGTCGGCGGCGGCTGCGCCGGTGAAGAGCCGCTCGTTGATCGGATTGCGCCGCTTGACCGCGAACACGGGCAGCCGGCGGAAGCCCAGCCGCTCGTAGAGCGCGATGGCGGCGGCGTTGTCATGCATGACGGACAGGTCGAGCGAGCGCCGCCCGTCCGAGCGCAGGCGTCCGGCCAGCGCGCGCACCAGCGCTTCGCCGAGGCCGGGATAAACCGCCTGCGCGTCAATCGCGAGGCACCAGAGCGAGGCGCCGTTCTCCGTGTCGCCGAAGGCCGCGACATGATCGAGCCCCGTGACGGTGCCGATCACCGCGCCGGTGCGCTCGTCCTCGGCCACGAGATAGCGCAGCGCCGAGCCCTCGCGCTGCGACCAGAGAAAGCTCGGCTCGACCTCCACCATATGACGCACCCGGTAGATGCGGTTGATGGCGGCCGTGTCGCTTTCGCGCTCCAGCGGCCGAATGCGAAAGCCGCTGGGCGCTCGCGAGGCCGGCTTCATCGCGGCGAGATCGAGCCGGTAGGTGTGGGACGGGTCGAGGAAGAGGTCGATCGGCGCCTGCGCCAGAAGCACGTGCGGCTCCGAGACATAGAAGGCGATGTCGCGCCGGGCGGGGCCTTCCTCCTCCAGCGAGCGGGCGAGATGGGCGGGGTCTTCGAAGGTCTGCGCGAAGCAGAGCCGGCCCCAGCCGCAATCGAAGGACACGTCGCGCGCCTGCGCGCTGTCGGTTTTCAGCGCCGCCATCGTCACAGCCCCTGTTCCTGGAGCCAGAGTTCGAGCAGCGCCACCTGCCACAGCTCCGAGCCCTGAAGCGGGGTGATATGGCTCGCCGGGTCCGCAAAGAGCGTGTCGAGATAGGCGGGGTCGAACAGGCCGCGCTCGCGCGCCCTCGCCGAGCCCATCGTGTCGCGCACCATGTCGAGCGTCGGGCCGGCGAGATATTTCAGCTGCGGGACCGGGAAATAACCCTTCTTGCGGTCGATCACCTCGGAGGGGATGATGCGCCGCGCGACGTCCTTCAGAATGCCCTTGCCGCCGCCCTTCAGCTTCTCAGAGGAGGGAATGCGGGCGGCCAGTTCCGCCAGTTCATGGTCGAGGAAGGGCACGCGCGCTTCCAGGCCCCAGGCCATGGTCATGTTGTCGACGCGCTTCACGGGGTCGTCCACCAGCATGATCTGGCTGTCGATCCGCAGCGCCTTGGCGACGGGATCGTCCGCGCCGGGCAAGGCGAAGTGATCGCGCACGAACTCGAAGCTGGCATCGCGCCCGCCGCGCCAGCGGGCACCGAGCTGGCTTTGCAGCACATCGTGCGAGCGGTCGAAGAAGGCCCCGGAATAAGCGGCCAGCGGATCGGCCGCGCCCTGCATCGGCGGATACCAGTGATAGCCGGCGAAGATCTCGTCCGCGCCCTGGCCGGACTGAACGACCTTGATATGCTTGGAGACCTCCCGCGACAGGAGGAAGAAGCCGATATTGTCGTAGGAGACCATGGGCTCCGACATGGCGCGGATCGCCGCCGGCAGGTTCTCCAGCAGCTCCGCGCCGGGCACGAAGATGCGGTGATGCTTGGTTCCGTAATGGCGCGCGATCAGATCGGAATATTCGAACTCGTTGCCGATCTCGCCATTGGCGTCCTCGAAGCCGATCGAGAAGGTGGACAGGCCCGTCTGCCCGGCTTCGGCCAGAAGCCCGACGATCACGGAGGAATCGACGCCGCCCGACAGGAGCACGCCGACCGGCACGTCAGCCACCATGCGCCGCTCCACGGCGCGGCGCAGATGCTCCAGAACCTCGTCTTCCCAGTCCTTCGTGGTCTTGCCCGCATCCTCGGGGCGGGGCGCGAAGGCGGGCGCCCAATAGGTCTCGTCGGCAAAGCGCCCGTCCGGCTCCACCATGCGCACCGTCGCCGGCGGCAGCTTGCGCACGCCCTTGAGGATGGTCAGCGGCGCGGGCACCACGGCGTGGAAGCTCATGTAATGGTGCAGCGCGTCCGGGTCGATCGAGGTGTCGATACCGCCGGCGGCCACGATCGAGGGCAGGGACGAGGCGAACAGCAGCCGGTCCTTGTCCTGAGCGAGATACAGCGGCTTGATGCCGAACCGATCCCGCGCGAGGCAGACGCGGCCCGTTTCGCGCTCATGGATGGCAAACGCGAACATGCCGTGGAAACGCTTCACGCAATCCCGACCCCAGGCATGGTAGCTTTTCAGGATCACTTCCGTGTCGCCATGCGAGAAGAAGCGATAGCCCATTCCCTCCAGCTCGCGCCGAAGCTCGGGATAATTGTAGATGCAGCCGTTGAAGGCGATGGTGAGCCCGAGTTCGGAATCCTCCATCGGCTGGGCGGATTGTTCGGTGAGGTCGATGATCTTCAGCCGGCGATGGCCGAGGCCCACGCGGCCGTGCAGGACCATGCCCGATCCGTCCGGCCCGCGCGGGGCGAGGCAGGTGGCCATGGCGCTGAGCGTCTCGGGGGAGGCGAAATGGCCGTCGAAGCGGATCTCACCGCAGAGTCCACACATGAGGTTTTCTTTCCGTGGGATGTCTTCGGGCTGGTCGGTCGGGCCGGTAGCTAGGGCGGCTTTTGCCGCAACCCAGCAAAAAGCGCCTGATAAGGCCGGCCCCGAGCGTGGCCTTCGCAGCCCCGAACCTTTATGAGCCGGGGGAAACGAAGGTTTCAGGACAGGCCATGACCGCGACCACTCCCAAAGGGCCCACCCTCGTGCCGATGGAAACCTATCGCGCGTATCTCGACGGCGAAGACTTCGTGTCCGACTGGCTGGTGGTGGACCAGCGCATGATCGACACGTTCGCCGAGGCGACGCACGACCATCAATTCATTCATGTGGATCCGGTACGCGCGGCCGCCGAGACGCCCTTCGGCGGCACGATCGCTCATGGGTTCCTGACGCTCTCGCTTCTGTCCATTCTCGCCTATGGCGCGATGCCCGGCGTGGTTGGCACGAAGATGGGCATCAATTACGGCTTCGAGAAAGTGCGCTTCATCACGCCGGTGAAATCCGGCGCGCGGGTGCGCGGCCGCTTCCGCCTCGTGGGGCTGACGGAGCGCGCCGTCTCCGTCCAGTCCGCCTGGGAGTCTTCCATCGAGATCGAGAACGCGCCCAAGCCCGCTCTATCGGCCCATTGGATCACGCTCGCCGTGATCGAGCCCCCCGCCGCCTGAGTCTGGAGAGAATCTCATGTCCGACACATCCTGGCCGAAAGCCGTTCTCTTCGATCTCGACGGCACGCTGATCGACTCGCTGCCCGATATCCACGCCGCGCTGAACGAGACCATGGCGAGCTATGGCGAGCCGCCCTTCACGCTGGAGGCCGTCGCCGTCATGGTCGGCGCGGGCGTGCAGGCGCTGATCGAGCGCGCCTATGCCGCGCTCGGCAAGAGCATCGACCCGGCCTCGCGCGACAAGGTGGTGGCCCGCTACCTGTCGATCTACGGCCCGCGCGCGACCGAACTCACGACCCTCAATGCCGGGGCCAGCGACACGCTGCGCATCCTGGGCGAGGCCGGGTTCCAGCTTGGCGTCATCACCAACAAGCCCCGCGCCGAGACCGACGATATCCTTCGGCATTTCGGCATTCTGGAGCGCATGGCCCTCGTGGTCGGCGGCGACGCCGGCCCGCGCAAGAAGCCGGCCCCCGATCTTCTGCTCTTCGCCGCGCAGGAACTTGGGCTGGAGCCGGCCAGCATTCTCTTCGTCGGCGATTCCGAAAACGACGTGGACGCGGCCAAGAGCGCTGGCATGAAGGTCGTGGCGCTGCGCGGCGGCTACACGGCGCTGGGCGCCGACGCGCTCGGGGCCGATCTCGTGGTCGACCGGCTGGACGAGATTCCTGGGCAGCTCCACAGCCTGACGGCGTAGTCGCGCCGCTTTTTTGCCGCAATCGGACTCGCCGTGCGTCACCTCGCCGCTATCGTCTCCCCGAGAGGGAAACCGGGAACGGGAGGATCGGGATGGGGACGCAGGACGGACACGCCAGCCTCAAACGGGCGGTCGGCTTTCCGCAGGTCGCCCTGTTCGGGCTCGGCTCCATGCTGGGCGCCGGCATCTACGGGCTGATCGGCGAGGCGGCGAAGGAACTCGGCAGCGCCATCTGGATCGCCTTCGTGGTGTCTATGGTGGCGGCGCTGCTCACGGGCCTGTCCTACGCCTCCATCGCCTCGCGCTATCCACGTGCAGGGGGCGCTGCCTATGTCACGCAGCGCGCCTATGGCCGGCCGATGCTGTCCTATGTCGTGGGCCTCGCCGTGGTCTGTTCGGGCCTCACCTCGATCGCCACCCAGAGCAATGTCGTGGCGCGCAACTTCATGGGCGTCACCGGCATCGACGCGCCGCAAAGCGTGCTTGCCATCGGCTTTCTCGTGCTTCTGGCCGGCGTCCTGTTCCGGGGCATTTCCGAATCGCTCTGGCTGAACGCGCTCTGCACCGTGGTGGAAGCCTTCGGCCTCCTGCTCGTGATCGCGGTCGGCGTCTCGTACTGGGGCAGCGCGAATCTTCTGGAATTCCCGGCAGGCGAGAGTGGTGAGGCACTCAGCGGCTCCGTCGTGCTGCTCGTCGCGCAAGGAGCGGTGCTGACCTTCTTCTCCTTCATCGGCTTCGAGGACATGCTGAATGTCTCCGAGGAGGTGCGCGAGCCCGAGCGCACCATGCCCAAGGCCATCATCGCGGCCATGCTGGCGGCCACCGCCATCTATATCGCCGTCGCCGTCACGGCGGTTTCGGTCGTGCCTTGGCGCGAACTGGCCGAAGCGCCCGGGCCACTGATCCTCGTGGTGGAGCGCGCCGCGCCCTGGTTTCCGACCAGCGTCTATGCCGGCATCACGATCTTTGCCGTCGCCAACACGGCGCTCGTCAACTACGTCATGGCTTCGCGCCTGCTCTATGGCATGTCGCGTCAGGGCCTCCTGCCGGAAGCCTTCGGCCGCGTCCATGCCACGCGCCACACGCCCTATGTCGCCATTGCCGCGCTCCTGGTGATCGTGGTGGCGCTGTCGCTCGTCGGCAATATCGGCGCGCTCGCCGCCTCCACCGTTCTTCTGCTGCTGACCGTCTTCACCGTGGTCAACATCGCGCTCGTCGTGCTCCAGAGCCGCAAGGGCGAGGCGAAGGGGCGGTTCGAGATCCCCCGCGTGGTGCCGATCCTCGGCGCGGCGCTCTGCGCCACGCTGATCGTGGTGCGCATCGCGGAGGGCGATTGGGCCGCGCCGCTTATCGCAGGCGGGCTGCTCCTCGCCATTCTCGTGCTCTATCTCGTGACGGGCGCCGGCCGGGAAGGGCGCATCGACGCCTTTCTGGAGAGCGAAAGCGCCAGTTGAGCCCCAACGAAAAGGGCCGCCCCGAAGGGCGGCCCCGCATGAGAGGTCGAGCGGTAGGCCTCACGCGTAGTCGTCGTCGCCACCGCCGTCGTCGAAGCCGCCATCGTCATAGCTGGCGTCCTGATATCCCGAATTGTCATAGCCATTGTCGTAGCCGCCCTGATCGGCCACGTCCTGCGCCTGCGGCGCCTCGTTGATGATCTCGGTGTTCTCGACCGTCGTGTTCTCGACGACCGGGGTTTCGCCGGGGTTCATGAAGGAATGCGAACCGCCGAACATGTTGCCCAGCATGTTGCCGAGCACCACGCCGCCCGCGACGCCGACCGCCGTCTGCGCCGCGCCGGCGAGGAACCCGCCGCCGCGCCCGCTCTGCATGGGCGGCTGATAGCCGGCCGGCTGACCGTAACCAGGTTGGGGCGCACCATAGCCGGGCTGCGGCTGACCATAGCCCTGCGGGGGCTGGCCATAGCCGGGGGCCGCCTGCTGTGCGCCGCCCCAAGGGCCGCCGCGCTGGGGCTGCGGCGCGCCGTAGCCGCCGTCCGGCCCGCTCTGATAGCCCTGAGGAGCGCCCATCGGTCTGTTGTCGCGCGCAGGCGCATTGTCACGCGAGGACGAGCCGCCGCCGAACAGGCTGCTGAGGAAACCGCCACCGCCGCTGCTCTGGGCCGGGCGCTGGCGCTCGGCTTCTTCCAGTTCCTGAATGCGCGCATGGGCGGCCTTGAGGGCCTCCTCCTGCACGATGATCGTCTGCGCCATGTAATAGGGCAGGTGCGGCGCGGTGGAGACACGATCGCGAATGAAACTTTCCGCCTCGCCGTCGCGGGGGGGAGCCCCCCGCTCCGCTTCGCCCAGGCGGGTGAAGAGGCTCTGGAGCATCTGACGTTCGTCGGTGTTCATCTCGTTCGCTCGTTCGCAAGCCGCCGGAGCGGCCAATCGCTTGTCCTCGGCCGGCGACTCGAAGCGGAGCGCTCGGCGGACTGCCTAGAGATGAGCGAGGGATTGTGGCGGTTCCAGCGGGGCGACGATAGATTCTTTGCGAGACGCCCGTCATCGCGCCGAGGCTGGAGCCGGCCCTGCGACGGTTGGGCGTCGCCATGGCGTGGCCGTTCGCGCTGGCGTAAGGGGGAGGGCGTTGATCACGTGCGGTCTTGCTGCGTGCGCTTGGACTGGGCAGCGGTACGGATCGCGGCCAGCTTTCGCTCGGTGCGGCTGGGTCTTGCCGGATGACGGCGGCGGCCGGCGGCTTCGGCTATGAGGAGTTCTTTCGATGCGGCATGGTGCATTTCGGCACGGCTTGATCCTCAGTCTCCTGGTGTCGACGTTGGTCGGCGCGCCGGGCTCTGCCCTCGCTGAAACCTCACCCCGCGCCGCCATTGCCTCGCAGGCGATCGAAAAGGTCATCCGGCCCGGTTACGAGCGGCTCGATAAAGCCGGCGAGGCGGAGGCCAAGGCCTTCGACACGCTCTGCGCCAAGCCGGACGAAGCGGCGCTGGTCGCGGCGCGCCAGAGCTTCGGCGAACTGGCGCAGGCCTTCGGCGCGGTGGAGTTCATCACCTTCGGCCCGATCGCCGAGGGCAGCCGGCTGGAGCGCTACCTGTTCTGGCCCGATCGGCGCGGCGCGGCGCAGCGTCAGGCGCAGATCATCGTCAACCGGCGCAACGCGGACGCGGCGACAAGCGATCTCCTGCCTCGCCAGAGCGTCGCCGTGCAGGGGCTGACGGCGCTGGAATATGTTCTGTTCGGCGCGGGTTCGGACAATCTGACGTCGCAGGCTGGCGCCTTCCGCTGCCGCTACGGCGCGACGATCGTCGGCAATCTCGGACAGATTTCCGACGCGGTGGCCGAGCAATGGCGCAACCCCAACGGCTTTGCCGGACGCCTGACCCAGCCCAAGACCTCCGACCCCGTGTTCCGCAGCCCGGACGATGTCCTGGCCCTGTTCCTGACGACGACCGTGCGCGGCCTCGATGAGATCGGCGACACGCGCCTTGCGCCCGGCCTTGCGGCCAGCCAGGGCGAAACACCGTCCAATCTCTTTCTGTTCGGCCGCAGCGGGCACGACACGGCCATGCTGGTGGCCGATATCGAAGGGCTGCGCGCGCTCCTCGCGCAGTCCGGCCTCCTCGCGCTGACGCCGGGCTTGAGTCTCTCGCCCGACACGGAACTCGGCGCGGTCGCCGTCTCCATCCGCTCGCTCGGCCCCGATCTCGGGTCTGTGGTCCAGACGAAGGAAGGCCGCGCCAAGCTCGCTGCGGCGCTGGAGCGGATCAAGGCGGTGAGAGTGGTTCTGGCCGACGAACTCGCGCCGGCCCTTGGCCTTCGGATCGAAGCGGCGCGCGCGGCCCCCTGACGCTAGAGCGCTGCCCGGCGCGTGAGGCGCTGATCAGGCGACGGCGCGGCGCGGCAGGCGATGCGAGCGGCGCACCAGCGCGCGCACGGCGATCTGAATGTCGATCGGCTGCGCCAGAATCGGCAGGACGCCGCTTTCCCACACGCGCCGATCCTCGATCGACAGGCTGCGCTGGCCATCGCTCGCCACGCGCTGCGCCACGACCATCTCGCGCGACCCCGGCATGAGAAGGCCGGCGTCGATCACGTCGGCGATCAAGCGGGACAATTCGGGGTCGGCGGACATGGGAGTTACTCCGGAAACACGTTACTCCGGAGATAGGGCCGAGACGCGCGATTTCCACGCCGCGCGCCGGCAAAGCGCAAGCTTGTGTTCAGAAATCGATCTTGCGGGGCACATAACCGCCGCGCTGCACAATGGAGGCGATGGCCAGTTGCTCGCGGATCGGCTTGGCGAGGATCGGGAGGACTTTGGTTTCGAACAGATCGCGCTCGTCGGACCCCAGCGCGCCGAGACCTTCCTGCGCCACGCGCGCGGCCACGACATGCTCCGGCGAGCCGGGCTTGATGAGCCGGGCTTCCATCACCTCGTGGATCAGCGCGTTCAATTCGGGGTCTACGGTCTTCGTCATCAGTCGTGCCTTGCGATTGCGCGGCGAGAGGTAGCGATGGATCGTGGCGCTGTCGAGAAAGCGCGAGGGGAAGTTTTTGTGTGGTCGGCCCTTGCGTTTTTCGCCGCGTAACTTTGCCGCTGACCGGAGCCAATGCCGGTGGCTCGCATTGCGGCTCGGAGGCCAACCAGAGGACCCCATCATGAGCCAGAAACTCAGCGACCACGCGCTGTCGATCCTGACCTTCGCCGCCTATCACTCGCTGGTCAGCGGCGAGGCGGTCACGCGCGTCGTTCTCGACGACGGCAAGGGACACAAGGCCGACTCGGCCGGTGTCGAGGAACTGGAAAAGGCCGGTCTTCTGAACGAGACCGGCGATCGCGGAACGCTGACGGACTCCGGCACGCAGCGTCTGGCCGGCCTGATCGAGGCCATCCGCCAGTCCGCCTGACAAAAAAGGGCGGCCGGAGCCGCCCTTGAACCTCGTCCCTTGGGGGCGAGAGCCGGTCAGGCCGTGCGGCCTGCCGCAGGCAACGAGGCATCGGAACCTCGGCGATAGATCAGAAGCGTCGCGACCAAGCCGCAAGCGCCGCCAAAGGCCATCCAGAGGCCGGGCGCGGCCTTGTTGCCGGTGGCCTCGATCATCCAGGTCGAAACAAGCGGCGTGAACCCGCCGAGCAGCGCGGTGGCCAGCGAATAGGCCAGCGAGAAGCCCGCCGTGCGCACGCTGGCCGGCACGATCTCGGTCAGCGCCACGACCATCGCGCCATTGTAGCTGCTGTAAAGGAAGGACAGCCACAAGAGGACGACCAGCATATGGCCGAAGGTTGCGTTCGCCACGAGCCAGGACAGGGCGGGATAGGCGGTGAGAATGGTCAGCGCCGAGAAGGTCAGGAGAAGAGGCTTGCGGCCGATCCGGTCCGACAACGCGCCCATGACCGGCAGCCAGAACAGGTTGGACAGGGCCGTGCAGAAGGTGACGATCAGGCTGTCGGTTTCCGACAGTTTAAGAACCGCCTTGCCGAAGGTCGGAGTGTAGACGGTGATTGTGTAAAACGAAATCGTCGTCATGCCGACCATCAGCATCCCGAGCAGCACGATCCGCCAGTTGCGCGTCAGCGAAGCGAAGACCTCGCGCATGGCGGGGCGGTGCTTGCGCTGCTGAAACTCGTGCGTCTCTTCCAGCGAGCGCCGGATATAGAACAGGAAGGGCACGATCGCGCAGCCGATGAAGAAGGGCACGCGCCAGCCCCAGTCGCTCATGGCGGCCGGCGCCAGCATGTTGTTCAAGGTGTAGCCGATCGCGGCCGCGAACATGACGGCGACCTGCTGGCTGCCCGACTGCCAGGACACGTAGAAGCCCTTGCGCCCGGGCGTCGCCATTTCGGCGAGATACACCGACACGCCGCCCAGCTCGACGCCCGCCGAGAAGCCCTGCAGCAGGCGGCCGACCAGCACCAGAAGGGGCGCTGCGAGGCCGATGGTCTCGTAGCCCGGCACGAAGGCGATCAGGATCGTGCCCGTCGCCATGATGCCGAGCGTCACGATCAGACCCTTGCGCCGCCCGATACTATCGACATAGGCGCCCAGAAAGATCGCGCCGAGCGGGCGCATCAGGAAGCCCGCGCCGAAGGTCATGAAGGTCAGCATCAGCGAGGCGAACTCGCTGCCGGCCGGAAAGAATGTCTTGGAGATATAGGACGCGTAGAATCCGAAGAGGAAGAAGTCGAACATCTCCAGGAAGTTGCCGCTCGTCACGCGCAACACGGTGGCGATCTTCGAGCTGGGGGGCCGAACGGGCGTCATAGCGTCCTCTCTGGATGGCGGCGCCCAGGGTCGGACGCAGAGGTAGGAGGTGGCATCATCACGCCGCCCATCCGGGCACGGGGGCGGGTGCCTTCCTCCTTGGCTCGCGATGGAGCGTGCGGTTGTGTAGACGAAGAGCCGGCGGCTCACAATCGAATCTTCACGAGATTGTCAGCGCGGACACCATTGCCAAATGGAGAACGCCCCGAACGCACTTTCGCGTTGGCGGCTTTCCGGCGATCGAAACTCCCCGACGCTATGTCTCGCCGGCGAAATCCTTGCGGCTGATGCCGTGGCGCTGGAGCTTGTCGTAGAAGGTCTTCCGGGGAATGCCGAGTGCCTCGATCGTCAGTTTCACGTCGCCATTGTTCTCTTCCAGCGCCTCGCGGATCGCATCCGCCTCGAAGGCGTCCACGCGCTCGGGCAGGGTGAGGCCCGCGCGGGGGATTTCCGGCCGCGATGCCACATCGGCGATCCCGAGGGCGACGCGCTCGGCGAAATGCACGAGCTCGCGCACATTGCCCGGCCAGTCATGCTCGCGCAGATGCCGGATCACGCCCGGAGATATCGCGGGCGGCTCGCGGCGGAAGCGCTTGGCCGCACGCTCCAGAAAGGTCGCAAACAGAAGCGGCACGTCGTCCCCCCGCTCGCGCAGGGGCGGGATCTGCACGGTGACGACGTTCAGGCGGTAGAACAGATCCTCGCGGAAATAGGCGCGCGCTTCGGGCGCGCCGAGGTCGACCTTGGCGGCGGCCACCACACGCAGATCCACCGCGCGACGCTCGTTGGTTCCCAGCGGGTCGACCTCGCGCGTTTCCAGAACGCGCAGGAGCTTCACCTGAAGCGCTGCCGGCATGGACTCGATCTCGTCCAGAAACAGCGTGCCGCCGCTCGAATGCTCGATGCGCCCGACGCGGCGCTTGGCCGCGCCCGTGAACGCGCCGCTTTCATGGCCGAACAATTCGCTCTCGATCACGGTTTCCGGCAGCGCGCCGCAATTGAGCGCCACGAAGGGTTTGGGCGCGCGGCGGCTCCAATGGTGCAGGGCGCTTGCCACCACCTCCTTGCCGGAGCCGGTCTCGCCTTCCACCAGAACGTCCACATCCGCATCCGCGATCTGGCGGATCGTGTGGCGCAGGCGCTGCATGGCGGGGCTTTCGCCGATCAAGGGCGCATCGCTCGCATCCACCTGCCGCGCGAGATCGCGCAGCCGTCGGTTTTCCAGAACCAGCCGCCGCTTCTCGCCGGCCCGCCGCACGGCATCCATCAGCCGCGCAGCCGAATAGGGCTTGGCGATGAAGTCGTAGACGCCCTCATGCAGGGCATCCACGGCGGTCGCGACATCGCCATGGCCGGTCACCAGGATCACCGGCAGGTCCGCGTCCACCGCGCGCAGGCGGCGGAACAGGTCCAGCCCGCTGAGGCCGGGCATCCGCAGATCGGTGACGACCACGCCTTCGAAGCCCTCGTCGATCGCAGCCAGAAGCGCTTCGCCCCGCTCGAAAAGAAGCGGGCGATAACCGGCCAGAAGCAGGGATTGTTCGTTGGCGGCGCGAATGTCGGCCTCGTCGTCCACGAAGGCGACGGGCAGGGGCAGGGTCTCGCTCATGCTGTGTTCCCTGTTTCATGGACCCATCGAAGCCGCGCCGTGAAGGTCGCACCTCGGCCCGGTTCGCTTGTCGCCGAAAGCTCGCCGCCCCATTCGGCGAGAATGTCACGCGAGATGACGAGGCCGAGGCCGAGTCCGCGCGGCTTGGCGGTGGAAAAGGGGATGAACAGGCGCGGCAGAACGGACGGGTCGATGCCCGGCCCGTTGTCGCCGACGCTGAGCGCGACCTCTTCGCCGTCCCGCCAGGCAGCCAGCACGATGCGCGCGCCCTCCGTCTCGGCCACGGCATCGAGCGCGTTCTGGAGCAGGTTCACCAGAACCTGTTCCAGGCGAATCGGCTCGCCAAGCACGCTGAGGTCCCAAGCGTCGCCCTCGCGCACCAGATCGGCCGAGACGACCGAAAAGCGATTGTGCAGCAGCATTTGCGCGCCGTCCGCCGCCTCGCGCAGCGAGACGGGGCCAAGCGGCTGCGAGCCGCGCCGCGAGAAATTGCGCAGCGCCCCGGTGATCGAGCCGATGCGATCCGTAAGGCCCACCACGAGCTTCAGATTGTCGGCCGTGCGCTGCGTGTCGCCGCGCTCCAGAAACAGGCCGGCATTCTCGCCATAGGTGCGAATGGCCGTGAGTGGCTGGTTGATCTCGTGCGCCACGCCCGCCGCGATCTGCCCGAGGGTCGCCAGGCGCGCGGCCTGGTCCAGCTCCTCGCGCAACTCGCCCGCCCGCTGGTCGGCGCATTCCCGCGCGTCCATGGCATCACGCAGGCGGCGGTTCGTGTCCGCGATCTCGGCGGTGCGCTCGGCAACGCGGCGCTCCAGTTCGGCGGCCGTGGCGCGCAGGTCGGCCTGTCGCTGGTGCGAGCGGCGGCGGCGGCGCTGGAGCGCGATGCCGGGGCCGACCACCGCCAGCACGATCGCAAAGCCGACCAGCCGGCTGGAGCGCTGCGCCTCGTCCAGCACGTCTTCGGACGGTAGAAGGAGATAGAGCCGCCAGTTCAGGCTGGGGTCTCCGAGCGGGCGCTCCGATACGAAGACGGGAATCCCCCGGTTCGGCCCGCTCGCCAAGCGGCCCTGCGTGCCGCCGTTCAAGGTCAGTTCGCTCAGCGGCGTCAGGGGCGCTTCGCCAAATTGCAGCGTTTCGCGAATGGCGTATCGCTTCTGTGGGGGAAGAGGTTGCAGCGTGTGAAAGCGCCAGTCCGGCCGGGTCGTCGCGAGGATCACGCCCGGCTCGTCGGTCGCGAAGACGATGTTGCCGCCGGCGCGCCATGTCTCTTCCACGGCGTCCAGCTCCATCTTCAGGACCACGACGCCGAGCGGCGCTTCGGCGCTGCCGACCCGGCGCGCGATATAGAGCCCCGGCCGGCGGCTGACCGAGCCCAGCGCATATTGCTCGGCTTGGCCGCCCGTGATGGATTCGGAGAAATAGCGGCGAAAACGGTAGTCGTTGCCGATGAAGCTTTGCGGATCGGCATAATTGCTGGAGGCAATCGCCAGGCCCGTGCGCGCCACGAGATAGATCACGCTCGCGCCCGTCGTCGCCGCCAGGCCGTCCAGCCGGCGGTTCACGCGCTCGAGCATCGGCTTTGTCGGCTCGCGTAGAACCGCCAGCACTTCGGGGTCTTCGGCGAGCACGCTCGGGACGGCGCGCTGCTTGCCGATCTCGCTGCGCAGGACCGAAGCCGCGGCAGCCAGAGCGCTTTCGGATCGATCCGCCAACTGGCTGTCGGCGCTGCGCCGCCCGATCTCGCCCGCCGCCAGCCAAGCCACGACCAGAAGCGCGAACCCGCCCGCCAGCGTCACGAGACGCATCACGGTCGGAGACGGACGAGGTGAAGCAGCATGGATCATCTTGTGCGGAATATCGCACAAGCGCCGGCAAAGGTTGAGTGAAAATCCGCACACGTCACGTAGCGCCCGCACTTCAAACGATTTAGAAAGCCTTGCGTTCCCGGCATGTCTGCCCTGCGCGGCATTTGGCACGGCGCTTGCAATGATGGTTTTCGAAAGGTTTGCGGATCGCGAGCCTTCACGACGCGGTCGGGATGAGCCGCGCGAAGAAACCTGTTTGGGAGGTATTCATGGCATCCATACCCGTGGTCGCGAGCGAGCCCGCTCCCCGCAAGCCGCTTTACGCGCAGCTCTACGTTCAGGTTCTGGCGGCGATCGCCGTCGGCATCCTGCTCGGCCATTTCTACCCGCAGACCGGCGAGGCGATGAAGCCGCTCGGCGATGCGTTCATCAAGCTCGTCAAGATGATCATCGCGCCGGTCATCTTCCTGACCATCGTCACCGGCATCGCCGGTATGAGCGATCTGAAGAAGGTCGGGCGCGTCGCCGGCAAGGCGATGCTCTACTTCCTCACCTTCTCGACCCTGGCGCTGATCATCGGCCTCATCGTCGGCAACGTGATCCAGCCGGGTGCGGGCCTCAACATCGACCCCGCCTCGCTCGACGGCAAAGCCGTCGCCGACTACGCCGTGAAGGCGCATGAGCAGACCATCACGGGCTTCCTGCAGAACATCATCCCGACCACGATCGTCGGCGCCTTCTCCTCGGGCGACATTCTTCAGGTCCTGTTCTTCTCCGTCCTGTTCGGCCTGGCGCTCGGCATGGTCGGCGAGAAGGGCAAGCCGGTTCTCGACTTCTTCCAGGCCGTGTCGGCTCCGATGTTCAAGCTGGTCGGCATCCTGATGAAGGCCGCCCCGATCGGCGCCTTCGGCGCCATGGCCTTCACCATCGGCAAGTACGGCATCTCCTCGGTCGCCAATCTCGCCATGCTGATCGGCACCTTCTACATCACCGCCTTCCTGTTCGTGTTCGTCGTGCTCGGCGCGGTCTGCCGCTACAACGGCTTCTCGATCGTCGCGCTGGTCCGCTACATCAAGGAAGAGCTGCTGCTCGTCCTCGGCACGTCCTCTTCGGAAGCCGCTCTGCCTTCGCTCATGGAAAAGATGGAAGCGGCGGGCGCCAAGAAGTCTGTCGTCGGCCTCGTCATCCCGACCGGCTATTCGTTCAACCTCGACGGCACCAATATCTACATGACGCTGGCCGCGCTCTTCATCGCACAGGCCACCGGCATCCATCTCTCGCTGGGTGAGCAGGTCCTGCTGCTTCTCGTCGCCATGCTCTCCTCCAAAGGCGCGGCGGGCATCACGGGTGCGGGCTTCATCACGCTGGCCGCGACGCTCTCGGTCGTGCCTTCCGTTCCGGTCGCCGGCATGGCGCTGATCCTCGGCATCGACCGCTTCATGTCGGAATGCCGCGCGCTGACCAATCTCGTCGGCAATGCGGTCGCGACCCTCGTCGTCGCTCGCTGGGAAGGCGAACTGGACACCGACCGCCTCCATGCCGCGCTGGCCGGCCACGCCAAGCCGCTCGGCCCGGCCACGGAAGAGACCGGCACGATCCAGGTCGTCCCGGCCGAGTAAGCTTCGCTCTTGGAGCGATTGTGAGAAGCCCGCCCCGATCAATCGGGGCGGGCTTTTTCGTTTTGGGCTTCACGCTTCGAGCGCGGCCGTGATGCGTTCGGGCCGCAGCGGCAGATCGCGCAGGCGCGCGCCAGTGGCATGGGCCAGCGCATTGCCGATGGCCGCCGCCGCCGGCCCCTGCGCGGCTTCGCCTGTGCCGAGAAAAGGCTCGTCCGGCCGGTCGAGAACATGCACCTCGACCGAGGCCGGCACGTGGGAGAAGCGCAGGATCGGATAGCTCGCCCAGTCGCGCGAGGCCGGGCCGCGCTCGCCGAAGGCGACCTCCTCGAAGAGAGTCCAGCTTGTGGCCTGGATGATCCCGCCTTCGATCTGGTTGCGGATGCCGTCCGGGTTCACCGCCTCGCCGCTGTCGCAGGCCGCGACGACGCGCCCGATCTGGATGTTTCCCGTGTCGCGCTCGACGCTCAGCTCCAGCGCGACGGCGCAATAGGCCGCGAGGTTCTTGTAGCGGGCATAGCCGAAGCCGCGTCCGTGTATCGGACCCTTGGGCACCCAGCGATCCCAGCCGAAGCGCATGGCCGCCGCTTCCACCACGGCGCGCGCGCGCGGGTCGCTCAAATGCGCCAGCCGAAAGGCCACGGGGTCCGCCCCGGCGCGGAGCGCCAACTCGTCCATGAAGCTCTCGAGCGAGAAGATATTGTGATAGGCCCCGAGCGAGCGGAGCGCCGACACGCGCACCGGCATCTCAGCGACGAAGTGGTTGGTCACGCGCTGGTTCGGGAGGTCGTAGCCCGGAATGGCGTTGCGGTCGCCGCCGCCCGTCGGCTGCGGAATGGGACGCGGCGTTTCAGGCTCGAAGGGCGGCTCCACCAGCCGGCCGGCCAGAAGATTGCCCGCCGTGCCCGGCCGCGTCGAATGGGGCATGGACCAGACATCGTAGGACCATTGCGTGATCCGCCCCTGAGGCGAAAGCCGCGCGCCGATCTGCGAGACCATGGCCGAGCCATAGGGCTCGAACAGATGCTCGTCCTCGCGCATCCATTGCAGGCGTACAGGCCGGCCCGGCACGGCGAGCGCCAGAAGCGCGGCATCGCCGGCCGCATCGTCCGCGCCATTATGACCGTAGCAGCCCGCGCCCTCGGCATGGATGACGCGCACGCGCTCCGGGGGCAGGCCCGTCAGTTCGGCAAGGGCCGCTCGGTCGGGGAAGACACCCTGCGTATGGCTCCAGACGGTGAGCTGGCCGTCGCGGATTTCGGCGAGCGCGCAGGACGGGCCGATCGAGCCGTGCATCTGATAGGCCCGCCGGTAGGTCGCGGTGATCCATTCGCCCTCCGGCGCGGGGCCGGTGGTCTCCGCGATCACGCTCGTCTCGGCCGGTGCCATGCGCAGCCAGGCATGGATCGAGCCGACCGGGGGCAGGGGGGCGGGCTCGTTCCAGCGCGCCAGCCGGGCGAGAGCGTCGCGCGCGCGGATCGCCTGCCATTCCGTTTGCGCCACGATGCCGACGAAGCTGCCCTGACGCACGACTTTCAGAACGCCTTCCATCGCCTCCACCTCGGCTGGCGCGAGGTCCAGAAGCCGCGCGCCCGGCAGGGGCGGCCGTAGGACGCGGGCATGAACCATGTCCTTCGGGCGCATATCCTGAAGATAGGCTGCCCGCCCGGTCAGCTTGGCGGGAATGTCGAGGCGCGGCACGGGCTGGCCCACCACACGCCGCTCGGCCCCCTGAATCAGCGGCGCGCCGGGGCGGGCGTCGATCGCCAAATCCAGCCCGGCCACGAGATCAGCATAGGCAAGGCTCCGCCCGTCCGGCGCGCGCACGATGCCGTCTTCGGCGGTGAGGCTCTCGGGGGCAAGCCCCAGCCGTTCGCCGGCGCGGGCCAGAAGCAGGGCGCGAACCTCGGCCGCCGCATGGCCGATAGCCGCGCCGCTCTCGCTGATGGACTGACTGCCGGCGGTGAAGCCTTCGTTCGGCGTCGCGCCCGTGTCGGCGGTCTGAAGGCGGACCCGATCGGGCGCCATGCGCAGTTGTTCCACCGCGATCTGCCAGAGCGCGGTGCGCACGCCCTGGCCGAGCTCTGCCTTGCCGGTGAAGACGGTGGCCGTGCCACCCGGCTCCAGCCGAATCCAGCTGTCCAGGCGGGGCGTGTCGTCCAGACTGCCCGGCAGCGCGCCGCCGGCCTGCGCGCCCTCGCCGCCGATATCGGCCTCTTGCGCGCGCGCGGAACCCGGCGCGAGCGCGAAGAAGAGCGTCAGCGCGCCGCCTTTCAGCACGAGGCGGCGGGAGAGGTCGGGGCTCATGGCTTGGAGCCCTCAAGCTTGGCCGAGGCGGCGGGAGGCGTCGTCACGCGCAGGGCCGCGCGGAGAATGCGCGCGTGGGTGCCGCAGCGGCAGAGATGGGGCTGAAGCGCCTCCCGGATCGCCGCCTCGTCGGGCGAGGCGTTGCGGCGTAGAAGCCCTTCCACGGCGATGATCATGCCGGGAATGCAATAGCCGCATTGGGCCGCCTGTTCGGCGATGAAGGCGGCCTGCACCGACCCCGGCTTCTCGCCGGCCCCGAGCCCTTCCAGCGTCACCACTTCGCGCCCGTCGAGCGCTGCCACGGGCAGGAGGCAGGAAAAGGAGGAGCGTCCGTCCACCAGCACGGCGCAGGAGCCGCATTGGCCGACGCCGCAGCCATATTTCGCCCCGTTCAGCTGCAACTCGTCGCGCAGGAGATAGAGAAGCGGCATCGTCGGATCGGCGTCCGTCTCGACGCGCCGGCCGTTGACGGTCAGCGTCACCATGTCCGATCGTTCCTTTGTGAGAAGGGCACCGCGCGCCTCACGGCAACCCCGCCCGATCCGCCAGCTCGTTCACCGTCGCATCCAGCTGTTGGAAGGGCGGCTCGTCGGAGTAGCGCGCGCGGATATAGGCGGCGAGATCGGCCACCTGCTGGCGCGTCAGAAGCCGGGCGAAGCCGGGCATGGCCACGCCCGCCGCGCCGGGCGCTAGCTGCCGGCCGTGAAGAATGAACTGCACGAGATTGCGCGCGCTCTCGGCGTGGGTCGCGCCGCTTTTCTCCAGCGGCAGGCCTTGCGAGGCGGAGGCAGGGGAGCCGCTGTGACAGCTCGCGCAGGCGCCGGCGAAGAGCGCCGCGCCCGGCATCGTGTCCGGCTTGGTGTCCGTCCGGGGCGCGAGCGGCGCTCGTTCGCGCTGCTGCATGAGCGACAGGAGATAGGCCGAGATGGCGCTCGCGTCCTCCATCGGCGTGCGGGCGAGATGCGCGCCGACCGGCTGCATCGGGCCGGCGGCCGCGCCGTGATCCCGGTCGAACCCATCGCGCAGATAGGTTTCGAGAGCGCCTTGCGTCCATGGCGCGGTCACTTCGATCGGCCCGGCGATGGCGGGGGCCGACCAGCCGGCTGACAGGCCGCCGCGCAGGGCCTCGTCGCTCTTTTCAGCTTGGATCAGATTGCGCGGCGTGTGGCAGGCCCCGCAATGGCCCGCGCCCTCCACGAGATAGCGCCCATAGTCGAGCGGCTCGCTGAGCGCGGGATCGGGCTCGAAGCGCCCCTCGCGGAAGGCCAGGAGCTTCCACCCGGCCAGAAGCGGGCGAAAGCGCAGGATGGCCGGCAGATCGTTCTCCGGCGTGGTCCGGCGCACCGGCTCGCGCGTCATCAGAAAAGCGTAGAGCGCGGCGATGTCGCCGTCCGAGAGTTTGGTGAAATGATCATAGGGAAAGGCGGGGTAGAGATGCTCGCCCTTGGCGCCAATGCCCTCGCGCAGGGCGCGGGTGAAAGCCTCGAGCGACCAAGTGCCGATGCCGGTCTCGGCGTCCGGCGTGATATTCGTGCCGTAGATCGTGCCGAAGGGCGTGTCCACATCGTAGCCGCCGGCATAGGGCGCGCCGCCGGGCGCTGTGTGGCAGCTCACGCAATTGCCGATCAGCGCCACGCGCTGCCCGCGCTCGACCGCCAGCTGCGAGAACGCGGCGCGCGGCTGAGGCGGCACGGGCTCCATCGCCTCGGGGCTGAGGGCATACACGAGAAAGGCTAGCCCCGCCGTCAGAAGCAGGCCGAGAAGAAGGGCAGCAATCCGGATCAAGTCCGCAGGGTTCCGGTTCGTCGGAGACATCCCGGCATAACCTACGGCGTATCCGCCGCAAGGCCAGAGCCGATCACGCCAAGGTCAGCTATTGCGCTATTCCGACACCGCATAGAAGCGCCCGGCAATGCGGTGGCGCTCGCCATCCTCGACGAACTCGGCCAGCGACACGAAGGCGAGCCCCAGTTCGGGGCCCTTCGACCAGACGATGCGCGAGCGATGCTTGTAGGACTCCACCTCGTCGAACAGGAAGAGCATCTCGGGAATCATCACCTGCACCGGCGCGAAGGCGCGAATGCGCGCGCCGCGATCGGAGCGTTCCACCACCGCGCAATCACACAGGAATTGGCCCCCCTCCGTCAGGAGCTTGGCGGGCCGCAATCTCGTTTTGCGGCGCGATTGCCGGCGTCTGTCGCGGATCAAGAGAAGAGGACTCCGAGAGGATGCAATGCCTGATTCATATCCGACTAACCTTAACGCGCGATTTACTGAGCGTCGATGCGGGATCGTCGATCTTCGTTAATGGGCCGAGCGCCACCCTTGGGTCATTCCGCACCCGAGGATTGCGCCATGACCAACATCGCCACGCTGGACCTCTACGACGAAGAAACAGAGGAAGCGGAGTCCACACGCCCGCCGATCAAGCTGGCCCGCTTCGCCGACGACTGGTCGATGGCTGACTGGGTGGTGGGGTCCGGGTCGGTTCTTCTGGCGCTCGCTTCGGCTGGCTTCTTCACGTGGTCCTTCGTGGTGTCGATCCGGTCGCCGGATTACTTTCAGGAAGCGGCGCTCGCCAACATGCCGCCCAAGACCGACAAGATCGAAACCGGCTCGCTCGACATGGCCAGTGCCATGCCCGCGCCGCAGATCGTGCGCCTGCGCGAGCCGACGGCGGACGATTATCAGATCGTGATGGTGTTCAAGGACGAGGCGCTGCTGGCGACGCGCAACGAGCTGATGCGCGTCAAGGTCGGCTCCGTGGTGCCGGGGCTCGGCTCGATCCGCTCGATCACCCCGGGTCCGTCCAGCCCGGTCATCGTGGCCGAGAACGCCACGCTGCGCAGCGCCCCCGCAACGCCTTGAGGCTCAGGCCTTCTTGCTCTCCAGCAGGATCTGCCCCTCGGAGCGGATCTTGCCGGTGACCTTGTTGGCGAGCGAGGCCAGAAAGCCCGGTAGGTCCAGTTCGATATGGACGTGATCGTCCAGAATATCGAGCCGGCCGACAATGCGCTGGCCGAGCATTCCGGCGCGGAAGTCGAGATGATCGCCGGTCCACTGGTCCTCGAACTTCAGCATCCCGCCCGTCGCGTCGGAACGCACGCGGTCGAACCCTTCGCTGATGCGCTGGCGCGCCGCCTCGCGCGTCAGCTTGTGCGGGATGTCGACCTTTACCGTCTCGGCCATGAACTTGGTCTTTCGTCGCGGGTTTCGTGCCCTGCATATGGGGGATGAGAGCCCCGGCGCAACTGCCGCGCGCCAAAGCGAGGGACCGGAGCGCGCATGAAAAAAGGGGCCTTGCGGCCCCTTTTCTCGCTTCTCTGATGATGCGCGAGGATCAGCCCGCGACGCGCGAGCCGCCCTGCGGACGCGAACCGCCGCCCCGGCGGGTGCGGTTGCGCCCCGGGTTGGCGTTGCGCTCGTCCGAACGGGAGGACTCGCCGCGTGGCGCACCGCGCTGCATGTCGCCATGGGGGCGACGCTCGCCCGGCTGGCCGTTACGCCCGCCGCGTCCACCCTCGCCGCGAGGGGCCGGGCGCGGTCCGCGCTGGGGACGGGCCGCCCGCTCGCCGCGCGGCTCGTCGGCCACGGCCGAGGCGTCGGAGAACTCGTTGGTCTGCACGTCGAAGCGCAGGCCCGTGATCTTCTCGACCTGACGCAGCTTGGAGCGCTCGGACGGATCGCACAGCGTCACCGCGATGCCCGACTTGCCCGCCCGCGCCGTGCGGCCGATGCGGTGCACGTAGCTTTCCGGCTCTTCCGGCAGGTCGAAGTTCACGACATGGCTGATGTCGTCGACATGGATGCCGCGCGCCACGATGTCGGTGGCCACGAGAACCCGCAGCTTGCCGGCATGGAACTCCGACAGAGCGCGCTGGCGCGCACCCTGGCTCTTGTTGCCATGGATCGCGAGCGCGCCGATGCCGGCCTTTTCCAGGTCTTCCGACAGACGGTTGGCGCCATGCTTGGTGCGGGTGAAGATGACGGTCTTCTCGAAGCCCGGCAGATGCTTGATCAGCCAGTGCTTCTTCATCTTCTGCGGGACGAGGAAGACGCTCTGGTCGATCTTCTCGACCGTCACGACCTCGGGCGTCACCTCGACGCGCACCGGGTTCTTCAGGAACTTGGCGGCCAGCGAGGCGATGTTGTCGGGCATGGTCGCCGAGAACAGAAGCGACTGGCGGCTCGTCGGCAGCATCTTCACGATGCGGGTGATGTCGCGGATGAAGCCCATGTCGAGCATCCGATCCGCTTCGTCGAACACGACGTGGCTGATGTCGGCGAGCGTCAGGCCGCGCTGGTCGATCAGGTCGAGAAGGCGGCCCGGGGTCGCGATCACGATATCGACGCCGCGACGAGCCGCTTCCATCTGCGGACGGATCGACACGCCGCCGAACACGGTCATGTGGCGGATCGGCGTGCCTGATGTGAAGCCCTTCACGTTATCCGCGATCTGGATGGCGAGTTCGCGCGTGGGGGCAAGCACCAGAACCTTGGCGGAGCCGGACTTCGGCCGGCCGCCGGCGCGCAGGAGCTGGTCGATAATGGGCAGGGAGAAGGCCGCGGTCTTGCCGGTACCGGTCTGGGCGATGCCCAGAACGTCGCGGTTCTTCAGAACGGCAGGGATAGCCTGCGCCTGGATCGGCGTCGGCACGGTGAAGTCCATGGCCGCGAGAGCGGACAGAAGCGCGTCGGCAAGGCCGAGCGCCTGAAAATTCGTTTGGGTCAAGAAATGCCTTACGATGGCTTCGGCCCACAGGAGGGCCGATAAACGGCTGAACGTTCCTGCGCGGGAACAGATCAGCGCGGACCGCGGCTGGCACGAAAATTTCGACCAGCAGGCGCCCGACCAGTCCGATTCTCGAACATCGCAGAAGGCAGGCGCAGCGCAAACGCGGAATTACCGGGCCTATATCGGCGCGTCGCAGTTCAGCGTCAAGCGGTTTCCTCGCGCGCTGAGCGATCGTCAGCTATGCAGATATATTCGGGCCTACCGTCCCGCAGGGGGAAGCCACTTGGATTTTGGCGCTTCAGGCTAGATATGAAGAATGGACAAGACGGGGGTTCGGGGCTTGCAGGGGAAACAGGGGCTCCAGTGGCACGATGAGGGGAACATGGCGTTCCTTTCGGGTGGCGGGGAGTGCGGCGCTTTGATGCGTGCGTTCGATTGGTCCGCGACATCGCTGGGGCCTGTCGAGGCATGGCCTCAAAGCCTGAGGACGGTTGTCGGCATCACGCTCGGCTCGCGTCAGCCCATGCTGATCGTCTGGGGCCCGGACCGGATCACCCTCTATAATGACGGCTATGCCGCCATGTGCGGCCAGCGCCATCCCCAGGCGCTCGGCCGCCCGTTTCGCGACCTCTGGTTCGACCTCTGGGACGTGGTGGAGCCGATCCTCGACCGCGCCTATGCGGGCGTCTCCACGCATATGGATAATATCGAATTCGTGATGCACCGGAACGGCTATCCGGAGGAAACGCATTTCGCCTTCTCCTATACGCCCGTTCGCATCGAGTCGGGCGAAGTGGGCGGCATGTTCTGCGCCTGCACGGAAACCACGGGCGAGGTGATCGCGCGGCGTCAGATCCTGGCAGAGCGCCCCCGATTCAGGCAGATGTTTCAGCAGGCCCCGAGCTTCATGGCCATGTTGCAGGGGCCGGAGCACCGCTTCGAATGGGTCAATCCCGCCTATCAGGCGCTGATCGGAAACCGCGATCTGATGGGCCGTCCCGTCGCGGACGCGTTGCCCGACGCGATGGAGCAGGGCTATGGCGACTTGCTCGACCGTGCCTATGCGAGCGGCGAAGCCCTGACGCAGGCAGGCGCGCGCTATGTGGTGGCGGGCGAGCCGGACACCCAGCCCGTCGAGCGCTATCTCGATTTCGTCTACCAGCCGCTGCGCGACCCTGTGGGCCAGGTGACGGGCATTTTCGTCGAAGGCTACGACGTGACGTCCCGCATCATGGCCGATCAGCAGCGCGTCGAGCTGATGCGCGAGCTGGCCCATCGCATGAAGAATTCCATGGCCATGGTGCAGGCCATCGCCACGCAGACGCTGCGCCAAGTCGGCTCGCTGGAGGAGGGGAGGGATGCCCTGTCCGGCCGCATCGCGGCGCTGGCGCGCGCGCAGGATATCCTGACACGGGACGACTGGGAAACGGCCGAAATCCACGAGGTCGTGGCCTCCGCGCTGGTGGCACTGGAACATGTGCGCGAGCGTATCCGCGTATCCGGCCAGTCCTTGGTGCTGCGCAGCCAGCAGGCGCTGGGGCTGTCGCTGGCGCTTTACGAACTCGGCACCAACGCCGTGAAGTACGGCGCCTTATCCAACGAAACCGGCTATGTGGACATCGAGTGGGCTGTGTCGCCCGAAGGCGCGTTCGATCTCACCTGGCGCGAAACCGACGGCCCGCCCGTCGTTTCGCCGGAGCGCAAGGGCTTCGGCACACGGCTGATCCAGCGGATCGTCGCGCCCTATTTCGACGGTTCGGCGTCCATGGATTTCCCGCCGGAGGGCCTGGTCTTCGCGCTGCATGGAAAGGTGAGCGCAAGGCTATAGTAATAGCTTCGAACTAATGGCTCCGGACGCGTCCGAGCCCGTCTCGTTCGAAGGATACTTCCCTTGGGTCGTGCTTTCCTGCCCCAGCGCCCCGGCGCCGTGATTGTCGATGATAACACGCTGATGATGATGGATGCGATGGACATCGCCGAAGAGGCCGGCTTCGTGTCCTATGGGGCACGCAACGCCGATGAGGCGATCCGCCTTCTGGAAACGTCACCCGACATTCGCGTGCTCTTCACCGATGTGCAGATGTCCGGCTCGATGGATGGCTACCGCCTGGCGGCGACGGTGCGCGAGCGCTGGCCGTCCGTGCGCATCCTCGTGACGTCGGGTGTGCGCGGGCCGGAAGTGGACGAACTCCCCGCAGACAGCCTGTTCTTCTGCAAGCCCTATGCCCATCACGCCGTGGCCGATGCCATGACGCGGCCCTAGCTCTGACAGACGAAGAGGCCGCGCCCGGCGGCCTCTCTGCCCTTATCGGAAATGGCCGAGCACTTTGTTCTGGATGCGCTGGAACAGGCCGGCCGCCTCGACGGGCTTGGCCGCGTAGAGCGGCTCCTCACGCAGGACCTGCCCGTCGCGCATGACCTTCAACTGCGCGATGCGTCGGCCCTCGGGCACGGGCGCGTCCACCGGGCCGATCGGCTGAATCTCGGTCGTGACCGGGCCGCCGCCTACGCCGCGCGGTTGGAGGAACCGGATCTCGCCGGCCGGGCGCACAGGCACGCTCGGCTCGGCCCCGTTCTGCACCGGCACTTCGCCGATCGCTTCGCCGGCCTTGGCCACCACCACCGTTTCGAACCCGCGCAGGCCGGCCGTCATCATGGCGCGGGCTTCCTCGGCCCGCTCCTTCACGCTCTTGAGGCCCGTCATCGCAAAGACGATGCGCCGGCCCGTGTCGTCCTTGGCCGAGGCGACGAGACCATAGCCCGCTTCCGCCGTGTGCCCCGTCTTCAACCCGTCCGCGCCCAGCGCCAGCAGAGGGTTGCGCGAGCGCTGGGTGATGCCGTTGAAGGTGAATTCCTCTTCCGAAAAGAGCGGATACTGCTCGGGAAACTCGCGGATGATGTAGCTTGCCAGCGTCACGAGATCGCGCGCGGAGACATATTGGCCGGGATCGGGCAGCCCGTGCGGATTGGCGAAATGCGAATGGGTGAGCCCCAGCTCGCGCGCCTTGCGGTTCATCATCTCGGCAAAGGCCGGCACCGAGCCGGCAATCCCTTCGGCCGCCACGATCGTCGCGTCGTTGCCGGACTGAATGGCGATACCCTTGATGAGATCGCCGAGACTGACCTGTGAGTTCAGCGGCAGGAACATGGTCGAGCCGCCCGACGCCGCGCCCCCGGTGCGCCAGGCATATTCGGACACGGGGAAAGTCTCGTCGAGCCGCACCGAGCCCTTGCGCAATTCATCGAAGATGACGGCGAGCGTCATCAGCTTGGACAGGCTCGCGGGCGGAATTTCCTGATCCGGGCTCTTCTCGAACAGAACGGTGCCGCTCGCAAGATCAACCATCATCGCCGTGCGCGCACTCGTTTCCAAAGCCGCTGCGGGCTGGCCGAGAACGAGCAGCAGCCCGGCCAGGGTCAAAAGCCGCGTCGCGATCGTCCGCGATTCGATCCGCGTGCCTGAAGCCATGATGCGTCTCCCTGAATGCCTGCCCCGCATGAAGAGTGCATCGCACCGCGTAAAAGAAAAGCGGCGAGTGCGCACGATCTCGTTGGATGGACATTCGGCGTGTATGAACGGGGTCGGACTGTGTTCTTTCGATCAAGGCTGCAAGCATCATGAGCATCGGACTGATCGCCCTTCTGGACGACGTGGCGGCCCTCTCGAAGGTCGCGGCGGCCTCGCTGGACGATGTCGGCGCGCAGGCCGCCAAGGCCGGGGCGAAGGCGGCGGGCGTCGTGATCGACGATGCGGCCGTGACGCCGCGCTATGTCGTCGGCTTCTCGGCGGACCGCGAATTGCCCATCGTCTGGCGCATCGCCAAGGGCTCGGTGCGCAACAAGCTCCTGTTTCTCCTGCCAATCGCGCTGGCGCTCGGCGCTTTCGCGCCTTGGGCGATCACGCCGCTCCTGATGCTCGGCGGCTGCTATCTCTCGTTCGAGGGCGCGGAAAAGATCTACGAGAAGCTTGTGCCCCATGCCGAGCACGCTGATGAGGAGACGTCCCTTCCGCCAACGACCGACGCCGCGCTTCTGGAAGAGCAGCGCGTGGCGAGCGCGGTGAAGACCGACTTCATCCTCTCGGCCGAGATCATGGCGATCACGCTGGCCGGTCTGCCGGATGGCAGCATCTGGACCAAGGCGGTGGTCATGGCCATCGTGGCCGTCGGCATCACGGCTGTGGTCTATGGCGCGGTGGCGCTGATCGTGAAGGCCGACGATGTCGGCGTCGCGCTGGCCCGGCGGGGGGAGGGGGCGCTCGCCGCCTTTGGGCGCGGGCTCGTGCGCGTCATGCCGCATTTCCTGCGCGTGCTGGCGGTGGTCGGCACGGCGGCCATGGTCTGGGTTGGCGGCGGCATTCTGGTCCATGGCCTCGCCGGATATGGCCTGAGCGGGATCGAGCATGTGATCCACGAGGCGAGCCTCACCGTGGCGAACCTCGCCCCCGGCATCGGCGGCCTCCTCGGCTGGTTCGTCACGGCGCTCGGCTCGGGCCTCGTCGGCCTCGTCGTCGGCTTCGCGCTGATCCCGATCGTCGGCCGGGTCATCGCCCCGGCCTGGAAGGCGGTGAGGAAAGGCTGAGCCTGAAGCTCAACCCTCCATCTCGGCGCGCAGCATCTCCAGCTCCAGCCATTCGTCCTCGGCCTTGGCCAGGGCCGCGCGGTCCTTCTCGATGGCGCCCGCGAGCTTGGAGAAGCGATCGGGGTTTTTGGTGAAGAGCGCGGGATCGGCCATCTCGGCTTCCGCCTTGGCAATCGCGGCTTCCAGCTTGGCGATCTCCTTCGGCAGGTTCTCCAGCGCGAATTTCTGCTTGAAGGAGAGCTTGGTCGCCGCGCCCACCGGCTTGGATGCCGTGCTTGCGGAAGCGCCCGAAGCCGCCGGTTTCGGCTTCTCGGCCTTGCGCGCTTCCTTCTGCGCGCCGCGTTTCTGGGCGGCCATGTCGCTGTAGCCGCCGGCATATTCCAGCCAGCGCCCGTTCTCCTCGGGCGAGATCACGCTCGTCACCGTGCGGTCGAGAAAGTCGCGGTCGTGGCTGACGAGCAGGACCGTGCCGGGATAATTGGCGATCAGTTCCTGAAGAAGGTCCAGCGTCTCCATGTCGAGATCGTTGGTCGGCTCGTCCAGAACGAGAATATTGGCGGGGGTCGCGAGGGTTTTTGCCAGGAGCAGACGCGCCCGCTCGCCGCCCGACAGGTTTCCGACCGGCGTTCGGATCTGCTCGGCCTGGAACAGGAAGTCCTTGAGATAGCCCGCGACATGGCGCGGCTCGCCATTGACCATGACCTGATCGCCGCGCCCGTCCGTCAGCGCGTCGGCGACCGAGAGATCGTCGCGCAGCGAGGCGCGCTTCTGGTCGAGAAAGGCGAGGTCCAGATTGGTGCCGAGACGCACGGTGCCGGAATCGGGCTCCGTCTCGCCGATCAGCATCTTGAGGAGCGTGGTCTTGCCAGCGCCATTGGGGCCGACGAGCCCGACGCGATCGCCACGCTGGATGCGCGTGGAGAAATCGTCGATCAGGACGCGCTCGCCATAGGCCTTGGAGATGCCCTTGGCTTCAATGACGAGCTTGCCGCTTTCGCGCGTTTCGCCCACCACCATCTCCACCGTGCCCACAGCGCGGCGGGCGTTCTTGCGGTCGGCGCGCAGCTGGTGCAGGCCGGCGAGGCGGCGCTCGTTGCGCGTGCGCCGGGCGGTGACGCCATAGCGCAGCCAGTGCTCCTCGCGCACGATCTTGCGATCGAGCTTCTGGAGGTCGCGCTCTTCCTCTTCGAGAACCTTGTCGCGCCAGGCTTCGAAGCCGCCGAAGCCTTCGTTCAGGCGGCGCGCCGAGCCGCGATCGATCCAGACGGTCGCCTCGGTCGTGCGCTCCAGAAAGCGACGGTCGTGGCTGATGATGACCACGGCCGAGCGGATGGAGCGGATTTCCTCTTCCAACCATTCGATGGTCGGAAGATCGAGATGGTTGGTCGGCTCGTCCAGAAGCACGATGTCGGGCTCGGGGGCGAGCACGCGGGCCAGCGCGGCGCGGCGCGCCTCGCCGCCCGACAGATCGCCCGGCCGCGCGTCGGCGCGAAGGCCCAAGCCCTCGATCAGCCGCGTGACACGGTAAGGCTCGTCGGCGGGGCCAAGGCCCGCCATGACATAGGCTTCCACCGTCTCGGCCGTGCCGAAATCGGGCTCCTGCGCGAGATAGCGGATGGTCGCGCCCGGCTGGCGGAAGACCTCGCCGCCATCGGGCTCGACGAGGCCGGCTGCGATTTTCAGGAGGGTCGATTTGCCGGAGCCGTTGCGCCCGACCAGCGCAATGCGATCCCCCGGCAGGACGCCGAGTTCGACATGGGTGAGAAGAGGGGTGCCGCCGAAGGTGAGGCGCACGCCGTCGAGGCGGAGGAGCGGGGGAGGAGCCATGGGCGGCTTCTAGAGCATTTCCGGCCGAAGCGGAATTGTCTCGGCGTTGGAGGCCCTGTGAAAACATCAGGCGGAAGAATGCGGTGCGAAGGCGAGCGCACCGGACGCGATCAGCCGCTCGGCCCGAAGCTTGATCGCTCCTTCTCTCCCTCCGGGAAATGCCCCAGGAGCCAGTCGCGAAACACTCGGATCTTGGGCGAGGTCCGGCGCGCGGGAGGATAGCAGAGCCAATAGCCACGCTCGGTCGGACAGAGGATATTGAAGGGCTTGCGCAACTGCCCGGACGCCAGAAGCTCCTTGTAGAAGAAGGGCGTGAGGATTGCGACGCCATGCCCGGCCGCCGCCGCGATGGCCTCCAGATCCTGCCCGCCCATCTTGTGGCCGTCATCCTTGTCGAAGCCCGGCCGCTCGATTCCCGCATGGGCGAACCACTCGTTCCACCAGGGATCGGTCGGGTCGATCAGGGGATAGTGCAGGAGGTCGGCGGGGCTGCCGAGCGGCAGGCCGACTTTCGCCTCCAGCGCGGGGTTCAGCATCGGCGTGAAATCGGCGCGCAGCAGAAGATGCGAGACGAGAGGGCTGGTTGGTCTCGGACCGCCGCGAATGGCGATGTCGACGCCCTCGCGCTCGAAGTCCGCGAGCACGCGTGTCGTCTGGAGTCGCACGGCGAGCTCAGGGTGAGACAGCTGGAAGGCGTAGAGATGCCGAGCCAGCCAGCCGGTCGCGAAGGTCGGGATGACGCTGATGGTGAGAACGCCCGAAGCCCCGCCGCGCGCGGCCTCGAACGCGTCCGCGATGAGATCGAAGGCCTGGCTCGCGTTTGAGCCGAACCGCTCTCCGACCTCCGTCAGCGCGATCTGTCGTTTGCCCCGCAGGAACAGCGGTGCGCCGACGCGCTCTTCCAGAATCTTGATCTGATAGCTGACGGCCGCCTGCGTCATGCCCAGCTCGGCCGCCGCCTTGGTGAAGCTCAAATGGCGCGCGGCGGCCTCGAAGGCGCGAAGGGCGGCAAGGGGTGGCAGATTGCGAGACATAATGCATAAAACTCCCTTATGCATCATGCCCGAGCTTCGATTGGACCCGCAAGCCGCCTCACGCCATGTTCGAGCCTATCAACAAAGGGAACGAACCCATGCGAACGGGCATGCTCGACGGAGCGCGCACGGCGGAGCCCCGCCATGCGTGGACAAAACTCGGCTTATGGCTGGCTGCGCTGGCGCGGCGTCTCGCGCCGCCGGATCGCGTGATGCGCGAAGACGAGATGCCCGACTGGATCAAGCGAGACATCGGCTGGCGGGATGGCCCGGCCGAGCGCCCACGCGCCGAACTGGAAGGCTGGAGCCGGCGTGAGCCATCCAGGCGATCGCGCTTGGACTGACGCGGGGTCGAGGGGAATCCTTGCGGATGAAAAGCGCCGGGAGCATCGCCCCGGCGCTTCGGCTTGTCAGCCGCCGGCCATGCCGGCCTTGAGACGCCGGGACAGTTCGTCGAAGGGCTGGTCGGTCGGGCCGTCGGCGGGGCCTTGCAGAAGATTGCCATAGACATGAGGCACGAGATCGACTGCCTGGTCGAGCGTCGCGTCCGCGCCGCGCTGATACCCGCCGAGAAGGCGCAGGTCGCGCGTGTCCTCGTAGCGCGAGATCATGGAGCGCAGCCGCGTGACCAGTTCTCGCTCTTCGTGGCTCCAGGACAGGTCGGCCAGACGCGAGATGGATTTGAGAACGTCCACGGCCGGGAAGCGGCCTTCCTCGGCGATCGTGCGGCTCAGCACGATATGCCCGTCCAGCGTGCCGCGAATGGAATCGGCCACCGGTTCGTTGTGATCGTCGCCATCCACCAGAACCGCGAAGAGGCCGGTGATCGTGCCGCTGTCCGGCGCGCCGGGGCCGGCGCGCTCCAGAAGGCGGGGCAGTTCGGAAAAGACGCTCGGCGGATAGCCGCGCGCCACCGGCGGCTCGCCGGCGGCCAGCGCCACGTCGCGCGCCGCATGGGCAAGGCGCGTCACCGAATCCACGATCAGGAGAACATGGTCGCCCTGGTCGCGGAAATATTCGGCGACGGTCATGGCGGTCTTGGGTGCGAGGCGGCGCATCATCGGGCTCTCGTCGCCCGTCGCCACGACCGTCACGACGCGGCTGAGCTCGCCCTGCATCGTCACTTCGAGGAACTCGCGCACCTCGCGGCCGCGCTCGCCCACCAGCGCCACGACCACCGTGTCGAAGCCCTTGGCCCGCGCCAACATGCCCATCAGCGTGGATTTGCCGACGCCCGACCCGGCGAAGATACCCATGCGCTGGCCGCGAATGAGCGGGGTGAAGATGTCGATCGCCTTGACGCCCGTCGCGACCGGCTGCGTCACGCGCCCGCGCCGCAGCGCAGCGTCCGGCAGCGTGTCGGTGAGATAGCTGACCGGGCCTTGTTCGAGGGGGCCCCGATCGTCGCAGGGGCGACCGAACGCATCGATCGTGCGCCCGCGCCAGCTGGCGGCCGGCGATACCGTGACGGGGCCGGTGCGCCAGGCGAGCGAGCGAACGCCGCTCTGGAAGCGCACCGCGAAGGGCTTCACCGTGGCCGAGGCTTCCTCGACGCGCACGACCTCGCCCAGTTCCTCGCCTTCGGGGCCGTCGCAGACCACGCAGTCGCCGAGCTTCACATAGGGGCTGAGGCCCGCCACGCGGAAGGACTGCGCGGACACATCGACGATATGCCCGCTGATGCGGATCAACGGCTCGTTCAGGCCCGAAAGATCGACCTTCTGCCTGGAGCCTGCCGTCATTTCGTGGCTCCGAGCTGGGTGACGGCGGAGTTGAGCGAGTTCTCGGAGGTCTGGATCATGTTGGCGGCCTGCTCGAAGGCCCGCTGCACTTCGATGAGGCGCGTCATCTCAAGAATGGGATTGACGTTGGAGCCTTCCACATAGCCCTGCGCGACGGCCGTGTCCTCGAAATCCACCAGCGGCTGGGCTGCCTTGTTGGGAACGACGCCGGAGGTGCCGGCGCGCTGGAGATCGGCGCCCACGGGCATCTTGAACAGGCCGACCGCGCCGATCTGCACGTTCTTCTGCGTGATCATGCCGTCATGGGCGATGGAGATCGGACCGCCCGAGGGATCGATCATCAGGGGCGCGCCGCCGACATCGAGGAAAGGCTCGCCGTTGACGGTGACGAGTTCGCCGGTCGGCTTCATCTGCATCCGCCCGTCGCGCGTATAGACGGTGCCCTTGGGCGTCTGGATGGCGAAGAAGGCGTCGCCCTTGACGGCCATATCCAGCGAATTGCCGGTCTGCGTCAGCTCGCCGGCGCGGGTGGAGATGTAGCGCTCGCCGCCCGAGGTGAAGGCGACCGTCTCAGGGGCGGTACGCGACAGGAAGCTTTCGAACTTCACCTCTTCGGAGCGAAAGCCGACCGTGCGCGCGTTCGCCAGATTGTTGGCGATCGTGTCGAGGCGCTTTTCCGTTGCGAGCTGACCGGAGAGAGCGACGGGAAGCGATGTCTGCATGGGGGAGGCCTTGGATCGCGAGGAAATGCCGGTTCCGCAGGGCGCGGGCGGGCCTGTTCCGGCGTTCGGAAAAAGCCCGTTCTCCCTGACAATAACCTGCCGCAAATGGCCTGAACCTGACCGCGCGATGCACGCTCCAGCTGTTGCGCACCGCACAGTCTCACGCAAGTCGGGGTGCCTAAGGGTTAACGAAATCCTTTCTTCACCAGGGGCACCCGATGGGTATCATTCTCGGCCTTCTCGTCACGATTGGCTGCGTTCTCGGCGGCTATGTCGCTGCCGGCGGCCATCTTTATGTTCTCTGGCAGCCCTACGAACTGCTCATCATTCTGGGCGCTTCGCTCGGCACGTTCCTGGTCGCCAACAACATGAAGGTCGTCAAGGACACCGGCAAGGCGATGGGCGAGGCCTTCAAGGACGCCGTTCCCAAGCAGCGCGACTATCTCGACCTTCTGAGCCTGCTCCACTCGCTGATGCGCGAGATGCGCTCCAAGTCGCGCTCGGAGGTGGAAGCCCATGTCGACAATCCGGCCGAGTCGGCGATCTTCAGCGCGTTTCCGAACATCCTGAAGAACCAGGCGATGACCAACTTCATCTGCGATTATTGCCGCCTGATCATCATCGGCAATGCCCGCCCGCACGAGATCGAGGCGCTGATGGACGAGGAAATTCACACCGTCCAGCATGACAAGATGAAGCCCAAGCAGGCGGTTCAGGAAGTTGCCGACGGTCTGCCCGCGCTCGGCATCGTCGCCGCCGTTCTGGGTATCGTTCACGCCATGGGCGCGCTCGACCAGTCGCCCGAAGTGCTCGGCCATCTGGTCGGCGCGGCGCTGGTGGGAACCTTCGCCGGTATTTTCTTCTCCTACGGCGTGTTCGCCCCGATGGCGGCCAAGATCAAGTCCGTACGCGACAAGCAGATGCGCATGTATGTCATCATCAAGCAGACGCTGATCGCCTACATGAACGGCGCCCTGCCGCAGGTGGCGCTCGAATACGGCCGCAAGGCGATCTCCGCCTATGACCGTCCGACCATCGACCAGGTCGAAGCCGAGACGATCGGCGGCGGCGCAGCGGCTCCCGCGGCTTAAGGAGGCTCCATGGACACCGTTACCGACCGCCGCATCGGGGAGCGTCTTCGCTCGGCGGCCCGGATCGAACCGGACCGCTATCCCCGCCTCAAGATCATCGGCGCCGCCTGGGCCGAGGCCGCAACGGCCAAGATCAACGCCAACTATGCCACGCCCCTCAAGATCGAGTTCGTGGATCTCTCGAACTTCACGTTCGATGCCGGCTCGATGAGCGCCACAGAGACCCAGCTCGCGCTGACCGTGCGCTCGCCCAAATGGCGCGAGACCGCCATTCTCGCCGCCGGCCCGTTCTTCGCCGACACGATCGCGGAAGCGGCCTTCGGTGGCGACGGGCGCAACAAGCCCGAAGCCGGTCGCCCGCTCACCAGCGTCGCCCGGTTCTTCGCCGACAACGCGCTGCGCGCCTTCGTGGACTGCGGCAACGGCGTGTTCGGTGACATCGCCCCGCTCGCCATGGCGCCGGACCGCCTCATCGCCGACGAGATCGGCGCCAAGGTCGATGCGTTGATCCCGGCCGACAGCCGGCAGTTCGTGGAGTTCCGATTCGAGCTGTCGATCGGTCGCTGCGTGGCGGCAATGCGGGTCGCCATCCCCGAGTCGGTCCTCGCGACGCACAAGCGCGCGCTGGCCGTGATCCCCGACACCAGCCCCTCGATCGTCGACGAGAGCTGGACCAAGGGCCTCGAAGCCGGATTCCAGAAAGCCGACATGCGCGTGAGCGCGCTTCTGGCCGAACATCCGACCACGCTGGGCGAAGTCGCCTGTTTCCAGGTCGGCCAGACGATCTCGCTCGCCGTCACGATGGAAAGCCTGCTCGTTCTCGAATGCGAGGGTCAGCGTCTGTTCCGCGGGCACATGGGTCGCTCGCGCGACAGCTACATGGTGCGCATCGAGGAAGCGGTCGATCCGACGGAGGAATTCATCGATGACATCCTGGCTGATTGACGCCCTTCTGGTCAGCGCCCTGCTTGTCACGAGCTGGCGCACCGGCACCATGTATCGCGAGCTGCGCCGGCTGCGCAGCGACGAGACGGCGCTCCGGGCCGTTCTGGTGGACGCCGATCAGTCCATCAACAAGGCGGCCAATGCCGTCGTGCTTCTCAAGAGCGAGGGCGTCCGTACGCTCCAGACCCTCGAGGAGCGCATGGCCGAAGCCCGCGAGCTCGCCGAGCGGCTCGACATCATTCTCGACAGCTACGAGCGCCGCCGGATCGCCCCGGCCAACGATGCCGACACGCCCTCCCGCTTCGCGTCAGTTCCAGTCGCTATTCGTTAATAAATGATGGGTCGCTTCGACCCGACGACGTTCCGAAGGACCTTTTCTTCCATGGCCAACCAGACGATCGACCTCGAGACCGAAACGACCTTCACCCCGAATTTCGGGATGGAGGAGAGCGAATTCGCCACCGAGACCGACGCCGAGCTCGGCGCCGAACACGGCTTCATGGCGGAAGGCTACGACGATGAGATGCCGATGGCGGCCGCGGCCGACCTGCCGCCGGTTCAGCCCAATCTCGACGTCATCATGAACATCCCCGTCACCATGCAGGTCGTGCTCGGCTCGACCGTCATGCCGGTGGCCAATCTGATGAAGCTCGGGCGCGGCGCGGTGGTCAAGCTCGACACCAATGTCTCCGATCCGGTGGACCTGATGGTCAATGGCCGCATCGTGGCGCGCGGCGAGGTGGTCGTTCTCGAAAACGAAGATCAGCGCTTCGGCATCACGCTGACGGAAATCGTGTCGCCGGCCGCCCACCAGGCGCGCGCGAAGTCCTCCGGCGCGATCTGACGGTTCGGCCATGTTGGGTGCTTACACTCCTCTGGAGCTCGAAGGGCCGCAGAAATCGGGCGCCGCGCGCGCCGCGATCCTGCTCCTGACGCTCGGCGGCGAAGGCGCGGCCAAGCTCCTCAAGCATTTCTCGCCGGAAGAAATCCGCACGTTGCGCCAGGGCGCGTCGCAGCAGAAGCCGATCACGGCCGTGGAACTCGACGCCATCGTCGCCGACTTCCAAGACGCGTTCCGCGCCGGACCCGGCCTGATCGGCCTGGATTCGGAGCTGTCCAAGCTTCTGCGCTCCTCGCTCTCCAGCGAGGAACTCGCGCTCGTCTTCGACGCCGACGAGGCCATGGAAGGCGATGTCGGACTGCCCGTCTGGTACGAGATGGAACAGCTCGGCGCGCAGGCGATCACGGCGTTGCTCCTGAAGGAGCATCCGCAGGTCATCGCCTATGCCGTCCAGCGCCTCAAGGCCGAGGTCGCGGCGCAGGTCGTCGCCTCCTTCGAAGGGCCGCTGCGCAACGACGTGGTGCGCCGTATGCTGTCGGCCAAGCCGCCGACCGAGCAGATGTCGCGCCTGATCGAGCATCGCTTCCGCGAATCCTTCGTGTCGGCCGGCAACGGCGCCGAGCGCAAGCAGCGCCACGCGACGCTGGCCGAGATCGTCAACCGCATGGAAAAGCGGCAGACCGACGATCTCCTGAACGCGATCGAGACCAGCGAGCCGGAAGAAGCCAAGGAACTGCGCAAGCTGCTCTTCGCCTTCGAGGACATTCCGGGCCTGCCCAGGAAGTCCCGCCTGCTCCTGTTCGATGCGATCCCGACCGAAACGGTCACGCAGTCGCTCTCGGGCACCGACGAGACCATGCGCGAGGCCGTTCTGTCCGCGCTCGGCGCTCGCGCCCGGCGCATGGTCGAGGCCGAACTCAGCCGCAACGAAGCGGTCGCGGCGACCGCCGTCCAGGACGCGCGCCGCTCGATCGCCGCCGCCGCGCTCCGCCTGTCGGCGGAAGGCCGGCTCGACCTCACCGAACGAGGCGAATGACGGCCAAGGCCGGGCGGGGACCATGAGGGTCCGCGCCCGGCCCTGTGCCTTATGCGATTGGGAGCGGACGGACCATGGCGGACGGTGCGGACAAAGAGTCCCAAACGGAAGACCCGACAGAGAAGCGCATTCAAGATACGATCGAGAAGGGCAATCTTCCGGTCTCTCGCGAAGCGCCGATTCTCGCCTCGCTCCTGGCCGCCATCGGCGTCGTCATCTTCCAGGCCCGCAACAACGCGGCGCAGCTCTTCAGCGATCTCAAGGTCACCTTCGAGAACCCGACGCAATGGTCGATCGGCAACGGCTACGACGCGCTCGGCTTTCTTCATACGATCTCGCTCCAGACCGCCCATTTCGTGCTTCCGGCCACCGGGCTCTTCATCGTGGCTGGAATACTGGCTTCCCTTCTTCAAAATCCGCCCCAGATCAATCTTGAGCGAATTCGTCCCAAAGCGTCCAACGTCTCGCTAACCCAAGGTTGGGGAAGACTGTTCGGAAAGCGCGGTTTCACCGAGTTCGCTAAGTCATTGTTCAAGTTCTTCGGCGTTATGATCATCGTCGGTTGGATACTTTCCAAGGAACTGCCTCTCTTGTTGGCGACGATGTTCTCAGATCCGCAGCAGCTTCCCGAAACGATCCTCGGTCTGGCCATGCGCCTGCTCGCGGCCGTGTCGGTGGCCACTATCCTGCTCGTGGCGGCCGATCTCCTGTTCTCCCGCATCTTGTGGCGGCGCGACCTGCGCATGTCCAAGCAGGAGATCAAGGACGAGATGAAGCAGGCCGAAGGCGACCCGATGGTCAAGGCGCGCCAGCGCCAGATCGCCCGCGAGCGCAACAAGCGGCGGATGATGGCCTCGGTGCCCAAGGCCACCGTGGTGATCGCCAATCCGACGCACTATGCCATCGCGCTACGTTATGTCCGCGAAGAAGGCGGCGCGCCGCTGGTCGTGGCCAAGGGCGTCGACGCCATGGCCTTGAAAATCCGCGAGATTGCCGAAACACATGACATTCCTGTGGTCGAGGACAAGCTCTTGGCAAGGTCGATGTACGATCATGTGGAAGTCGATCAGATGATCCCTCCGCAATTCTTCAAGGCCGTCGCGGAAGTCATCTACTATCTCCACGAGCGTCCGGGGACGCGCCTGGAAATTGGTGTCGCCTAATCGATCCGGACCGCGTGTTTCCTAGCCCGGATCATCTTGTTCTTCCCGCGTAAAGGTTCTCCATGGGCGCCCAAGTCATGCTTAACGTTCGCAACAAGCACGCAGCCGAACGGGAACGTCTCGTGGCGAACGGCCTCCGCGAGGTCGTGGCTGAACTGCGGCTTGTGGAACCGGCCGACTATGTGGCGTTCCTGCGCATGGACGCTTTCGGCAATATCGCCGACATCGTGGAATCCTCCGCCCAGCTCTATCTGGCGCCCGGCGTCCTGCGCTTTGCCGAAAGCGGCGAGGAGCACTTGAGCTGGGGCTCGGCCCCGACCATCGATCTCGACCTCGAACTGCGCCTGCCCGAGGTGAGCGTCCACTTCCGCCTGACCCTCACCGCCACGCGGGCGGCTGTCCATATCAATTATATCGCCTTCAAGGACCCGGACGCCGACCCGAGCGTCAACACGCAGCGTCTGGCGAAAGCCATCGAGGCCGCGCGGATGCGCACCGCGCCTCGCGTGTAAGCTATCGGCGTCGAGCGTGGCTGCGCCAAGCGGGCTCTTGTCCTTTGTCTCGCGCATGGTCTGGGCTCGAAAGCCAACTCGCCTTTCAACGGACATGCGCTGACCAGCACCTCGCTCGTCTCCCGACCCGCCACAGACCCCGCTCGAGCGGGGTCTTTTTTTGACCGGGCGGCATGTATTAACTACGATTAATACTTGTTAACATCAGGTTAATAAACGAGTTTTTCATGTTTGGCCAGCTTCGGACAAGTGCCTATCCTTAAAACGGCGTTACGAGATGTTTCTCGAGGATTTACGCCTTCATGAGCGATCTTTATCTTTTCGGCCTGTCGTCCACCCGCGCAGACTGGCTTTCGCAGCGTCAGGCGGTCGTGGCCGAGAACGTCGCCAACGCCAACACGCCCGGCTATCGCGCCAAGGACGTGTCGCCCTTCACCTCCGTTCTCGAAACCACCAAGCTGGAACTTGCTGCCTCCAACCCCAGCCATCTCGTGGCCTCGGCCGGGCGGGATTTCGGTGTGGACGAAACGCGCCAGACGCCTTGGGACATCACCCATTCCGGCAACTCGGTGAGCCTCGAGCAGGAAATGCTGAAGGCCGGTGAGATCTCCCGAGACTTCGCGCTCGATACGTCGATCGCCAAGGCCTTTCACCGCATGTATCTCCAGACGCTGAAAGGCTGACAGTCGATGACCGATGCCATCTCCTCCGCTCTTCGCATTGCCGCCAGCGGTCTCGAAGCCCAGTCCACGCGCCTGCGCGTCGTGGCCGAAAACGTCGCCAACGCCCGCTCCACGGGCGAGGGGCCGGGCACCGATCCCTACCGCCGCAAGACCGTGACCTTCACCTCCGAAATCGACCGTCTGACCGGCGCCGAGATCGTTCGGGTCAAGGATGTCGGCCTCGACCGCTCGCAGTTCAAGTCGGAATACGATCCGGGCAATCCGGCGGCCGACGGCAACGGCTACGTCAAGATGCCCAATGTCAGCCCGCTCGTCGAAATGGCCGACATGCGCGAGGCCAACCGCTCGTATGAAGCGAACCTGCAGGTGGTCAAGCAGGCGCGTGAGCTGATCAACCTGACCATCGATCTCATGAGAGGCTGAACGCCATGATCCCCGCTATCGGAAGCGCGGCCGCGCGCGTCGACACTTTCCGCCTCGATCCCACCTCGATGTCGGTTGGCACGACCGCCGCCGGCGAGGCTCACGCGGCCGCCGGCCAGGGCTTTGCCGCCGCGATGGCCGATATGGCGCGCGAAGCGAACCAGACGGTGAAAAGCGCCGAAGCGACCTCGATCCAGGGCGTGAACGGCAAGGCCTCGACCCAGGCCGTCGTGGACGCGGTCATGGGCGCCGAGCGCACGCTCCAGACGGCCATCGCGATCCGCGACAAGGTCGTCTCGGCCTATCTTGAACTCTCCCGCATGTCGATCTGAGAAAGACCAAAGCAATGCGCGCCCTTGCGATCGCCGCGACCGGCATGAACGCCCAGCAGACCAATGTCGAAGTGATCGCGAACAATATCGCGAACATCAACACCACCGGCTACAAGCGCGCCCGCGCCGAGTTCACCGATCTTCTCTACCAGGTCGAGCGCGCGCAGGGCGTGCCCGCCCGTGGCGGCGAGAACACGATCCCCGAGGGCGTGCAGATCGGTCTGGGCGTGCGCACGGCCGCCGTTCGCACCGTCCATATCCAGGGCGCGCTGCAGCAGACCGGCAACGATCTGGATCTGGCCATCAACGGCCAGGGCTATTTCCAGATCCAGGGCCCGAACGGCGAAACGCTCTACACCCGCGACGGCGCCTTCAACAAAAGCGCCACCGGCCAGCTCGTCACGCTCGACGGTTTCGTGGTCGATCCCGGCCTCACCATCCCGCAGGACACGACGCAGGTCTCGATCAACGAGGCAGGTCAGGTTTACGCCAAGGTCAGCGGCCAAGATCAGCTCATCGGCCAGATCTCGCTGGTCAACTTCGCCAACGAGCCGGGCCTCGCCGCGCAGGGCAACAACCTGTTCCGCGAGACCGTCGCCTCCGGCACGCCGATCGCCGGCGTTCCGGGCGATCCCGGCTACGGCGTGATCAAGCAGGCCTATCTGGAAAATTCCAACGTCGATCCTGTCAAGGAAATCTCCGAGCTGATCTCGGCGCAGCGCGCCTACGAGATGAACTCCAAGGTCATCCAGGCAGCCGACGAAATGGCCGGCGTCGTCTCGAAGGGTATTCGCTAAACCATGATCGCAGCCCCGCTTCTTCGCCGTTTCTCCCTCGCGGGCTTGCTTGGCGCGGGGCTTCTCGTCGCACTGTCGCCGGCCCCGGCCGGCGCGGCCGATCTCAACCTGCCGGTGCCGACCGCCGTGGTCTATCCCGGCCAGAGCGTGCTCGACAAAGGCATCATCCCGATGCGCTTCACCGTTCCGGGCGAGCAGCTGTCCTCCTATGTGGTCGAAGAGGGGATGCTGAAGAACCGACTCGCCCGCCGCACGCTGCTGCCCAACCAGCCCATTCTCCTGTCCGACCTGAAATCGCCCGACTCGGTGACCGCCGGCGTTCCGGCCAAGCTGATCTATCGCGAGGAAGGCCTGCTGATCACCGGCATGGGCCTGCCGCTCCAGTCCGGCTCGGCGGGTCAGGCCATTCGGGTTCGCAACACCGACAGCGGCGTCACGATCTCGGGCATCGCCATGGAAGACGGCACGATCGAGGTGTCCTCACAATGAGCCTCAAGCGAGCGATGCTCGTCGCCACGAGCCTTTCCTTCGGCCTGACCTCCGCCTTTGCGGCCGATTATGCGGGCGCCGGCTACAGCCAGGCCGGCATCGGCGCGCGCGAGAATTTCAACATGGTGGTGCCGCGCGTGCGCCCCTCGGGCGGCGTGCGCATCAAGGACATCACGACCGTCAAGGGCGTGCGCGACAACCAGCTCGTCGGCTACGGTCTGGTGATCGGCCTTCAGGGCACGGGCGACAGCCTGCGCAACTCGCCCTTCACCGAACAATCGCTCCAGTCCATGCTCGACCGCATGGGCGTCAACGTGCGCTCGGCCAATCCACGCACGCGCAATGTCGCGGCCGTCGTCGTGACCGCCGATCTGCCGGCCTTTTCGGGCATCGGCTCGCGCATCGACATCAACGTCTCCTCGCTCGGCGACGCCTCGTCGCTGATGGGCGGCACGCTGGTGATGACGCCCCTCTATGGTCCCGATGGCGAAATCTACGCCGTCGGCCAAGGCGCGCTCGCCGTCAGCGGCTTCTCATCCGAGGGCACCAACGAAAGCCTGACGCAGGGCACGCCGACCACTGGCCGCATCGCCGGCGGCGCCTTGATCGAGCGCGAGGTGCAACGCGCGACGGTGGACACACCCACCATCACGATGGAACTGCGCAACCCGGACTATCGCACGGCGATCCGTGTGGTGGACGCGATCAACGCCTTTTCGGTGCAGGCCTATGGCCGCCCGGTGGCGCGCGAGCAGGACTTCCGCAACATCACGCTGACGCGCCCGCCCAAGCTTTCCTCGACCCGCTTCCTTGCCGATCTCGGCGATCTTCAGATCACGCCCGATCAGGCCGCCAAGGTCGTCATCGACGAGCGCACCGGGACGGTGGTCATCGGGCAGGACGTCAAGATTTCGACGGTCGCCGTCACCCATGGCAGCCTGACGGTCCGCATCACCGACACGCCCAATGTCTCGCAGCCGGCGCCCTTCTCCAACGGGCAGACCGTTGTGACCAAGGACACGACGGTGGACGCGCAGCAGGGCGGCGGCAATCTCGCCATCGTGCAGGGCGCCAATCTGGACGCCGTGGTGCGCGGGCTCAACCGGCTCGGCCTCAAGCCTACCGGCATCATCGCCATTCTTCAGGCCATCAAGACCTCCGGCGCGCTTCAAGCCGACCTCGTGGTTCAGTGAGATCCGTCATGACCCCTTCGCCCTTCGTCCGCTCGTCTTCGCTTCGCACCGCGCTTCTGGCCGGCGTCCTGGTTCTGGGCGGCTTTCAGTTTGCTGAGGCTTCGGGCAGCAAAGAGCCCGTCGGGCCGCCGACGACGCCCGTGAAGGTGCGCGTCATCGGCGCCGACGGCACGGAAGCCTCCGTTCCAGTTCAGCCGACGACGGACGTGCAGCGTTACTGCTCCAATATTTCCGACCCCGCTCTCGACGCGCGCAACGCCCTTCAGCTCGCTCAGCTGAAGGAGGCCGAAGGTCAGCTCAACGCCCGCATCGAGGAACTCGATGCCAAGCGCAAGGAAGTCGAAGGCTGGCTGGCCGAGCGCAAGGCCTTCATCGAATCCACCTCGGACACGATGATCCAGATCTATTCGGGCATGAAGCCGGACGCAGCCGCCGGCCAGCTCGCCGGCATGACGCGCCCGGCGGCGGCCGCGCTGCTCACCCGTCTCAAGTCCCGCCAGGCGAGCGCCATCCTGGCCGAGATGCCCGCGCCCGTCGCGGCGGAACTGGCCGCCATCATCACCCAGAAGACCGACCGCGCGGCCCAGATGGACACTGCCGGTTCGCCGCCCGCTGCCGAGGAACAGAAATCGTGAGAATCCTCGCCTGCCTTCTTGCCACCGGCGTTCTGGCCGGTTGCACCACGACGCGCGAAGACCTGATGAAGGAGCCCGTGCTGACGCCGGTGGGAACGGGGCTGCATCAGTTCCCGCCCGTGGTTCAGCCGCAGGCCGCCTATTCGCCCGAGCCGCCGCGCCACGTGAACTCTCTCTGGACCGGCCGCAACGCCGACTTCTTCCGCGACACGCGCGCGCTCAATGTCGGCGACATCGTCACGGTCAAGATCAAGATCGACGACAAGGCCAAGCTCGACAACAACACCAAGCGCTCGCGCGATTCGGGTGTCAGCGTCGGCGCCGATCTCAAAGGGTCCTTCGGCTCCTGGGGGCTTCCCACTGTGGGCGCCGATCTCGGCCTCAAGAACGGCACCAAGACGGCCGGCAAGGGTACGGTCGATCGCCAGGAAGAGATCAACGTCTCGGTCGCGGCCGTGGTCACGCAGGTTCTGCCCAACGGCAATCTCTATATTGCCGGCCAGCAGGAAATCCGCGTCAATTTCGAGGTTCGCGTTCTCTCGATTGCCGGCATCATCCGGCCGGGCGACATCCTGCCCAACAACACGATTTCCTACGAGAAGATCGCCGAAGCGCGCATTTCCTACGGCGGCCGGGGTCGCCTCACGGAAGTTCAGCAGCCGGCTTGGGGCCAGCAGGTCCTGGACAACGCGCTGCCTTACTGAGGCGTCCAGGGCGAAGCGCCGCTTCGCCCGAACTCTCCATCCTCTCCCTTGGAAACGGGTCGGTTCGCCGGCCCGTTTTTTGTTGCGCGCTGCGGTCAGGCTCGGGCCAGCACGATTTATTAACACTTTCCTCAATGCCCCACCCGCCCGCGATGCGTCGCGCCAGTGGCGGGGCATCGAGGCCGCGATGGAACCCGCTCGGACGGGAGGCTGCGGCTTTCCCACTGCGCATTGTCTCGTGCCGGAGCGCCTGATGACCGACCTCACTCCCGAAGCGCTTGCCATTCTTGCGGGCGGCGATCCGAAAGCCAAGAAGGGCGGCAAGATGCAGATGATCGCCGTGGTGGCGGGTCTGACGCTTCTGGCGGCCGGCGGCGGCGCGGCGCTGGGCTTTCTCCTGAAACCGGCTCCCGCACCCGCGCCCGATGCGAGCGCGGCGGAAGCTCATCCGGCTGATGCCGCGCATGGCGAGGCCAAGCCCGCTGAGGGCGGACATGGCGAGTCGGCCAAGGCCGAGACGGGCGAGGACGGCTCGCTCGCCAACAAGGAAGCCAAGGGCGAGCCGCCCAAGGAAAGCTTCGTGACGATTCCCGCCATTCTCACCGATCTGTCCTCACCGGTTGGCGCGCAGGCCCGCCTCGAAATGGGTCTCGTGCTGCGCCAGCAGGGCACGGAAAAGGTGGACGAGGCAGCGCTGACCAATCAGGTCCAGGCCGACACGCTCGTTTTCCTGCGCACGCTGGAACTCGCGCAGATCGAGGGCTCGCGCGGCCTTCTTCATCTGAAGGAAGACCTTCTGGAGCGCGCGCGCCTGCGCTCGCCCGCCGTCGTCGACGTCACCGTTCGTTCGCTGGTGGTGAAGTGAGACGCGCGCTTCTCGCCGCCGCGCTGCTCGCGGCGGCCTGGGCCGCGCCCGCCCATGCGCAGGACGCGGTGGCCAATGCCGCCAACAGCCTGGCCTCGCTGATTCCGGCCGGCGATACGGCCGTCTCGGGCCGTATCGTCCAGCTTTTCGGCATCGTCACGGTTCTCTCGATCGCGCCCGGCCTCCTTGTGATGGTCACGGCCTTCACGCGCGTCGTCATCGCGCTGTCGATCCTGCGCTCGGGGCTCGGCCTTCAAACGACGCCCGCCAATCTCATCATCATCTCGCTGTCGCTCTTCATCACCTTCTTCGTGATGATGCCGACCTTCGATCAGAGCTGGCGCGACGGGTTGCAGCCTTTGATGAAGGGGCAGATCACGGAAGAAGAGGCGCTGCCGCGCATTGCCGAGCCCTTCCGCGATTTCATGCTGGATCAGGTGCGCAGCCAAGATTTGGCGCTCTTCTCCGACTTCGCGCAGGCCTCGAATCGCGACCGGCTGCCGGAAGTGCAGCAGGGCTCTGGGGAAGGGGAGGTCGTGGATTTCCGCGTTCTCGTTCCCGCCTTCATGATCTCGGAACTGCGCCGCGGCTTCGAGATCGGCTTCCTGATCGTCCTGCCCTTTCTGGTGATCGACCTGATCGTGGCGACCCTCACCATGTCCATGGGTATGATGATGCTCCCCCCGACCATCATATCGCTCCCCTTCAAGATCCTGTTCTTCGTCCTGATCGACGGCTGGAACATGCTGACGGGCAGTCTGGTGCGATCGTTCATGTAGTCAGTAAGTCGATCTATTGACTGGTGCTTCCAGCACAGGCTTGGCGGTGGTCAGAATGGAAAAATCGAGTGACAAAAACGAATTTTACCACGCCTTAAACTTTGACTCCTAGATTGAGTGTCATAGGAGATTGACCGATGAAAGGCCCAAGGGCTCACGGTCATAGGCATGAAGCCGAACTCCTATGCCGGCTCGATCCGGTCTGTCCCAACGATTGTATTTATCGGGACATCTTCCATGACCTCTGTGAACACGAACGCTGCCGCTCTCACCGCGCTGCGTACTCTCCAGGCTACCCAGTCTCAGCTCGAGACCGTCCAGGGCCGTATCTCTACCGGTTTCAAAATCGGCGAAGCCAAGGACAACGCTGCCTACTGGTCGATCTCCGCGACGCTGAAGTCGGATAACAAGTCGCTCGGCACCGTCAAGGATGCACTCGGTCTGGGTGCTGCCACGGTCGATACGGCCTACCAGGGCCTGACCAAAGCCAAGGACGTTCTCGACGAAATCAAGTCGAAGCTGACGGCTGCGACGCAGGACGGCGTCGATCGTAACACGATCCAGAACGAAATCAGCCAGCTTCAGGACCAGCTGAAGTCGATCGCCGGCTCTTCCGTTTTTTCGGGCGAGAACTGGCTGTCGGTTGACTCGTCGGCGACGGGCTACAACGCGACCAAGTCGATCGTCGCTTCCTTCGCTCGCAGCGCCAACAACGCTGTCTCCATCGGCACTGTGAACGTCGATGTTTCGAAGGTCGCTCTCTTCGACGCCAACCCGGCAAGCTCGGGTCTCCTGAACACGAAGAACGCTCTGACGGCCGCTGACGGCTCGCTGCTGACGGTTGGTGGTATCGACGCGACCGGTGCAACCCCGAACAACCAGGGTCTGGGCGCTGTTTCCACGGTGCTCGGCACCGGCAACCAGACCGCGACGCAGGCTGTAGCGACGCTCGGAACGCTGAACCTCGTCGGTCTCGACAAGACGGACCGCATCACGTTCAACCTGCAGGTTGATGGTGGTTCGGTCATGCCGGTCACGTTCAAGCCGACCACGGTCACCAACGCGACGAACTTCGTTTCGTCTCTGCAGTCCACGATCGACACCGCTGTCGGCGCCGGCAAGGTGACTGTCAGCGTCGACGCTTCGAACAACATCAAGCTGACCACGGCCAGCTCGGGTGGTTCGTCCGCGATCGCCGTGACGGGTATGCAGGCTGTTGATGGCGATGGCGTCCTGACGGGCCTTCTGGGAACGTCCGTGACGGGTACCGCGCCTGGTGCTGGCACGGCCACTGCGGCTGTCGCTACGACGGCTCCGGCCACCGACAACACCTACACGGCGCTGAGCGGCTCCGACACCATCACGTTCACGTTCCAGTACGGCTCGCGCTCGTACCTGGCGACGTTGAACAACGGTAACGCCGGATCTGCGACTAGCGAGGCCGCCTTCGTTACGGCGCTTCAGAGTGCCATCGATAACGCCACGGACATGAACGGTGGTACCACACTCGGCACCAACAAGGTAACGGCTGCGGCTGTTGGCGCCACCCACACCTTCACCCTGACGACGACTGCCAAGGGCCAGGACCAGGCTGTCGGCATCTCGAACGTTCAGGCGACCGGTACCTCGGCCACCACGCTCAAGGGTCACCTGGACAACGGCGGCACTTGGGGCGCAACGACCGCCGTTGGCACGTCGACAGCTGCCGCCTACACGTTCGCTGCCGCGATCAACACGTCCGGTGTTCAGCCTGGCGACCGCATCGCGATGGACGTCACCTTCACGGACGCGGCGGGTTCGGTTGGCACGCACAACTCGACGGTCTATATCTCGACCGCCGGTGTGACG
>NZ_BBWS01000015.1:0-91318 GCF_001463925.1 Aureimonas sp. N4 | reverse complement strand
ACTCGACGGTCTATATCTCGACCGCCGGTGTGACGTCCGCCAACGCGGCCGCCGATATCTCGGCCTTCGTGACGAACGCTCAGGCGGCCGTTGATGCGGCTTTCGGCGCCGGCAAGATCGTCGTTGACAAGACCGGTGGCGGCAACCTGCGCTTCACCACCGTTGCGGTCGGCACGAACGCCACGATCACCGCTGCCAACGTTCGCGCTGTGGACGGTAACGGCGTGGTCTCCAATACGGCCGGTATGACCAACACGACGGCGGCCGGTCAGGCTGCGACCAGCCTCTCGGCGGCCACGCTGACGTCTGGTGCTGCCTTCGCCGGTCCGGTGACGTTCGGCGATCAGACCGTCTTGTCTTTCAACGTCTCGGTCGATGGTGGTACCGCGACCAAGGTGACGATCGACAAGGCGACCATCAACGCCGCCCTGAGCGCTTCGACGGGATCGACCGTCACGAACGGCACGATGACGAGCGCATCTGACTACCTCACGGTCGTCCAGAAGGCTCTTCAGAACGCCTCGCTGAACTCGGTTCTGACCGCGACGCTCGACGGCAGCAACCGTCTGGTCCTGACGAAGCAGACCCAGGGCGTCGGCTCCATCGCGATCGACCCGGCCTCGGTCGTGGCTTCGGCCGGTGCGGACTCGCTCTCGATCGATGGCATCGACATCAGCGATGCGACCCTGTCAGCCCGCGGCGTCAACGGAACCAACCGTGCGAACGTTCTCAAGGCCTACATCACGCTCGTCAACAACGCGATCACCAAGGTCACGTCCGCTGCCGCTGCACTGGGCTCCGTCGCCTCGCGCATCGACTCGCAGAAGTCCTTCGTGAACACGCTGATGGACACGATTGACAAGGGCGTTTCCAACCTGGTCGACGCCGACATGACCGAAGAGTCCACCAAGCTCCAGGCTCTGCAGGTCAAGCAGCAGCTCGGAACCCAGGCGCTCTCGATCGCCAACCAGTCCGCTCAGGGCGTTCTCTCGCTCTTCCGCTCGTAATTCGAACGGACGGGCCGGATCGGCGGGGCAACCCGCCGGTTCGAACTCTAGTCTCCAGCACCTCTCGGGCCGTAAGGCTCGGGAGGTGTTTTCGTTTTGGGGCGGGAACGAACACTGTGGCTCCGAGGCTCCGGGGGAGGGGATGCACCGAAACCGCAGCCTGCCGCAAACCTTGCCGCGCGGTTAAATTCATCACGCCCGCACAAGCTTAGCAGCCCAATGTCGGATCATCACTTCCCGCATCCGCAGGCGAACTCTATGGCGATGGTCGCTCGGGCCGAGGCCCAGAAACTTCTGTCCAATCTTCAGGCGCTCGGCGGCCGAAAGCTCGGCGCGCTGGCGATGGTTGGCATCGTGGCGGTGGCGCTGGTCAGTCTTGCCGCCTGGACCCTATCCAAGCCGACGATGGAGGTCCTGTATTCCGGCCTCGATCGGCAGGATGTCGCGCGCATCGGCGCGGCCCTGACAGAGGCCGGCATTCCCTTCGACGTGAACGCCACCGGCGACACGGTCTCCACCAATTTCTCCCAGACCGCCTCGGCGCGCATGTTGCTGGCCGAAAAGAGCCTGCCGCGCTCCGACAAGGCGGGCTACGAGCTCTTCGACACGATGGGCTCCATGGGCCTCACCACCTTCATGCAAGAGGTGACCAAGGTCCGCGCGCTGGAGGGCGAGCTGGCTCGCACCATCCAGACGCTGAAGGACGTGCGCGCCGCCCGCGTGCATATCGTCCTGCCGGAGCAGGGTTCGTTCCGCCGCGAACAGCAGCCGCCGTCCGCCAGCGTCGTGATCCGCACCGATAATGTCGAGGATTTCGCCAACGCACAGGCCATCCGCCACCTCGTCGCCTCGGCCATCCCCGGCATGAAGGTGGATCAGGTGACGGTGCTGAACACCGACGGCCGCCTTCTGGCCTCGGGCGACGACTCCACCAACGCCAATTCCACCAAGCAGCTCGGCATGGAGTCGATCGTCTCGACCTCGATCGAAGACTCGATCCGCCGCACGCTCGCCCCCTATCTCGGCGTCGGCAACTTCCAGTCCTCCGTCATCGCCCGGCTCGACACCGACCGCAAGCAGACGAGCGCCCGCAAGTTCGACCCCGAAGGCCGTGTCGAGCGCTCTGTGCGCACGGTCAAGGAAACCGGCCAGTCGACCGATACGTCGGGCAACAACCCGGCCACCGCCGGCCAGAACGTGCCCCAGGCCCAGCCGCAGGCGAACGCTCAAGGGAACAATTCCTCCGAGGCCAAGGACCGCCGCGAGGAACTGACGAACTACGAGATCAACGAGACCACGACGCAGACCGTGTCCGACGGCTACGACGTGAAGAAGCTCTCGGTCGCCGTGGTCGTCAACCGCGCCCGTCTGGCCGCAACGGTGGGCGAGAACGCCACCCAGGAGCAGATCGACGCGGCCCTGGCCGAAGTGCGCAAGCTCGTGGCCTCCGCCTCCGGCATCTCCGAGACGCGCGGCGACCAGCTGGAAGTGACGGCGGTGGACTTCGTGTCCAACGGTCAGGACCTCGAACCGGTGCCCGCTCCCAGCTATGCCGAAATGCTGCTCAAGCAGTCCGGCACGGTGGTCAACGCTCTCACCATCCTCGTGGTCGCGGTTCTCGTGATCTGGTTCGGCCTCAAGCCCGCCATTCGCGCCATCGCCGGCCCGGCCGCCAACGACAACACTGCCGCCGCCGGCGCACTCGGCTCGGACGATGCGATCGAGCTGCACAATCCCTCGCTCGACATGCCAGAGATCACGGGAATTCCTGGTGCCATGACCTTCTCGGAAGATTTTGCAGCCTCGCTCGGTTACGGCGACCCCGCCAGCTCCGACGACCTCCTCGACGAACTGACCCGCAACCGCGCCAACTCGCCCAAGGTGCGCCTCGAAAAGCTCGTCGAATTCGACGAAGCCCAAGCGGCAGCCATCCTGAAGCAGTGGATCCACGATAAAGAAGCGGCCTAATCCATGATCCCTCTCGCTCAGCTCCTGGCCGATCAGTCCGACGACGAATTCGTCCCCTTCCGCGCTCCGGCCCGCCGGCCCGCCCCGGCCCCGGTCGCCACCCGCCCGCTGCAAAGCAGCCTTCCTCGTATCACCGCGCCCGCTCCGGCTCGCGCCCCGGCCGCGCCCGCCAAGGCGCTCGCCGCCCCCAGCCGCCAGCAGGCCCAGCTGCGGCCCGTTACCGAGCCCCGCGTTCCCCTGCGCGAGCTGGAAGCCGAGCGTGAGGCCTGGGCGGCCGAGCGTGAAGCCCTGATCGAAGAGCGCGAAGCCGCGCTGGCCGATGCCCGCCGGCAGGCGGCCGAGGAGACCGAGACGCTGCGCCAGGATCTGGAGCGCGTGTCGGCCGACCGGATCGAGGAGCTTCGCCGTCAGCTCGCCGCCGAACATGGCGCCACCCTGCAGGACACCAGACGGAACTGGGTGGAAAACGAGGGCGACCGCCTGGCCGATCTCGTGATCCTGCAGATGGCGGTGTTCGAGGACGCGCTGAAGTCGACGCTCAACTCGCTGCTGCGCCCGCTCGTTCTCGACGCGCGCAAGCGCCAGACGGTGGACGAGCTGGCCGGCGCGGTGAAGACGATCGCCTTCGACGGCTCGTCGGTGAAGATCGCGGCATCGGGTCCGAGCGACCTGCTTCAGGCTCTGGAAAGCAAGCTCGGCGACCATGCCCGCCACGTGTCCTTCGATACGAACGAGACGGACACGGATGTGCGCATCGACGCCAACCAGACCGTGATCGAAACGCGCCTGGCCGCTTGGCTGAAGGCGGTTGAAGAGGCCCTCTCGTGAGCAGCGATTCCGCACACGATCACGGCAGCATCATCATCGTCCGCCGGGGTGGCGGCGATCATGACGGTCACCACGGTGGCGCCTGGAAGATCGCCTTCGCCGACTTCATGACGGCGCTGATGGCCTTCTTCCTCGTGATGTGGCTGACCGCCGTGTCCGATCAGGCGACGAAGAAGCAGATCGCGCAATATTTCAACCCGATCGAGTTGAACAGCGACGTCCCGCCGACGGACGGCCTGACCAAGACCGACGCGGCGCCCTCCGGCCCGCCCGAGCAGAAGACCGGCCCGAACTCGCAGCCCGGTCAGCCCGGCGGCAAGCCCGTGGGCGGGACGGCCGAAGGCGGCGAGGATCAGGCGCTGTTCCGCGACCCCTATGCGGTTCTCGCCGAGATCGTGGCCGAAGGTGGGCCTGCAGTGGAAAAGGGCACGGCCAAGGGCAAGCCCGATGGCACCGGCCTTCCGGGTCTGAACGGCGGCGACGCCTATCGCGATCCGTTCGACCCGACCTCCTGGCAGATGCAGCCGAACATGGTGGCAAGCGCCAACGATCTGGCCGACAAGCCGCTGACCGAGAACCTTCCGCCGCCTTCGGCCGATGAGTTCAAGACGGTGGCGACGGTCAACACACCGGCTCCGCCCAAGCCGGCAGCGGCTCCGCGCACGGCGCAGGAAGCGGACGCGGCCAAGATCGAGAAGGAAATCGAGGCCAGCGCTCCGGGCGCCGGGGCGGATGTCGCGGTCAAGGCCGGCGCTCCGGGCTCGGGCACGGTGACGATCTCGCTTGCCGACACGCTCGACACCGGCATGTTCCAGATCGGTTCGGCCCGCCCGACCGCCGATGCGATCCATCTCATGGAAAAGATCGCGGGCATCCTGAAGTCCCGGCCGGGCAAGATCGTCATTCGCGGCCATACCGACGCCCGTCCCTATGCTCAGAACAAGGGCGAGTTGGACAATTGGCGCCTTTCGACCGACCGCGCGCACATGGCCTATTACATGCTGATGCGCGGCGGGCTCGACGACAAGCGCGTCGAGGCCATCGAGGGCGTCGCCGACCGCCAACCCAGCAACACGTCCGATCCCGAGGCCGCCAGCAACCGGCGCATCGAGATCCTCCTGAAAGAGCCAGCAGCGTGAAAACAGTTCTCGGAGTGGCCCTCTGCGCCTTGATCCTCGGTTCCGGAGCCCTCCGGGCCGAGGACGGCGGACAGGCCGAAGCGGCCGCTTCGAGCGGCCACGAAGTTGCGGCGCCCGCCGAAGGGGAAGCCAAGGCGGATGCCGGGACGCAGGGAGAGGCCACCGCGCAATTTGCCACGACGCGCGCGCCCATGCCTTTCGACGTCATGCGCTCGGTGCAGTTTCTTCAGGATCAGGTCGCGCGCGGCAATGACCGGGCGATCCGGGTGCAGGCCCTTCTCCTGCGCCGTTTCGGGCGGACCTTCCTGGAGGCCGATCCAGCGGTCTGGCGCGATCCGCGCAATTTCCGCGCGGCGATCCTCTTCTCGCTGAGCGGCGGAACGCCCGACGTCCTCGACCGCCTGACGCGGGAAAAGCTTCTGGACGAGTCCCAGACGGCGCTGATCGAAGGCACGCTGGCCTATGTCCGCAACAATCTGGAAAAGGCCAAGAAGCGCCTTGCCGATGTGCCGCTCGCAGAGATGGAGCCGGTTCTGGCGGCCCAGTTGCATCTGGTGCTGGGTCAGATCCATCAGGGTGACAATCCCAAGGACGCCATCGCGCATCTCGATCAGGCCCGACTTCTGGCACCCGGCACCCTGATCGAAGAGGCATCCTTGCGCCTGGGCGCCATGCTGGTGGACGCCAGCGGCGACCATGCCCGCGCCGATCAGCTCGCGCGGCGCTATTTCGATCGCTTCGCCAACAGCTCCTATGCCGGCAATTTCGAGGCCCGCTTCAGCGCGATGGTGACGAGCCGCGGCTCGGCCAATGCGGAAGAAGCGCTGGCCGAAATGTCCGACGTGATCGCGGCCCTCTCGGGCCCGCGCCAGCAGACGCTTTATCTCGCGGCGGCGCGGCGCTCGTTGGTGGAAGGCAATCTCCAGTTCGCCGCCGCTTCGGCCGAAGCGGCGCTGGCGATCCCCGGCCTGTCGGGACCCGACCAGAGCCGAGCCGAACTCTACAAGACGGCCTCCTCGCTCGGCTCGCTGAAGCCGACCGAGGCACGCCAGACGCTCGACCGGATCGAACGCGCCGAACTGCATCCCGAAGACGCCACCCTGCTGGACGCCGCCTATACCGTGCTCGACCAGATCGACGCGACGCTGGCGGCCATGCCGGCGCCCGCCCTGAACGTCGCGTCGGCCAAGGCCGATGGGCCCGCCGTTCTGGCACGCGCGGAAGCCGCTCTCGCCCAATCCTCCCAAGCTTTGAAGCCTTAAGGTCCATGAAGATCGATCTCTCTCCGCCGATGCCGGATCGTGAACCGCCACTTCGGACCGCGCCACGCGACGACGATGCGCGCCGTGACCAGGGCCGCGCCTTCGACGCGGCCGTGCGGGATGCCAAGCCGCCGCAGCGCGACACGGCGAATGCCGACAATCGCGCGTCGGCCCCGTCCGCGCAGAGCGACGCGTCCGCCAAGCCAACGACGTCGCAGTACGCTTCGAGCGCGCGAGCGAGCGAGGCGAAAGCCGGCGAGGCGACGTCTGCAAAGCGCGATGCGGGGGATGGCAAGGACACCGATCCCAACAAGGATGCGGACGCCGCCGATTCGACGCAGGCCGAGGGCGCGGACAAGCGCGCGCTCCAGTCCCTCTTGGGCCTCTTGAATCATTCGGGCCAGCCCAGCGACGACAAGCGCAAGGCCTCCGAACAGGACGCCGCGACCCGAACGCTGGTGCCCAGCGGAGCGGAACAGGGGCTCGATCCGACGGGCGGGGAGGGGACAGGGGGCAAGAGCGTTCGCCTCGAAGTCCTGAAGATGGAAACGCATTTCGAGCCGCATCAGGACGGAATGGTTCTCGTTCAGGCGAAAGGCGACGAGGCCGCTCGGAAGGCGGCGGCGGATGCCAAGTCCGCGGGTGTCAAGACCACCACCGAATCGTCTGCCAGCGCGGTTCTGGCAAGCCTCAGCGACAAGGCCAAGGCCAGTTCGGAGCGCGTGTCCACCAAGGGCGCGGCGGCGACAGGCGACGGCCAGCAGCCAAGCGAGGCGCCGCTGCCTTTGCGCTTCGACGAAGCCCTGGCACGTTTGTCCGATCGCGGCCGTGCGGGCGCGGATCAGGGTGGCGAGCGGCGCAGTGATGCGCAGCGCGCGGCTTCGCTGGACGCGGCCAAGGGCAGCGATACCGCAACAGGCGGCAAGACCTTGACGGTCGATGCTCTGGCGGCGGGCGGCAGTGGAGCGGGCGGGCTCGGCATCGCCACCCAGATTGCCGACCGGATGCTCGAAGTTCTGGGCGAGCCCAACGCACGGCCCTCCAGCGCGGCGACGCCCGATCAGGATGCGCATCTGCGGATGCGGGCCGGCGGCGCGGCGCTGAAAACGCTTACGATCCAGCTCAAGCCCGAGCATCTGGGCACGCTGGACGTGTCCATGCGCTTGTCGGAAGGCAAGCTCACGGTGGAACTTGCGGCCAGCCGCGCCGATACGGCGGTGCTTCTGGCCGAGGATCGCGGGGCCTTGCGTCAACTCTTGGAGCGCGCGGGCTTCTCACTCGACGATGCCGCGATCACCGTGGTCGCCAAGGACATTCAGGCCAACGCCCCGCGTGCGGCCGATGGATCGACCGGTGCGGGCAACGACAATTCGAGCTCGAACGGAGCGTCGGGACAAGCTGCCAGAGACGGCTCCCCATCTCGCGACGAGCAGCCGAACGGGCGCCGTTCGCCCGAGACCCCGACTCGCGAGGGCACCGTATCGCAGGACGCTTCGCGCACTCGCCGAGCGTCCACCTATCTCTGAAAAACCATCTCGTTTCTGCAAAACAGACCAAGGGCGGAAAGGGTCTCCTTTCCGCCCTTTTTTGCGCCGCAAAAATATAGGCTCTGTGGCCTTGAAAGGGTTAACGAGTTGAAACTCCGTCGACTTTTATGCAACGCCCAAGCTTGCGTTAACCCTATAGTGATTTTTGGGGATAGGCCGATTCGAGGGGTGCAGGTAACTTTTCCCTAACGAAACGCAAGACATTCGGTGGGGCCAAATGATCGTAGTCGTGGATAACCGGGAACTCGTGACCAACGGCTACAAGTCGCTTTTCTCGCAGGAAGGCGTCTCGTCAGCGGGCTTTGGAGTGGACGAGTTCCGCGACTGGGTCGAGTCGGCCTCCGAGACCGACATCTCCGCCGTCGAGGCGTTTCTGCTGGGCGATTTTCCCGAGCGCAGCACCTTCACCCGCCTCGTGCGGAGCCGCTCCACCGCGCCGATGATCGCTCTGGCCGAGACCAAGGCCCTCAATTCCACGCTCGATCTGTTCGCCGCCGGCATTGACGATGTGGTGGCCAAGCCGGTCCACGTCAAGGAAATCCTGGCGCGCGTCGGCGCCATCCGCCGCCGCGACGTGGCGGTCGATCGCAACCGCAACGCGATCGACGAGATCTGCGTCTTCACCGATGGCCGCGACGCCGAAGTCGGCGGCGAGCCGCTGGTACTGCCGCGCCGCGAGCGCCGCATTCTGGAATATCTGGTCGCCAACAAGGGCCGCCGCGTGTCCAAGCAGCAGCTCTTCAGCGCGATCTACGGCATTTTCGACGAGAACGTCGAAGAGAACGTCATCGAAAGCCACATCTCCAAGCTGCGCAAGAAGCTCAAGATGCGCCTGGGCTACGATCCCGTGTCCTCCAAGCGCTATCTCGGCTACGGCATCGGCGTCTGATCCGCCTAAAGCTCAAGTATTAACAAAAACATTCAACCCGGCGCTTGCGTCGGGTTTATTTATATTTACTAATAAAAGATTAATTCCGTATCATCCTTTACACTTCGTAATGCAGTTTGACGCAAGCCAGTCCCGATACCTTTGCCACAATTCCCCGGTTTGGTATTGAAGGAGCAGGCATGAGCATCGGCGGACTAATGCGCACGAGCGTTTCGGGCATGGACGCGCAGGCCACGCGCCTCAGCGCCGTCTCGGAAAACATCGCGAACGCCAATACCAACGGCTACAAACAGACGACGACGGAGTTCACGTCGCAGATTCTGGCCCATGGTGCGAACCAGTATAATTCTGGCGCGGTGGAAGCCAATGTTCGCACGCTGGTCAGCGAGCAGGGCGGCATTTCCTATACGGCCAATTCCAGCAACTCCAAGAAGATCGATCTCGCCATCCAGGGCAACGGCTTCCTCGTCGTCAACGATGGCAGCACGAAGGGCGGCTCCTCCGGCAACTACCTGACGCGCGCCGGCTCCTTCACCCAGCAGGCCGACGGCACGCTGGTGAACGCGGCCGGTTATACGCTGATGGGGTATCCCGTTACGACCGGTGGGACCGACTACACGCTGAATGGCTTTGCCGGCTTGCAGCCCGTCAACATGCGGGCGTCGCTCTTGAGCGCAACGCCCACGACGAAGGGCGATTTGACCGCGAACCTGAACAAGGAAGCGGCAAAGATCGATCCGACCGCTGCAGGCGTGACCACGCCCGGCGAGATCACGACGACGCCGACCGCAGCCTCGAACACCGTGATTTCCTACACGTCCGCAAGCTCGATCACCACGTATGACAATACGGGCAAGGCGGTTCAGCTCGACGTCTATTATACGAAAATCGACAACAACAAGTGGGAAGTGGCGGTTTTCAATAAAGCAGACGCGTCGTCGACCACGGGCACGAATCCGTCCGCGACCGCGCCCTTCCCCTATGCTGCTGGAACGACCGCGCCGAAGGGGCCTCTGTATACGGGGACGATGACATTCGATGCGTCATCGGGCAAACTCGCGTCGATTACGTCGGGAGGCACCACGTCGACGGTCGATACCGCTGCGCGCAACGGCTTCTTGAACATCGATCTCCGCTCGACCAACGCCAATGCGATCAACGCGCTGAACGGCTCGCAGATCGCGCTGAACGTCAGCGATTTCACCCAGTATTCCAAGGATTACCTGCCGCTCGCCGCCACGGTGAACGGCAATCCGGCCGAAGTGATCGACAAGGTTTCGGTCGGTAAGGACGGAACCGTCTCCGCCACCTTCACCTCGGGCACCTCGCGCAATCTCTACAAGATCCCGCTCGCCATGGTCGCCGCCCCAGACAATCTGACGGGCGTTTCGGGCAACGCGTATTACGCGGGCGTAGAGTCGGGCACGATCCTGATGGGCTTCGGCGGCAGCGGTGGCCTCGGGACTCTTCAGTCCGGGGCACTGGAAAACTCGACGGTCGATCTGGCGAGCGAACTGACGACGATGATCGAATCGCAGCGCTCCTACACGGCCAATTCCAAGGTCTTCCAGACCGGTTCGGAAATCATGGACGTTCTGGTCAACCTGAAGCGCTAACGCCATCGGGGCATGATTTCGAGAGGCGCCGGCGGCGCTTCTCCCTGCGAGGGCGCGGCCGCGGATCGGCGGCCGGCCAACGATCGATTCTCCTTTGCGGACGCCCACCATGACCCTTTCGTCTGCCATCAACACGGCGACGTCGTCGCTTCAGGCCAGCCAGACTCAAACCGCTCTCGTTTCGCGCAACATCGCAAACGCGAATGTGGCCGGCGCGACGCGCAAATACGCCAATGTGGTGACCGGCGCGGACGGGCGGCTTGAAATCCGTTCGGTTTCGCAGTCCGGTAATACCGCTCTGTTTCGAAACGTCCTCAACGGCACCTCGGATGTCGCGAGGTCGGGCGTGGTGGCAGGCGGGCTCGACCGCCTCAACGAGGTGATCGGCGATACCGATGCGAAAGGCTCGCCCGCCGCGAAAGTGTCCGCCCTCGCAGACGCGCTGGTGAGCTACAGCAAGGCTCCAGCCAATGGCGAAGTCGGCCGGGCGGCGGTCGCCGCCGCACAAGCTCTCGCCACGTCGCTGAACGTCGCAAGCGATACCGTTGATCAGATCCGACAGGATGCCGACGACGAACTGGGGCAAGCCGCCAGTGATATGCGCAGCATTCTCAGCCAGATCCAGGATCTGAACCAACGGATCACGGCTGGCACTGTCGCCAACCGGGACGTCACGGACGAGGTGGATCAGCGCGATCAGCAGATTCAAAAACTATCCGAATATGTCGGCATCAACGTTCAGTCGCGTGGCGACAATGACGTGGTGATCTATACCGACAGCGGTGTGACACTGTTCGATCGTGTGGCGCGTAGCGTGGATTTCACGGCCACCCCGTCGCTCAAGCCAGGGCAGGCCGGTGGCGCTTTCCGTATCGACGGAACGGTCGTCACCGGACCCAACTCCTTCATGCCCGTCACGAGCGGCAAGATCGCCGGCTTGATCGAACTGCGGGACAAGGTGGCGCCGCAGTTCCAGACGCAGCTTGACGCCATTGCCAACAACCTGATCGATGTCTTCTCCGAAACCGGGGGAGCGCAGGGCCTCTTTCAGGACGCCAGCGCGACCGTCACCGGCGTTGCTGCCACAGGGACGACGCCTGCCAGCGCGAGTTCATCGCTCGCAGGGGCGGCGGGACGCATCAAGGTTGCCGCCAGCGTCCTGGGAGACCCGACCCTTCTGCGCGACGGCGGGATCAGCGGCGGCGCCAAGTACAATACCGACACCGCTGCAACGGGCTATACGACGCGTCTCACCAATCTTGTGACCAGCATTCGAACCGCTCGCGCCTACAGCGCGGATGGTGCCGATGCCACCGGGACGATCGCCAATTTCGCGGGCTCGTCGATGAGCTGGCTGCAGGGCACGCGCTCGACGACGCTGGCAACCAACCAGTATCAGCAGACGCTTCTCGATAAGACCCAGACGACGCTTTCGAATGAAACAGGCATCGACCTGAACACCGAGCTGACACGGCTTCTCGATCTCCAGCGTTCGTTTCAGGCCTCGTCCAAGATCATCACCACGGTGGACCAGATGATGGCCGCCCTTCTGCAAGCCATCTGAGGACGCTCGGCGCCATGTCGATTTCCAGCCTGACCTTAAGCAACTTCTCGCGCAGCACCATCCAGCGCGTGCAGACCCAAATCGCCGATGCGCAGAAGGAGTTCAACACCGGACGCCACGCCGATGTGGGTCGCACGCTCGGCCGCGTCACCGGAAACGCGATCTCCTACCATTCGCAGGAGGACACGTTCCAAAGCATGTTGGACTCCAACAAATTAATCACCAGCCGCTTTCAGCTGATGGACAATTCGTTGACGTCGATCCGCAACGCGTCCGACGACTATTCCAAGGCGCTGATCAACGGCACGGCCACGGGAACGGGCACGGCCGCTCTCATACAAAGCGCGCAGCAGGGCCTTCAGCAGGTTCTGGGCGCGGTCAATGTCAGCAGCGGCGGCGAATATCTGTTCGGCGGCACTCACGCGAACACCCAGCCGGTGAAAAGCGACAGCGCTACCTTGACCACTTTGTCGGGCAGCATCCAGTCGAAATTCCTTGATGCGCTCGGCATCACGGACGTTTCCCAAGCGACTGCAGACCAGGTGAATGCCTATTTCAGCGATGCCGGCTATACGAAATCAGGCTCCGCGACGGCTCGCAGCTTTTCGGTCGATTTCTTCGGCACCCCGGCTGTGCCGGCCAATGGCGCGACGCCGGCCGTTGCGGCTGTTCCCGGTCTCTGGGACGGCATCGCCGATTCCGGCGGCGCGGTCTCGTCCGCCTATATCTCGCGCTCCGAGCAGATCGACACGTCGGTCAACGTCAATACGCCGGCCTTCAAGAATACGGTCGCGGCCTATGCGATGATCGGCGCGCTGGGCGTGGACAAGATGGGCGATAGCGCCCGCCAAGCCCTGACAACGGCGGCGCAGGTGAAGCTGAAGTCGGGTCAGGACGGCATCGTCAAGGTTCAGTCGGACCTCGGCGTTCGGCAGAACCGCGTCGATGCCGCCAATACGCTGCTGACCAAGCAGAAGGATTTGGTGACCGCCGCGTATGACCGCCTCGAAGGCGTCGATCAGACCGAAGCCGGATTGCTGATCAACCAACTGAAGACGCAGCTCGACGCGACCTTCGCCGTCACCGGCAAGCTGCAGAATCTCAGCCTTCTCAACTATCTCTGATCCGGCCTCGCCGCCGAACCCGACCAAAGGGCATGAATGCCCGCCGCTTTGAGGAATGGGAATGTATCAATTCTCCTATGCCGAGGTTACGCAGGACAGCTCGGCAACGGCGCGCGAGCGCGAGCGCGAGGCGCTCGATCGCATGGTCGATGCGCTCAAGCACGCCGAGGCCGCGGGCCCGCGTTCGCGCGAGGCGATCGACGCCATCTACCTGACGCGCAATCTCTGGTCGGTGCTGGTGGAAGATCTCGCGACGCCCGGCAATGCGCTGCCGGACGAACTTCGCGCCAGCCTCATCTCGATCGGGCTCTGGATCATGCGCGAAGCCGAGGCGATCCGGCTCGGCCAGCGCGAGAGCTTCTCGACCATGATCGAGGTCACCACCATGATCCGCGACGGGTTGGGAGAATAAGGATGTCGACACTTCGCATCACCCTGCGAGCGGGCGAGCGCATCTTCGTCAATGGCGCGGTCATGCGCGTCGATCGCAAGACCCATCTGGAATTCATGAACGACGTGACCTTCCTTCTGGAAAGCCACGTGATGCAGGCTGAAGACGCGACGACGCCGATCCGCCAGCTCTACTTCGTGGTCCAGCTCATGCTGATCGATCCCGCGACGGCGAGCGAAACGCGCGTTCTCTTCGAACGCAGCTTCCCCGCCCTTATGGCCGCCTTCTCCTCGGCAGCCGTGCGCTCCGGGCTGCAGGACGTCGCCGAGCTGATCGAGCGCGACCGCGTCTTCGAGGCGCTGAAGCGCCTGCGGGCGATCATTCCGCTGGAAGACGCGATTCTCGCGGCAGCGGCCACCGAAGACGCACCCGCCCATATGGGTTCTGTTTCCTTGCCGGAGCGTGCTCCGGTTGCTGTTGGAGCTCGCTGATCATGGAAGTTTCCGGCGTTTCGACGCAGAACCAGACCACCAATGTCGGCGCTTCGACCGGCACGTCCTCGTCCACGGCCAGCGAGCTGAAGACGGGCCTCGACTACAACGCCTTCCTGCAGCTTCTCGTCACACAGATGAAGAACCAGGACCCGTTGAACCCGACCGATCCGACCCAGCAGATGAGCCAGCTCGCCTCGTTCTCCAACGTGGAACAGTCGATCAAGCTGAACCAGAAGCTGGAGGCGATGACGACGCTGAACGCGCTCACCAACGCCAACTCGCTGATCGGCCGCACGATCACCAATGGCGACCAGACGCTGAGCGGCGTGGTGAAGTCCGTGCAGGTCACCAGCGACGGCACGGTGGCCACGCTCTCCTCGGGCAAGACCATGACGCTCGGCAACGGCGTGAAGGTCGAGTAGCCATGAACGAGGCCGATGCCATCGACATCGTTCAGCACGCGATCTGGACGGTGGTTCTCGCTTGCGGCCCGGCCGTGGCCGGCGCCATGCTGGTCGGCATTCTGATCGCGCTCTTCCAGGCGCTGACGCAGATTCAGGAGGTCACGCTGACCTTCGTGCCGAAGATCCTCGCGATCTTCGTCATCATCGCGCTGACGGCTTCCTTCACCGGCGCGCAGGTCTATGCCTTCACGCAGGAAAGCTATTCCCGCATCGAACACGGGTTCTGAGCTTTCTCGTATTTTGATTTGATCGAGACGCCCGTCGGTTCGCTCCGGCGGGCGTTTTTGCTTGCGATATGGTCCGCATCGCGCCAGCCCGGCACCAGTGAGTCCTGAAATAAAGCGTTAAGGATTGTGCCGCGACCGGACCGTCGCGGGATCTGTGCCGAGCCGGGCTCCGTTTGCCCGCGCGCCGTTTTTCGGGGAATGCGCCGTATGTCGGTCGACACGCTCAAGATCGCGCCCAGCCTGCCGGGCAATTCACGCCGCGACATCGGCTTTGCCGTCGGCATCATCGCGATGCTGGCGGTTCTGTTCGTGCCCATTCCCGCCTTCCTGATCGACGTCGGGCTGGTGATCTCGATCGCGCTGTCGATCCTGATCCTGATGGTGTCGCTCTGGATTCAGAAGCCGCTGGAATTCTCGGCCTTTCCGACCGTGCTGCTCCTGGCCACCATGCTGCGCCTGTCGCTCAACATCGCGACGACGCGCGTCATCCTCAGCCATGGCGACCAGGGCCACAACGCGGCCGGCTATGTCATCGGCGGCTTTTCGCAGTTCGTCATGGGCGGCGACTTCGTCATCGGCATCGTGGTCTTCATCATCCTGATCACGGTCAACTTCCTCGTCATCACCAAGGGCGCGACGCGTATCGCGGAAGTCGGCGCGCGCTTCACGCTCGACGCCATTCCCGGCAAGCAGATGGCGATCGATGCCGATCTCTCGGCCGGCCTCATCGACGAGAAGCAGGCGCAGACCCGCCGGCGCGAACTGGAAGAGGAAAGCTCCTTCTTCGGTTCGATGGACGGTGCCTCGAAATTCGTGCGCGGCGACGCGATCGCCGGCCTCATCATCACGGCCGTCAACATCTTCGGCGGTATCATCATCGGCGTGACCCGCCACGGCATGGACGCCAGCCACGCGGCCGACGTCTTCGTGAAGCTGTCGGTCGGTGACGGTCTCGTCACGCAGATCCCGGCCCTGATCGTCTCGCTCGCAGCCGGTCTTCTCGTCTCCAAGGGCGGAACGCGCGGCGCCGCCGAACAGGCCATCATGACGCAGCTCGGGCACTATCCCCGCGCGCTGATGGTGGCCGCCGCGCTGCTCGGCGTTCTCTCGCTGCTGCCCGGCCTGCCCATGCTGCCCTTCGCGCTGACGGCCTGCGCGCTCGCCGGCATCGCCTATGTCATTCCGCGTCGCCGCGCCGAGGTGGAGCAGAAGGAGCAGGCCGAACAGAAGGCCGCCGAGGAAAAGGCGCTCGAAGCGGAACGCCAGTCGGTCAAGGAATCGCTGCGCATCATCGAAGTGGAGCTGGTGCTCGGCAAGCAGGTCGCCGCTCATCTCAACTTCTCGCGCGACGAACTGGCCAATCGCGTCGCCAAGATGCGCCGCCGCTTCGCCTCGCGCTACGGTTTCGTCATCCCCGAGATCAAGCTCTCGGACGATTTGGCGCTCGACCCGCGCTCCTATGCCATCAAGGTTCATGGCACGACGGTCGCCAGCCAGCCCATCCGCCTCGGCGATCTCTTGATCGTGCTCGGCGATGCGCCCGTGCCCGATATTCCGCACGATCTGACCAAGGAGCCGGCCTTCGGCCTGCGCGCCGCCTGGATTTCCGAAACCTTCGCGGCCGCCGCGCGGCGCTCGGGCTTCGAGCCGGTGGATACGCTGTCGATCATCCTGACGCATCTGTCGGAGGTGATCCGCAACAACCTCGCCCATCTCCTGTCCTACAAGGACATGCGCTCGCTGCTCGACCGGCTGGAGCCCGAATACAAGCGGCTGATCGACGAGATCGTGCCGGCCCATATGAGCTATTCCGGTCTTCAGGCGGTGCTGAAGCTGCTGCTCGCCGAGCGTGTGTCCGTACGGAACCTGACGCTGATCCTGGAAGCCATCGCGGAAATCGCGCCCCATGTGCGCCGTTCCGAGCGCATCGTGGAACATGTGCGCACCCGCATGGCGCAGCAGATCTGCGGCGATCTCCTGCACAATGGCCAGCTGGGCGTCCTGCGCCTGGGCAACCGCTGGGATCTCGCCTTCCATCAGGCGCTCAAGCGCGACGCCAAGGGCGACGTCATCGAGTTCGACATCGACCCCCGCCTCGTGGAGCAGTTCGCCACGGAAGCCACCAAGATGATCCGCGAGAAGACCGACCAGGGCGAGAACTTCGTGCTCGTCGCCTCGCCGGACGCCCGCCCCTATGTGCGCATGATGATCGAGCGTATCTTCGTCAATCTGCCTGTTCTCTCGCATCTCGAAATCGCGCGCGGCGTCGACATCAAGGCGCTCGGATCGATCTCGTGACCGCCGACGCGCAGGCGCTGATCATCGCGCTGTTCCTGATCTTCTGCCGCATCGGCTCCTGCCTGATGATGCTGCCGGGCTATTCCAGCGCGCGTATCCCGACGCATATTCGCCTCTTCGTGGCGATCGCGGTGGCCTTGTCCGTCGCGCCCCGGCTTCTGCCGCAGGTGCTGCCGCTGGTGCAGACGGCCAGCGACGACATGCGCATCTACATGACCGTCGGCGAAATCCTGAACGGGCTGCTGATCGGGCTTCTGGGGCGCGTCTTCATGCTGGCGCTGCAATTTTCGGGCAGCGTCATGGCCAACGCGATCGGCATGGGCCAGTCGCTCGGCGTGCCCCTGGAAGGCCACGAGGCCGACCCCGCGCTCGTTTCGCTGATCACGCTGACGGCGACGGTGATGATCTTCTCGCTGAACCTTCACGCCGAAATCGTCAACGCGCTGGTGGCGTCCTATAAGGCGATGCCGGTGGAACTCGGCTTCTCGATCCGCTCCGGCCTCAATTCGCTGGTGGACAATCTGGCGCAGACCTTCATGCTGTGCCTGCGCATTTCCAGCCCCTTCGTCGTCTATGCCGTGATCGTCAATTTCGCGATCGGCCTCGCCAATAAGATGACGCCGGCCATCCCGATCTACTTCATCTCCATGCCCTTCGTTCTGGCGGGCGGGCTTCTGCTTCTTTGGTTCAGCGCCGGCAATATCCTGTCGATCTTCGCGGGCGCCTATCGTCAATGGGTGGTCATGGGATGAGCGAAGGCAAACGATCCGACCGGCTGGCCCGCGTTCTGGCCGTGCAGGAGCGCAAGCGCCAGCAGGCCGAATGGGCGCTCGCCGAACTCGTGCGCGAGCAAAAGGGCCTGGAAGACACGCGCGACGAGCTGCTCGATACCTTGGGCGCGCAGTCGCTGATGCAGGGCCTGTTTCTCGACGCCAAGGTCTCCGCGCTCCGGCGCAACGATCTGGCGCTGGCGGCCGTCTCGGCCAAGCAGTTGGACGCACGCGAGCGCGTTCGGGCAGAGAACATGACGGAGAAGCGTGTCGAGCGCGCGGCGGAGGCGGCCCTCGTGGAGGACCGGATCGCACAGGACGCGGTCGAACTTCTCTCCGCCCTCGAAGATCATCTCGTCGCCCGCGCCGCAAGCCTGGAATAAGTGCGGCGCGCTAGAAGAAGAGTGACATGCGGCCCCAAGGTCGCGATCTCCTTTCGGACCATCACGCCATGACCGTGGACCCGCTTTCCTCCTTGTCGCCGACCGCTCAAACCGAGCGCAGTGCGCCCGCCTCCGCGGTGCCGACCGCGCCCGTCTCGGCGACGGACGCCGGCAGCTTTGCCGATCTTCTGGCCGCGCAGAACCTGCAAGGGGCCGCGCGCGCGCAGGAGGAGCGGGGCGAGCGCTTCTTCCATCAGTCGTCGCATAGCGGCGAGCTGAAGCCGCTCCAGAAGTTCGAGAGCTTCTTCCTGCGCAATTTCGTGGAAACGATGCTGCCGCAGAAGGACACGAGCTTCTTTGGCTCCGGTACGGCCGGCCAGATCTGGAAATCCATGCTGGCCGAGCGCATCGGCGACGAGATGGCCGCCTCTGGCGGCATCGGGATCGCCGACATGCTGGCCAAGCGCGAGCCGGGTGGGCCGGACAAAAGCTAACCTATCCGGGCTCTTGGGTCGTCGAGGGCCCGGAGCGCACCGATGACAGCGGCTCGTTCGTCTGGCGTGGGCAGGATGCGTCTGACCATTGCGAGGCACGAAGCCGTCAACGAGTTTCGCTTGCGCCCCCAATGGGATGAGCATGAGCGAGGCGAGAGGCGGCGAAGCCGCGACAGAAAAGGACATGAGCACGTGGAAGCGGTTCTCACTCAGGCCATCAATCGTCTGGAATCCGTTCTGGCGGGCGAAAGCCTCGCGCTGCGCTCGGGCGACAGCACGGGCCTCAGCGACATCAGCAATCGCAAGAACCAGAGCCTGTTCGAACTGACGCGCCTGCAGCGCGGCATCGAGCCGGCCTCGCTCAGCGCCGAGATGCGCGATCGCCTCGGCACCCTGCGCGAGCATCTGACGGAAAACAGCCGTCTCCTGCAGATCCATATCGAGGCGACCGCCGAGGTGGCCGACGTCATCACGCGCGCCATCGCCGCGGCCGAGTCGGACGGAACCTACGGCTCCAGCCTGTCCGGTGCGCGGGTCGCCAAATGATCAAGCTTCTCGGGATCGGCGTCTGGGTGATGGTCGTCACGCTGGGCTCGGGCTTTGCCATGGCCAAGCTGAGCGGCGGCGGCGAGGCGCCCGCGCCTAAGCAGCCGACCTATTTCGAAGGTCTCGACTACAAGAAGACCACCAGCATCGCCGTGCCGCTGATCTCGGAAAACGCGATCCAGGGCTATGTCCTGGCGCGCTTCGTCTACACGATCGACGGCAAGCTTTCCGCGACGCTGGCCGTGCCGCCCGATCCGATCATTCTGGATGAGGCCTTTCGCGCGGTCTACTCCGTCTCGGGCTTCGATTTCCGCCATCCCGAGCGCTACGACGTGGCTGCTCTCCTCGCCTCGATCAAGGAAACGGTCAACAAGCGTTACGGCCAGAAGGTGGTCGAGGACGTGATGATCGATCAGTTCGACTTCCTGCCCAAGAACCAGATGGGCGGGGCGATGGGCGGCAATCAGTCCAAGGGCGAGATCGAGCAGCTTCAGTCGCGCGGCAAGACCTGATCGAACCGGCCTTTACGGCATGGCAACCCTGTTTCGATAGACTTCTCTTCAGCGCCGGCCTCGCTCAAGCCGGCGTCTTCTCGTTTGGAGACCGGTGGTGATTTCGACTCTTCTCAACTATCGCCTCTACACGAACGACATGGCCAAGACGCTGGAGCGCTTGTCGAGCCAGGCGCAGGTCGAGCGCGACAAGGCCTATTACGACCAGAATATCGGCAAGGTCACATCGGTCGATCAGTTCCTCGGGAACTACAAGCTCTATTCCTATGCCATGAAGGCTTATGGTCTGGAGGATCAGATCAACGCCAAGGGCATCATGAAGAAGGTGCTTCAGAGCGACCTGACGGATTCCTCGTCCTTCGCCAACAAGCTGTCGGATCAGCGCTATCGCGACTTCGCGGCGGCCTTCAACTTCAATTCCGACACGACCCCGACCGCGCAGTCCACGTCGCAGACCGAGCGATTGGTCGAGGCCTATGCGGAGCGCGTCGATACGTCCGCGCCGATCGCGGCGAAGGCGACGAGCTATTACACCCAGAATATCGGATCGGTCAGCTCGATCGACGCTTTCGTGGCGGATCGTGGCCTTCTCGACGTCGCGTTGCGTGCGTCGGGCTTCTCCGACCCCAGCGCGATCTCGTCCGACTACGCCGCCTCGGTCCTGAAGGGTGACGTCAGCAATGGCGATGCCGCCTGGGCAACGCTGCGGACCCAGTTCAGCGCCGCTCCCACAGCCCCCGCCACAACGCGGACATGGATCGCCCAAACCGCTCAGATGGCGTCGAATACCGTCTATACCTACAATAACCTGACGGGCAACGCGACGAGCCCACAGGCCAAGCAGGCCAATATCGACTATCTCAATGCGTTCTTTTCGGCGAGCAACACGACCCAGACGGTTTCCGCGTTCACCAGCGACGAGCGTCTGCTGACCTTCGCGATGACGGCCATGGGCTCGGAGATCACCTACGCAGCGAGCGCGGCCGCGAGCTATCTTCAGAATCCGTCCTCTATTCCGAGCACGGTGTCCGATGTCGAGAAGGCGCGCTTCCAGGCGCTGCACGACGCATTGGGCGTTCAAAGCAACGGCACGATGTCGCCGCCCGCAACGAACGGGCTGGACAAGCTGATCACCGGCTATGGCAACAACTACAAGACGGCCTTCAACAAATCGGTCAATTTCGACACGACCGAGTTCAAAGCCGCGCTCGTGGACATCAAGTCCGTCACCGATCTGATGGCAACGTCTGCGGTTGACGGCAAGCGCCGCACGCTGAACTTCGTCTTGAAGGCGGTCGGCATTGATCCGGCGACGGCGAGCCTTACCAAGATTCGCGCTGTTCTGACCAGCGACCCGACGGACCCGAACAGCTATGTCTCCAGGCTGAAGGACGATCGCTACACCCAACTCGCAGCCGCCTTCAATTTCGATGAGAACGGCAAGCTGCGTCCCGAACGCCTGATCCAGGATGTGAGCGATCAGACCAAGATCGGCCAGCTCTATGCCGCGACTTTCGGCTCCAATCTGAGCAACGACAAGAAGGCCACCATCAAGGCCGACACCAAGGCCTATCTCGCCGCCGTCGGCTCAGCCGTTTCGCTGAACGATCTCCTGACCGACAAGAAGACGATCCAATATGCGCTGACCGCCTTCGGCGTGAAGAACAAGGATCTGTCGAAGGACGAGCTGAAGAAGATCCTGACCAGCGATCTCGGCGACCCGAAGAGCTACGCCAACACGCAAACCGACAAGGCCATCGCCAAGTTTGCCGCCGCGTTCAATTTCGAGACCGACGGCAGTGTGCGCAACAGCGAGACGGGCGGGCAGTCGGCCAAGGATCGTCTCGCCACCGACAAGCTCTACCTCCTGCAGAAGATGGAAGAGCAGGCCGGCGATACGAGCGAGGGCACCCGTCTGGCGCTCTACTTCCTGCGCAAGGCGCCGGGTCTGACCAGCTCCTATGGCATCCTCGCCGACAAGGCGCTCTATTCGGTGGTGCGCACCGCGCTCGCTCTGCCCGAGGGTATGGTGAACATGGATGTCGATCAGCAGGCTTCGATGCTGGACAAGAAGCTCAACGTGAAGGACTTCGCGGACGAGAAGAAGCTCGACAAATTCGTCGCCCGCTTCGCTGGCATGTACGACACCCAGAACGCCGACTCGTCCCCGTCCCCGATCCTCCAGCTGTTCGGTGGCTCTTCGGGCGGGTCGAACATCTTGAATTATCTCTGACGGCAGTCGCGGGTACTGACGATAGTCGCCAGCGAGGGAACAACGCTCTTGCTCGCGGCTTCCCATCCCAACACGGATGGGAGCCCTATGATGAGTGACAACGAACCGAACCGCCTGAACGACACCCGCCTCGATGCCGATGTCAGCGTTCTGGGCGATGATCGAGGCGGCGAACCCAAGGTTTCGCGCGTCGGCGGAGCCCCGGCTCCAGACGCGGCGGCGGGTCTGCGGGAGCAAACCGACAGCTCGCACGCGCAGCCCGAAGGCAACTCGGCGCAAGACGATCTCGAGCGCCAAAGGGCGACGGCGGACGCCCGACGCGATGTCGCGAGCCGTCTGCCGAAAAGCTGACCGGACCGATCCCGCCCTCGTTCAGGGCGAACTCTCTCGCAAAAGCCCGACGCCTGACCACGTCGGGCTTTTGCTGTTCCGATGCATGACAATTCGGGAATGGGGAGGGGACTTGTAGCCCAAGGAAAGCCGCGCCGATGGGGCGCTTGCACGCGTCCTGACTTTCGCTCTGGCGAAAAATCGTTAGAAAGCCGGATCAAGGCGAGCTCTATGCTCGTATCAATCCGTCCGTATCGCGCCTATTCGCAGGGTTCATCCGCTCATGAGCAACGACATCTTCATTCGCGAGGTGAACGAGGAGCTTCGCCAGGAGCGCGCCCGCGCCCTTTGGCTGCGCTATGGAACGATGGCCATCGTCGCCGCTGTCGTGATCGTGCTGGGTGTCGGCGGCTATGTCCTGTGGCAGCGCCATCTGCGCGGCGTCGAGGCGGCCGATGGCGACAAGCTTCTGTCGGCGACGACACTGATCGAAGATGGCAAGACCCAGGAGGGCCGTACGATCCTGGAGGGCCTGACGCAGACGGGCGTTGCCACCTATCCGGCGCTCGCGCGTCTCAGGCTGGCCGAACTGGATTTGGCGGATGATCCCGCCAAGGGCGTGGCCGCTTTCGACGCGATCGCCGGCGATGCGAGCGTTCCGCAGGATCTGCGCGACATGGCCGCGCTTCGCGCCGCCTACGCGCTGGTGGATCACGGGTCGCTGGCAGATGTGCGCCAGCGCGCCGAGCGCCTGACGACCGATGGCGAGCCGCTGCGCTACGGCGCGCGGGAGGCGATCGGCTTGGCGGCCTGGAAGGCAGGCGATGTCGATACGGCGCGCAGCTTCTTCACCGAACTCCAGGAGGATTTCGGCACCCCTGCCGGGATCAAGCGCCGCGCCGGGCTGATGGTGGAACTGATCGAAGCCGAGCATGGCGCCAAGGACGCGCCGGCCGCAGACGCGCCGGCCAAGCCCGTTGCCGACGATGCCGAGGCCAGCGAGGCTCAGAGCCCGCCGCAGCCGAGCGACGCGCCGCCCGCCGCCGCCAAACCCAACCAGCCCCCGGCCTGAACCGAAACAGGAGCGAGAACACTCTCATGGTGACCATCGCCATTATCGGACGGCCGAATGTCGGCAAGTCCACGCTCTTCAACCGTCTGGTCGGCCGCAAGCTGGCGCTGGTGGACGATCGTCCCGGTGTCACGCGCGATCGGCGCGAGGGTGACGCGACGCTGCAGGACCTGGAATTTCGTGTCATCGACACCGCCGGTCTGGAGGAGGCGAGCGCCGAATCCCTGGAAGGGCGTATGCGCGCCCAGACCGAGCGCGCCATCGACGACGCCGACCTGTCGCTCTTCGTGGTGGATGCCAAGGCCGGTATGACGCCGCAGGACGAAGTCTTCGGCGAGCTTCTGCGCCGCCGCGACAAGCCGGTGATTCTGGTGGCCAACAAGTCCGAGGCGCGGGGCTCCGACGCAGGCTTCTATGACGCCTTCAGCCTGGGGCTGGGCGAGCCCTGCGCCATTTCGGCCGAGCATGGCGAGGGCATGGCCGATCTGCGCCATGCGATCGTCGAGAAGCTCGGCATCGCGGCCTTCCGCGACGAGCGCGATGACGAGGATGGCGAAAGCGACGAGATCGAGTTCGACGAGGACGGCGAGCCCGTCCAGCGCTACGACGCCACCAAGCCGCTGAACATTGCGATCGTCGGCCGGCCCAATGCCGGCAAATCGACGCTGGTGAATCGTTTTCTGGGCGAAGATCGCCTGCTGACAGGTCCCGAGGCGGGCATCACACGCGATTCCATTTCCGTCGAATGGGAATGGCGTGGACGCCGCGTCAAGATGTTCGACACGGCCGGCCTTCGGCGGCGCGCCCGCGTTCAGGAAAAGCTCGAGAAGCTGTCGGTCGCCGACGCGCTGCGAGCCATGCGTTTTGCCGAAGTCGTGATCGTCGTGTTCGACGTGACCATCCCCTTCGAGAAGCAGGATCTGTCGATCGCCGACCTGATCGCGCGCGAAGGCCGCGCGCCGGTTCTGGCCTTCAACAAATGGGACCTCGTGGAGGATCGTCAGGCGGTTCTGGCCGACCTGCGCGAAAAGACCGATCGGCTCCTGCCGCAGATGCGCGGCGTCAAAGCCGTCACCGTGTCGGGCGAAACCGGCGACGGGCTGGACCGCCTGATGAAGGCCGTCGCGGAAACGCACGAGATCTGGAACAAGCGTGTCTCCACCGCCAAGCTCAACCAGTGGCTGGAGCGAATGGTGTCCCATCATCCGCCCCCGGCCGTGGCGGGGCGCCGCGTGAACATCAAATACATCACGCAGGTGAAGACCCGCCCACCGACCTTCGTTCTCTCGACCTCGCGTCCCGAGGCCGTCGGCACCGCCTATCTGCGCTACCTCATCAACGGGTTGCGCGAACAGTTCGGTCTGACGGGCATTCCGATTCGCATGACCATGCGCAAGTCGGACAATCCTTACGCGCATAAGGCGAAGAAGTTCTGAGGGCCGCTGGGCGTTAAAAGGGCAGTGGGCGTTGGTAAGGCGCTCTCTGCTCCCTCATGTCCGCCATTAACCACTCACTAAGGTTAATAGGAGATTGTCGGTTATCCCTGAAACCTTCGGGAAACCGACGATGGCTCCTGACGTCCGACCGCGCAAGCGTTGCCTCGCGCCTGCCGCACGCCGCCGCTTGGCTTTGCGCCGCGTGGTCGCGTCGTCAGTGCTGAGCCTCGCCTTCGCGCCGATCTTTCCTTCGCTCGCCCTATCGCCGACGCCCGCGCCGCTGGGCGATCTGGCTGCTTTGGTGTCGCCCGTTCCCGTGCCGGCCGCCCTGGCTCATGCGCTGGCTGTCCTGCCGCCGTCCGGCTCTGGCGATGCGCTCTATGTTCAGGACCCCAACCGCCGCATGGTCGCGGACAAGGGCGGGCGCGTCGCCGCCGCGCCCCTGCCGCCCGTGCAGCCCAAATTTGCCGCCGGCCAGATCGGCAGCGTCACCAGCCTTCTGCGGCCCGGTCTTGCAAAGGGGGACGAAACGATCCGCGAAGCGCTGGCGAAGCTGCCGGCCGATATGGCCCCGATTCAGATCGCCGCGAGCTTCGCCGTACCGGCCTCGCTCAAGCGGGGAGGGCAGGGGAGTAGCGCAAAGGGCGAGCGCGCCAACGTGGCGCTGGCTGCGCTTGCCGCGCCCGCACGAAACAGCCCTGCCTCCGTTTCGTCCGCGGCCGCCTATGCGGGAACCGATCGCCCCGCTTTGGCCAGCCTGTTCGACGCCGTTCTCGGACCTTCGCGCGGCTTCGTGCCGCCCAAGGGCGAGAACGACCATTCCTGGGTGGCGACGCCGCTGCCAGCCTCCGCCACCACGCCCTCCGAACAAACCTGCCTGGCGACGGCGATCTATTTCGAAGCGCGCGGCGAAACCGAGAAGGGGCAGGCCGCCGTTGCGCAGGTCGTGCTCAACCGGGTCCGCAATCCGGCCTATCCCAAGACGATCTGCGGCGTCGTGTATCAGAATCAGGACTGGTTCGGTCGATGCCAGTTTTCCTTCGCCTGCGATGGGGTGAAGGACATCATCTGGAACAAGCCTGCCTACGCGCTGGCCGAGCGAATCGCTCGCCAGACGACGAACGGCGAAATCTGGCTCCCCGAAGTGGGCTCGGCCACGCATTACCACGCAACCTACGTCCACCCGCGCTGGGCAAAGACGATGGAGAAGGTCGACAAGATCGGCCTTCACATCTTCTACCGGACCTTCGGTGGGGGCTGGCGCTAGCCAGCCCTCTTCGTTTCAGCGTGAGAATGCTTATGTTCGAGAGACGCGCGCCGGGAAGCTCGGCGAACACGCAAACTTGAACCGCCTTCGTTTCGCCACTTCCGGGAGGAAACGATGCGCCCTGTGGAACCGATGTCGATGAGCGATCCCCATTCCCGAAGCGACGCGGAACTGGCCGCAGATCACCGCAAGCTGCAGGAGCGGATCGCCAAGTTGAAGGCGGCGACCGCCGAAGAGCCCGTGCCCGAACAGGGCCAGGCGAGCATGCAGGGCATGGCGAAAGGCCTTAAGATCGCCAGCGAATTCATTGCCGGCATCATGGTCGGCGGGGCGATCGGATACGGGATCGATCGATTTTTCGGCACCACGCCGTTTGGGATCATCATCTTCCTGATGCTGGGCTTTGCGGCGGGTGTTCTCAACGTGGTTCGCTCGGCGCAGGGCGAAACAGGGCCTCCTCCCGGAGCCTGAACGAGAGATCGTTCGGAAAGGACAGGTGCAATTCGACGTCAGGGAGTTGCGAAGCGCGGAACGGGACGCTATGGCAGTGGCGCTCTCAAAGGGCTCCGCATTAAGAGGACCAGACGTTTTGGCGAACGATCCGCTTCACCAGTTCCAGATTTCTCGGCTCGTTCCGATCGAGATCGGCGGCCTTGATCTGTCGTTCACCAACTCGTCGCTGTTCATGGTGGCGACCGTCGCCGTCGCGACCGGCTTCCTGTATTGGTCGACGCGTGGTCGCGGTCTCGTTCCGAACCGCGCCCAGTCGGTCTCCGAACTCTCCTACGAGTTCATCGCGAAGATGCTGCGCGACGCCACCGGCTCGCACGGAATGCAGTTCTTCCCCTTCGTGTTCTCGCTGTTCCTGTTCATCCTGACGGCCAACCTGATCGGGATGTTCCCCTATTTCTTCACCGTCACCAGCCATCTGATCGTGACCTTCGCCCTGGCGTTGCTCGTGATCGGAACCGTCGTCGTCTACGGCATTCGCCATAACGGCCTCGGCTGGTTCAAGGTCTTCGTGCCGTCGGGCGTTCCGGGCGCCGTTATGCCCTTCGTGGTGCTGATCGAGGTCATCTCGTTCCTGTCGCGCCCGATTTCGCTCTCGGTTCGTCTCTTCGCCAACATGCTGGCGGGGCACATCACGCTCAAGGTCTTCGCCGGTTTCGTGGTTTCCATGGGAAGCCTCGGTGCGGTCGGCGTCGTTGGCGCACTTCTGCCGATGCTGATGACGGTCGGCATCACCGCGCTCGAATTCCTTGTCGCCTTCCTGCAGGCTTACGTCTTCGCGATCCTGACCTGCATGTACCTCAACGACGCGGTTCACGTTCACCACTGACCGCTCCGTCCTTTCGCGGTCGCTCAGGCCTGCGAATCCTACCCCCGCACGATCCAACCAAAGGAGTTCTCCATGGACGCGGAAGCTGCACGTTACATCGGCGCTGGTCTCGCTTGCTTCGGCATGGCCGGCACCGCTCTCGCGCTCGGCAACATCTTCTCGAGCTTCCTCTCGGGTGCCCTGCGCAACCCGTCGGCTGCTGATGGCCAGTTCGGCCGTCTCGTGTTCGGCTTCGCCGTGACGGAAGCTCTCGGCATTTTCTCGCTCCTGATCGCGCTCCTGCTGCTCTTCGTCTAAGCACGCGCTTCAAGGGATTGTGCAGCCGGCCGCCCCTGCTGGGGCGGCCGGACCCGTATCATCGGAGTCCGACATGTTCGTCACTCAGGCATTAGCCCAGGTCCAATCCCCAGATGCAGGTCCGACCCTGATGGAAACCCCCGTTCCGCCGACCGGCGAAGCGATCGCAGTCGATCCCGGCCACCACGAGGAAGCCGGCTTCCCGCCGATGAATCCCGAATTCTTCGCGTCCCAGATCCTGTGGCTCGCGATCACGTTCGGCGTGTTCTACTACGTCATCTCGAAGACGATCGTGCCGCGCATCTCCACCGTTCTGGAGAATCGCCGCGACCGGATCGCTCTGGATCTCCAGGCCGCCGAACGTATGCAGGCCGACGCCGACGAGGCGCAGGCCGCCTATGAGCAGGAACTCGCGTCCGCTCGCAAGAATTCCACGCGCATCGCCACCGAGGCCCGCGACACGGCTCGCGCCGACGCCGATGCGCAGCGCAAGACGATCGAGGCCGATCTCGATTCCCGTTTGAGTGCGGCTCAGGCGCGCATCGAAGAGGTGAAGGTCCGCGCGCTCGCCGAGGTCGATACGATCGCGGAAGACGCCGCCGAGGCGATCCTGACCGATCTGGCCGGCCTGAACGTGTCTCGCGAGGACGTCGCGCGCGCCGTCCGTTCCGTTCGTTCCTAAGAGGGCGTCGTCATGGCTTTCGACAATACGTTCTGGGCTCTTGTCGGCCTGATCCTGTTCCTCGCGCTCGTCATGTATCTGGGCGCGCCGGCGATGATGACGAAGGCGCTCGACAAGCGCGCCGCGCAGATCCGCAACGAGATCGACGAAGCACGCCAGCTCAAGGAAGAGGCCAAGCAGCAGCTTGCCGAATACCAGCGCCGCCGCCGCGAGGCCGAGGCCGAGGCGCAGGATATCCTCGCCATGGCGCAGCGCGAAGCCGACGCCATCGTCAACGAAGCCCGCGTCAAGAGCGAGGAGTATGTCGCTCGTCGCACGCAGGTCGCCGAGCAGAAGATCGCCCAGGCGGAAGCCGAAGCCGTTTCCGAGGTTCGTGCCCGCGCCGTCAACATCGCGATCGACGCCGCCACGCAGCTGATGGTGGAGCGCAACGTCGCCGCCGACCCGCGCGTCATCGACCAGTCGATCGCGGAAGTCCGCCGCCGTCTCAACTGACGCTGGCCGCACAATTCGAATGATTTGAAAGGTCGGCGCGAGCCGGCCTTTTTTGTTGCGCTAGGTCCATGGCCGGCTCCGAGCAGGTGTGCGCCTTCTCTATGGTGGACGTCGATTTTTGCAGGAGGTTGCGAGGCACCGCGCTTTACAACAACGCCCGGACGGGGCCGAACGTCCGGCGATGATGCGGCCCCGGGCCGTGGACTTTGAGCGCTTCGACATGAGCGGCCGTGGGGTAGCCCATATGCTGGCGAAACCCGTAGCGCGGGTCGCAGGTACAAAGCTCCGTCATAATCCGATCTCGCGTCACCTTGGCGACGATGGACGCGGCCGCGATGGAAAGGCACAGCGCGTCCCCGCCGATCAAAGCCGTTGCGGCGACCAGGCAGCCGGTAGGAATGTCCCGCCCGTCGACCAGAACATGGTTCGGCTCGTTGGCGAGCGCCGAGATTGCGCGGCGCATGGCGAGGAACGTCGCTTGCCGAATGTTCACGTGGTCGATCTCGGCGGCGCTGGCCGTCCCGATGCCGACTTCGGCATCCGCGAGAATGGCTTCGAACAGTTCTTCGCGCTGCCTGGCGCCGAGCTTCTTGGAATCGTCGAGACCAGCCGGGATGCGATCTGGCCGGAGAACCACGGCCGCCGCGACGACGGGGCCGGCCAGAGGGCCACGACCGGCCTCGTCCACGCCGGCGATCCGGCCACCACCACCCTGATGCCACGCGGCTTCGCGCGAGAAGTCAGGGCCGGGCGGCTTGGTGCGCGCCGGGCGAGGGGAGGATAGGGAGGGAGAATCGGAGGAACGGCGAGCCATGGTGCGGCGAGACTCGCTCATTCTCCGATTCTCCTCAAGCTCGCGAACCAAGGTGCGGATGGTGCACGAGCGATCCGGCGTCGGGGACATACGCCGGAAGATGGGCTCTGGCTTCAAAGCCGTTCCGGATGCACCGGAGCGCCGATGGGGATTGAAGCTCTGGCGCGGTCTGCGGTAGCCGAGCCGTTGGCGTAGGACGCCGGCTCCCGCGAATGCTCAGACGGGTGCAAGCCTTACAGCAAGGACAGTTGAACACCGGCACCCTTCGGCGCCTTGAACAGATCGGTGCGCAGCTGCGTGCGTTCGAGATTGAGATGGAAGCGACGCGCGGCCATCTCGAACCGATGCTTGATCTGCGTGGCATAGGGACCGCCGCCGGTCATGCGCTTGCCCCATTCGGGATCGTAATCCTTACCGCCGCGCATGGAGCGCAACAGAGACAAGACGTGGCGATACCTGTCGGGATAGTGCTGAAGCAGCCAGTCCTTGAAGAGCGGCGCGACCTCCAGCGGCAGACGCAGAAGCACGTAACCGACTTCCCGCGCCCCGGCCTCCGAAGCGGCTTCCAGAAGCCGCTCAATCTCCGAATCCGTCAGACCAGGAATAATGGGCGCGGTCATCACCATGGTGGGAATGCCGGCCTTGGTCAGCTCACGCACTGCTTCCAGCCGCTTTGTGGGTGTCGCCGCGCGAGGCTCCATGGTGCGGGCCAGACGCCGATCCAGCGTCGTGATCGATACGGCCACCTTGGCCAGTCCCTTTGCGGCCATGCGCGAGAGGATGTCGAGATCGCGCAGCACGAGCGCTGACTTGGTGACAATGCCGACCGGATGGTTGGCCGCCTCCAACACTTCCAGCATCTGCCGCATGATCCGGCGTTCGCGCTCAATCGGCTGATAAGGATCGGTGTTGGTGCCGATGGCGATCGGTCGGACCTCGTAGCCGGTCTTGGCGATCTCTTCTTCCAGAAGTTCCGCCGCGTTCGGCTTGGCGAAGAGCTTGGTCTCGAAATCAAGGCCCGGCGACAGGCCGACATAGCTGTGCGTCGGCCGCGCGAAGCAATAGATGCAGCCGTGCTCGCAGCCGCGATAGGGGTTTACCGAGCGGTCGAAGGAGATGTCGGGCGAGGAATTGCGCGTGATGACGCTGCGCGCCATCTCGGTCTGCACTTCGGTCTTAAGGCTCGGCAACTCGTCCAACGAGGACCAGCCGTCATCGAAGGCCGAGCGCGCGAAGGGCTCGAAACGTCCTGTCGGGTTCAGGCCCGCCGCGCGGCCGCGCCGACGCTCGAACCCGATGCGCAGACCGGACTGAGCCACCACATGCTGGGCCATGTCGATGCCGTCGCGCTGCGAGAAGGCGATGCGGTCGGCGGTGTTGATCTCGTGCATGGGACAACCTTCCGTCCGGTTGTTCGCGTTGTGACCATAGTCCTATTCATCATTTGAGAACATTTCAAGAACAAACTTCGCAACCTCTGAATCGCTGGTCACGCCCGCGCGTGTCGGCTATGGCGATGGACCATGCTGAGCGTTCTGGTTTTCGATGCCGACGAGCCGATGGACCTGACCATCACCCTATCCTCCCTCGTGGCGGGGGTGGTGGAGGGCGTGCTGCGAGAGGTTGTCGTGGTGGAGCCGCAGGGCGAAGCCGCGCTGAAGGTGGCCGACCACGCGGGATGCTCCGTCCACTCCCGTGCGGAGCTTGGGCATACACCGCTGGCTCTGAAGGGGGATTGGCTGATCCTGATGCGCGCGGGCGACCGCCTGCCCGCCAACTGGCCCGAGCGGGCCACCCGCCATGGCGAGGATCAGTCACGGGCGAAAACGCCGCGGGGCGGACGCTTCGTTCTGCCCACGCGCGAGGCGAGGGGATGGCGTCGATGGCTGGCACGGCGCCAAAGCGCTTATCTCGTGCCGAAGGCCCATGCGATGTCGCGCCTCTCGGCGGGCGCCCCTTGGCAGGGCGTTGCCAAAGGCATCGGCCTAGACCGTTTGGCTGATCGCGAGGCCTAAGCGGACGCGCCGCCCGTGCGCCGCAGGTGCTCGTCCAGACGCGGCATGATTTCCACGAAATTGCAGGGCTTGTGCCGATAGTCGAGCTGGGCTTTCAGAATATGGTCCCAGGCGTCGCGGCAGGCGCCGGGGGAGCCTGGCAGCACGAAGACGAACGTGGCGTTCACCACGCCGCCCGTCGCACGGGACTGGATGGTCGAGACGCCGATCTTCTCGAAGGAGACGCGGTGGAACACGGCGGAGAACCCGTCCATCCGCTTTTCGAAGATAGGCTCCAGCGCCTCGGGCGTCACGTCGCGGCCGGTGAAGCCGGTTCCCCCGGTGGTGATCACCACATCCACCTGCGCGTCGCGCGACCAGCCGAGAACCGTGTCGCGGATGGCGTCGCGATCATCGGGTACGATGGCGCGGGCGGCGAGGCGATGGCCGGCCTCCTCCAGCCGGGCCACCAACGTGTCGCCCGACTTGTCGTCCGCGAGGGTTCGCGTGTCGGAGACGGTGAGAATGGCGATGCCGAGCGGAAGGAATTCTCGGTCCGGCGATGTCATCACGCCTCCCCCATCGGCTGGATTTCGGTGGCCGCGACCCACCAATGCGGCTGGCGCGTTCGCAGCCTCGTCGCCGCCGCATCCGCCTGGCTTGTATTTTCGAACAGAGCGAAGACCGTGGCCCCCGAGCCGGACATGCGCTGAAACGCCGCGCCCTCATCGGCCAGCGCGCGGGACACGGCGGCGATCTCGGGCACGATGCGCAGGGCCGGCGCTTCCAGATCGTTTCGCGTGTCTCGGAGGTAGGAGACGAGCTGCTCGAGATCGGCGAAGCCGCCCGCCGGCAGCGCGGGCAGGGGGGGATTGTCGCGCCTCTCCAAGCCGGAGAAAGCCGCCGGCGTCGAGACCGGCGCGCCGCAATTCACCAGGACCATGGCAAACCGGCCGAGGCGCGCGACCGGGGCCGAGACTTCGCCTATGCCGCGCACGCGGGCCGCACGGCCGGCCCAGCACATAGGCACATCGGCCCCGAGGCTCAGACACTCCGCCGACAGCCTGTCCGCCAGCACGGGATAGGCATCGGCGATCCAGCGCAGAAGCGCCGCCGCGTCCGCCGAGCCGCCACCGATGCCGGAGGAAAGCGGCAGGTTCTTCTGGAGATGGATGTGAACAGGGGGGAGATCGATCCCGACGCGCGCGGCCAGCGAGCGTGCCAGATCCAGCGCGCGCAGAACGAGATTGCCGCGATCGAGCGGCAGGCCGGCGGCAAAAGGGCCCTCGATCGTCAGCTGATCCTGATCGGCCGGGGTGATGGTCAGATGGTCGCCGTCCCGTGCGAAGACGACGAGACTGTCGAGGTCATGATAGCCGTTCTCGCGCCGACCGGTGACATGCAGCGCGAGATTGACCTTGGCGGGGGCCGAGACCGCTCCGCCAAGAGCGGCGCGGTGAGCTGCGAGCGCGTCCACGCCCCCGCTCAGTTCGGCTGCGTGGCCGCCGGGGCCTCGTTGGCTGCGCGCTGGGCGGCGGGCGGCTCATTGGCGGAGGCCGGCGACACGGCGTCGAGGCCTTCTGCGAGCTTGCGCTTGATCGTATCGACCTGCGCCTGCTCGGGCTTGGGCTCGCCCGTGAGGGCACGGTTCCATTGGAACTTGGCCTCGCGGGTGCGTCCGACGCGCCAATAGGCGTCGCCCAGATGGTCGTTGATGGTCGGATCGGCCGGGGTCAGGAGAATGGCCCGCTCCAGCTGCTCCACCGCGTCGGGATAGCGACCCAGGCGGTAATAGGCCCAGCCGAGCGAGTCGATGATATAGCCGTCGTTGGGGCGCAGATCGACGGCGGTGCGGATCATGTTCAGCCCCTCGTCGAGGTTCTTGTTCATGTCCACCCAGCTATAGCCGAGATAGTTCAGCACCTGCGGCTGGTCGGGCGAAAGCTCCAGCGCCTTCTTGAAGTCGGGCTCGGCCTTGTCCCATTCCTTCAGGCGCTCATAGGCGATGCCGCGCTGGTAATAGATGTTCCAGAGATTGGGCGCGTCCTTGGGCGCCAGTTCCAGCGCGCGGTCGAGAAGCTTCACCGCCTCGCCATAGGATTTGTCGGCGGCCAGCACGTCGGCAAAGGCCAGATGCGCCTGAAGGTCGTTGGGGTAGTCCTTCACGGCCTTGCGAAGATGATCCTTGGCCTGATCCTTGCGGTCGGCCTGCCAGAGGTCGAGGCCCATCTGAAGCTCGGCCGTGCGGTGATAGGGCGAAGCCTTGGGGATCTGCGCGTAATAGGACAGCGCGAGGTCGATCTGCTGCGTGCGATCGGCGACGCCGGCCAGCGCCGTCAGAAGCTTCGGATTGGGCGTCGGCGACACGGCCTTGGCGAACTGGAAGTAGAGAAGCGCCACGTCCTGCCCGTCGCCCCGGTTGATGGCCTGACCGAGAATATAGAGCGTTTCAGCCGCGCCTTCCTGGGCGCTTTCGATGGGCGCGGCGATCTTCTTGCCGGCCTCGACCTCGCTGCGCAGCTGCGTCAGCGGCTCGTAGCCGGGGGCGAGTTCCAAGCCCTTGTCGATGGCAGCCAGCGCATCGGCCTTCTTGCCGGCGCGCGCTTCCAGGCGGCCGAGCGCCTCGGCACTGGCAAGGAAGGCGTCCACCGAGGTCTGCGCCGAGGCCTGATCGGAGATGACGCTGTTCAGCGCCGTGCGCGCGGCCGGCAGGTTGCCGGCGAGGCCTGCGAGGAGACCGGCCTGATACTGGTTGAACACGGAGAACCAAGAGGCACCCGAGAGACCTTGAATACGCGCCAGCGCCTCGCGCGAGCGACCGGCGCCAAGCTCGGCCCAGGCCGAGAGATGGCCGATCAGCAGCGTGTCGAGGTCGCTCGTGTCTTCCAGCTTGAGCTGGCCGATGGCCGCATCGAAGCGGCTGGAGCGCAGCGCATCGAGCGCCAGTGCGATATGGGCGACCTTGCCGACATCTTCGTTGCCCGCCAGCTTGGTGGCGAGCTTTACGCCTTCCGCGAAGCGCCCGTCCGCGAGATAGGCGAACATCGCCTCCTGCTGGAGTGTTTCGGAATTGGGGTCGAGCGATAGCGCCTTGGCGTAGTAATCCGCCGCGATGTCGGGCTGGCGGTTCTCGCGCGCCTGCTTGGCGGCGAGATAGGCGCCCGAAAGGGTGTTCACCTCGATCGGCGGCTTGCCGCTGGCGGCGGCCGGAGCCGGCTCGACCTTCTTCGCCTGCGCTTCGGCCACGCCGATCGCCATCATCGAGGCCGCGAGGGCTGCCGCCAGAGCGATCCGCGAAATGCGCGATGTATCCACGTCGAATTCCTTTGCGAAGGACGAAAGCGGCCCGAAGCGGCCGTCGCAGGCGAGACCTCTAAAGATCGTCGCCGCTGAGCGGGCAGCAAGCGCCGACCCGTTCCCTTGTCAAGCCAGCTTGTTCATTTTACGGCCGGGCGCAAGTGCGGGCGCGAAACGCGCCTCACGAAATCCGGTCGATGCAGAATTCCACGACCGCCTCCAACGCGTCCCGCGCCGGGCCGGGCGGCATGGCCGACAGAGCGTCCGATGCCAGCCGGCCTTCTTCGCGGGCGCGCTGTTTGGTCGCTTCCAGCGCGCCATGGCGCTGCATGATCGAGCGCGCGCGCGCCAGCGCCGCGTCGTCGTTGCGACCTTCTTCCATGGCCTCACGCCAGAACTGGCGCTCGCTCTCGTCGCCCGCCGCATGGGCGAGGATGACGGGCAGGGTGATCTTGCCTTCTCGGAAGTCGTCGCCGACATTCTTGCCGAGATCGTTGGCCGAGCCACCATAGTCGAGAACATCGTCCACGAGCTGGAACGCCATGCCGAGATGCATGCCATAGGCGCGCATGGCGCGCTCGGCCGCATCGCCCGACTTGGCGATCACGGGGCCGACTTCTGCGGCGGCCGCGAAAAGCTCGGCCGTCTTGGCGGCGATCACGGCGCGATAATCGGCCTCGCTGGTGGTCATCTTCTTGGCGGCGGAGAGCTGCCAGACCTCGCCTTCGGCGATCACGGCCGAGGCGTTGGACAGGATCGCGAGGGCACGCATGGAGCCGACCTCGACCATCATCTTGAAGGCCTGGCCGAGCAGAAAGTCGCCGACGAGCACGCTCGCCTGATTGCCCCAGATGGTGCGCGCGGTCTTGCGGCCCCGGCGCAGGTCGCTTTCGTCCACCACGTCGTCATGCAGGAGTGTCGCGGTATGGAGAAACTCGACGCTGGCGGCGAGCTTCACGTGACCTTCGCCCTCGTAGTCGAAGAGCAGCGCCGAGGCGATCGTCAGCATGGGGCGCAGCCGCTTGCCGCCGGACGAGATCAGATGGTCGGCGATCTCAGGGATCAGTTCGACATTCGACCCGGCCATGGCCAGGATCATGTCGTTGACGCGGTTCATATCGACGCGCGTCAAACCGAGGATCGGATCGATCGAGGCGATGGGCCTGACGGTACCCACGGGGCTGGCTAGGCTCACGATATCCTCCATTCGGTTGCCGGGGCAATAGCGGGGCGGGCGGCGTGCGGCAAGAGCGAATGGCATGACAAGATCGGTCATGGAGGGTGAAAGGGCGCGAACGCGGCCCTTGCGGCGCAGCCGCGTTTCACGCCAAGTCAGCCCATGATCGAACTTGTGCGTTCCAACGACCCCGTTCTCCTGTCCTTTCTCTCCGTGCTCCTGAAGGATGCCGGGATCGCGCATTTCGTCGCGGATGGCCATATGAGCATTCTCGACGGCTCGATCGGCGCCATCCCGCGCCGGCTTCTGGTGGACGAAGGCGAAATCGACACGGCGCGCCGACTCCTGCACGACGCGGAACTCGGCCATGAACTCTCCGACCCCTCCTGAGGTCGCTCCGCCAGCAGCGGAGGACATCTCGAAGGACGCCTTTCTCGGCGGGGCCTTCCACCTGCTCCAGCCCCGACGAGGCGGGTTTCGCGCCGGGCATGACGCGCTGCTTCTGGCGGCCACTGTGCCGAGAAACGCTGCGGGCCACGCGCTCGACATGGGAAGCGGGGCGGGGGCCGTTGCGCTGGCGGCAGCCGTGCGCGCGCCCGGCCTGTCGCTCGTACTCGCCGAGCGCGAGCCGAGCATGGCGGCGCTGGCGCGCGCCTCTATTGTGCTTCCCGAGAACGCCGCGCTCGCCCCCCGCCTCGACGTGGCGGAACTCGACCTCCTGGCCCCGCGCCCGGTGCGGGAGGCGGCGGGACTGGCAGATGCCCGCTTCGATCTCGTCCTCTCCAATCCGCCCTTTCATCCCGCCGGTGGGCGCCTGTCACCCGACGCAAGGCGCGGCGCGGCGAAATCCCTGCCGGAGCCGGGATTCCTTGTGCGCTGGCTGGCGGTGGCGGGCGCGCTGTCGAGGCACGGGGCGCGGCTCACCATGATCCTTCGGCCGGACAATTTGCCTGAACTTCTGGAGGGCATGGAGGGGCGCTTCGGGGCGCTGTCCCTCCGTCCGGTGCATTCCGCGCCGGGCGATCCCGCGATCCGGCTTCTCGCTTCAGCCATTCGGGGCTCGCGAGCGCCGCTTCTCATCCGGCCGCCGCTCATGCTGGACGAGGGTCTTCGGCGCGCCGTCTCATCGGGCGAGGCGGAGATTTCGGTTTCGTAACGGGGGCGCTTTCTTCCGCGCCCGGCTCTTCCTACATGGAGGCCACGATTCGCGACCCCGAGGTTTTGCCCGTGCCCAACCGCCTGAAGAAGCTCCTGCCCAAGCGCTTTCGCTCCGAGGCGACCGTCATTCCGGTCGTGCGGCTTCAGGGTGTCATCATGGCCGGCGCGTCGGGTCCGTTCCGCCAGTCCATCTCGCTGGCTTCGGTCGCCCCGCTTCTGGAGCGCGCCTTCGCGATGAAGGATGCGCCGGCCGTCGCCATCTCGATCAACTCGCCGGGTGGCTCGCCCGTCCAGTCCCGTCTGGTGTTTCAGCGCATTCGTGATCTCGCCGAGGAAAAGCGCAAGCATGTCATCGTTGCCTGCGAGGATGTCGCGGCGTCGGGCGGTTACATGATCGCCTGCGCGGGCGACGAGATCGTGGCCGATCCCTCCAGCGTCGTCGGCTCGATCGGCGTCGTGTCGGGCGGCTTCGGCTTCGTGGAGCTGATCCGCAAGATCGGCGTCGAGCGGCGCGTTCACACGGCGGGCCAGAACAAGGCGACGCTGGACCCGTTCCGCCCCGAGCGGGCCGAAGATGTCGAGCATCTGAAATCGCTCCAGCTCGACGTCCACAAGACCTTCATCGACCTCGTGCAGTCCCGGCGAGGAGCGAAGCTCGCCGATCATCCCGATCTCTTCACGGGCCTTTTCTGGTCGGGCGTGCGCGGGCTGGAGCTTGGCCTCGTGGATCGCCTGGGCGATCTGCGCACCGTCCTGCGCGGCCATTACGGCGACAAGGTCAAGCTGCAGGTGATCGGCCCCAAGCGCGGCTTGTTCTCGCTTCGCGGCTCGGGCGGCGGGGCGAGCCGGCTGGCGGGCAGCCTCGACCTGTCGCAGGCCGGCGCGGGTTTCGGCGGCGCTCTGGTGGAGGCAGCCGAGGAGCGCGCGCTCTGGGCGCGCTACGGCTTGTGATCGGCGGCTTATGCCTTGCCTTTGCCGGGTTTGACGACGAAACTTGAGGCGGACGAACCATGGCGGATCTGATGCCCATCTTTCTCTTCGGCCTCGTCGGTGCGGCGGCCTATTTCGGATACCAGCAGATGCAGCGGGACGCCGCGCGCGTCTCGGAGCGCAACCGCCGCTCGGAAGCGGAAATGCGCACCGGCGCGCAAGGCACGCTCGTGCGCGGCGAGGACGGGGTCTTCCGTCTACAGGAGGACTGAGGGCGGGCGAGACGCGGCAAGGCTTGACCCTTCCCGCGCCGGCGTGGCAACTCCCGCGCCAAAGAGCGGCTTCGCCTTCTGGCGGGCCGCGACGCTGCTTGGCCGGAAAGGCACGACATGTCCGAACTCGCCCCCCATATGCGGCCCGAACGCTCGTTTCAGGGCCTGATCCTGGCGCTGCATCGCTACTGGGCCGATTATGGCTGCGTCGTGCTCCAGCCCTATGACATGGAAGTCGGCGCGGGCACGTTCCACCCCGCCACGACGCTGCGCGCGCTCGGCCCCAAGCCCTGGAACGCGGCCTATGTGCAGCCCTCGCGCCGGCCCAAGGACGGGCGCTATGGCGAGAACCCGAACCGGCTCCAGCACTATTACCAGTATCAGGTTCTCCTGAAGCCCAACCCGCCCAACCTTCAGGAACTCTATCTCGGCTCACTGAAGGCGATCGGCATCGACACGGGTCTGCACGACATCCGCTTCGTGGAGGACGACTGGGAGTCGCCGACGCTGGGCGCCTGGGGCCTCGGCTGGGAATGCTGGTGCGACGGGATGGAAGTCTCGCAGTTCACCTATTTCCAGCAGGTCTGCGGTATCGAATGCGCGCCGGTGGCGGGCGAGCTGACCTATGGTCTCGAACGCCTCGCCATGTATGTCCAGAATGTCGACAATGTGTACGACCTGAACTTCAACGGCCGCGAGGGCGACGAGAAGGTCACCTATGGCGACGTCTTCCTGCAAGCCGAGCAGGAATATTCGAGGCACAATTTCGAGTTAGCCAACACGGCGATGCTGCTCAAGCATTTCGAGGATGCCGAGGCTGAGTGCCGCGCGCTGCTCCAGGCCGGCGCGCCGGTTTCGGGTGGCAACCAGAGTCTGCACAAATGCGTGCTGCCGGCGTACGATCAGGCGATCAAGGCCAGCCATGTCTTCAACCTGCTCGACGCGCGCGGCGTGATCTCCGTAACGGAGCGCCAGAGCTATATCCTGCGCGTGCGCACGCTGGCCAAGGCCTGCGGCGAGGCCTTCCTGCAGACCGAGGCGGGTGGGCTGAACTGGAAGGCCGTCGCCTGAGCCTTCGAACCTAAAATTCTGATCGACATAAGAAGGGCGGCTCGAAGGCCGCCCTTTTTTCGTATCAGCCGAGCTTCGCGAGAAGCTCGGTCGTGGGCCAGCCGTCCGGCGCCATGCCGTGCTTCTGCTGCTCGGTCGCGACGGCGGCGCGCGTGTTGGCGCCCAGAATCCCGTCCACCTTGCCGACATCGTAGCCGAGCGACACGAGGCGCTGCTGAAGGCGCTTCATCTGCTCGCCGTCGAGGCCCGGCTGCGGATCGCCGACCGCAACCTCCGGCCCGCCCGCCAGCCGCGTGCCGAAATAGCCGGCGGTCAGCGAATAGGTCAGCGAATTGTTCCACTTGAGATAGACGTCGAAATTCGGGAAGGCGAGGAAGGCCGGGCCGCCCTTGCCCTGCGGCAGGATGATCGAGGCCATCATGCCGTCGCGCTCCAGCGGCGAGCCGTCCGACTTGGTGACGCCGAGCTTGGCGAATTCCGAGCGCGGCTCCTTGTTGACGAGCGCGGCCCGGTCATAGGGGAAATCGGCTGGCATACGGATGGCTTCCAGCCAGGGCTCGCCCTTGCGCCAGCCCATGGACTGGATGAACTTGCCGGTCGTCATCAGAACGTCGGGCACGTCGGTCAGGAGATTGATCGTGCCGTTGCCGTCCTGGTCCGTGCCGAAGGCGATATAGTCCTCGGGCAGGATCTGCGTCTGGCCGAGTTCGCCGGCCCAGGCGCCCTTCATCTGCTCGGGCGTCAGGTAGCCGCGATCCACCAGCTCGATCGCGCCGAGCAGATGCGGGCGGAAGATTTCCGGGCGGCGGCAGTCATGGGCGAGCGTCGCCAGCGCCGACAGCGTGTCGAAATCGCCGAGCACCGCGCCGTAATCGGTCTCCAGACCCCAGAAGCTTGCGATCACCGGGCCCGGAACGCCGGTCTTGGCCTCCACCTCGCGGAAGGTCGAGGCGTATTTCTGAAGGTTCGCCTTGCCGCGCGCGAGCCGGTCCTTGTTGACCATGCGGCCCTGGAAGCGCAGCCATTCCTGCTGGAACACGGCCTGGCCGCGATCGCGCGCCAGCACCTTCTCGTCCTGCCGGACATGGGCCAGCGCCCGGTCCACGCCGTTCTGCGACAGGCCCTTGGCCAGAGCCTCCGCGCGAACGCCTTTCAGGAAGCTGTTCCAGTCGCCGCCGCACTGCGCGCCCTGCGCGGCGGCCGCGCCGACGCCCACTAGCAGCAGCGTGGAAGCAAGAAGCAGAGGTTTCAGCGAAAGGGTCATGGTCGGTCCGTCATAGAAAAGGGATGCGTCGCCCTAACAGGCAAAGTGCGGCGCTTTGAAGAAGAGGTGGTCAAGAAGCCGGTCGATGCGCCTTCAGCCAGGTGTCCCAATCGGCTTTCGTGCCGGAAAAGGCATTGCGATCGACCCCGCCCGGGACGCCCGGCACGGTGCCCGTCGCCGTCCATTGCCAGAAGCGCCAGTCGCGGCCGGGATAGTTCTCGCTCGGATGGTCCTTCACGCCGCGCAGCCAGAACTGGTGCTTGGGGAAGGTGCCGATCAGCCGATCGCGGTGAATGTCGATCGGCGCGTAGATGATCGGGCGCACGCCGTAATAGCGCTCCACCGCGTTCAGGAAGGCGCTCATCTCGCGCACCATCTCCTCGCGCGGCGGGCGGCGGGTGCAGGTCGGCGAATCCGGCGTCCATTCGACGTCGAGCACCGGGGGGAGGGCGTCGGGGTCGCGCGGCACGTTCTCGATGAACCAGCGCGCCTGCTCGAGGCCCGGCCGGCACCAGTAGAAGAAATGATAGGCCCCACGCGGCAAGCCGGCGGCCTTGGCATATTTCCAGTTGCGCGCGAAGGCACCGTCGATCCGGTCTCCGCCTTCGGTGGACTTGATGTAGGCGAAGGCGACCCCGCCCGCGCGCGCCGCCTCCCAATCCACCTCGCCTTGGTATTTGGACACGTCGATGCCGTGGACCGGGTAATGCTCGGGCTTCGATCCCTTGATGCCGACAAGGCCCAGCTCGGTCGCATCCAGCGAAACGGACCGGCAGCTGGTGAGAGCGAGGCAGGCGAACAGCGCGAGGGCCAGCGCCCGGCCGGCCGAGGCGAGCGGCGCGCGATCCGTGTTCGGTGATGATCGCATCGGTTCCGTATCCCTGCCATGGCGTCCCATGCGGCGGCAAAGTGCGCACGGGACCTTACGCCGGGCTGGCGTTGCCCTTCGCATCGCCGGAGCGTGATCTGGCGCAGATGTGACCGATGAAATGCAGCGTGAACAGGAAACGGGCGAACCGAACCCCATCTAGCTCGTTGTAGGGGCAGCAGACCAACAACAGGACCGTATCTCATGAAGACGATCTCTCTTGCTCTTAGCGCCGTCGCCCTCCTGGCGCTGACGGCCTGCTCGGACAACAAAAGCAATTCGAACACGACCACGCCGGCCGCCAGCACCACGACCGCTCCGGCGACGGGAACCACCACGACCACGCCGGCCACCGGCACCACGGGAACGACTGGCATGACCGCGACGCCGGGTGCCACGGGTACGACGGGCACGACGACCACCACGCCGTAAAGGCAGGGGCGGTCCACAGCGCCACTGACCGGGCCCGCGCCACCAGCGCGGGCCTTTTTCGTCGAGAGAGGGGCTGGCGGCCGCCTGCTTTCGCTGTCGCGACAGAGCGCGCTGCGATAAAGTGCCGAGTCGGGCGCCCTTGGCGGCGCGGCGGAAACGAAAGAAACCATGTCGATCTTTTCGAGCCTCGCGCAACTCGTGCGGGATCTCGCGGCCAGTGGCGCGGCCACCGTCGAAGCTCTGGTAGAGCGCATTCGCTCGGCCTTCGAGGCCGATCGCGAAACGCGAAAGCGCGTCGCTTTCTCCGTGGCGATGATCGCGCTGTCAGCCAAGATGGCAAAGGCCGATGGCGTTGTGAGTCAGAACGAAATCAACGCGTTCCGCCGTATCTTCGACATTCCGTCCGAGGAAGTGCGCAACGTCTTTCGGCTCTATGACCTCGCCAAGCAGGACACGGCGGGCTTCGAAGCCTATGCGCTGCGGATGCGCGGATTGTGTGGCAGCGGCGAGCGCGACTGCGCGCTCCTGACCGACGTCCTCGACGGCCTATTCTTCATCGCCGGGGCGGACGGATTCGTGCACGATCGCGAACTCGCCTTTCTCGAGCGCGTGGCCGAACTCTTCGAGATCAGCGAGGCGCAGTTCGAGCGCCTCAAGGCCCGCCATATTATCGGCGGCGAAGCTGGGGCCTATGCGGTTCTTGGCGTCGAGCCGAGCGACAGTCCCGAGACGATCCGGCGGCGCTATCTCGAACTCGTCAAGGAAAACCACCCGGACCGGCTCGTGGCGCGCGGCGTGCCGCAGGAGTTTCTGGCGATCGCGACCGAGCGCATGAAGGCGATCAACGCCGCCTGGGCGACGCTCGGCAAGATGGCGCCCGCCGAGTGAGCCCCGACAGTCCGCTCGTGTCGCGCTGCGTGCCATCGCCCAGCCATAACGAGCGGCGGGGGCAGGCGGGGCCGGACATGCTGTTGCTCCACTACACAGGGATGCGCACCGGCGCGGCAGCGCTCGCGCGCCTGACCGACCCGGCGAGCGAAGTCTCGGCTCATTATGTCGTCGAGGAAAACGGCGAGATTATTCAGCTTGTGCCCGAAGCGCGCCGCGCCTGGCACGCAGGGCGGGGCTCTTGGCAGGGGAGGGAGGACGTGAACTCCCGCGCCATCGGCATCGAGATCGTCAATCCCGGCCATGAGCATGGCTACCGACCATTTCCGCAACGGCAGATCGATGCGGTCATCGAATTGTGCAAAGATTGTGGCAACCGCTGGTCAATCTTGCCACAATTGGTCTTGGCGCATTCCGATATAGCGCCTGCGAGGAAGGAAGATCCAGGCGAGTTGTTTCCTTGGGATCAACTTTTTTCAGCCGGTGTCGGCCTTTGGTTTGCCAGCAAACATAAGCAAAACAAAGCTTTTCTGGCCGCGGGGGATCGAGGCGCGGCGGTCGCCGCCTATCAAAGCCAACTCGCGGCCTATGGTTACGGCATCCGAAACGACGGAATCTTCGGGCTTGAGACGGCCTCAGTGACCCGCGCCTTTCAGCGTCATTTTCGGCCCGTTCGCGTCGATGGATGTGTCGATCAGGAAACGGGTGAGGTGCTGACGCAACTCCTCCAAGCGGTACAAACTGGAGGCTGAAAGTGCGCGGACCAGAGGTTTGTTCGAGCGCGTTTTGTTTCAGTCATTAATATTCCGTTACTGAGGCGCCGCTTTCCGGTTCGATTTTTCGGGCAAAAGGAGGGGGTACCGCCGCTGCGCATCTGCGGCCGAGAGGGGACGACGGAACCGGATTGTTAGGCCGGGAGCGTCGAAGACCACAGGACCGAAATGAGACGACTGCCTGCCATGGCCACCGCCGTGACGCTTCTGCTTGCGCCTATGACCGCCGCCGACGCCGACACCGCCTCTTCGACTTCCACTGCGCCTATCGAGAAGACCTCGACCGATCAGGATTTGACAGACCCCGCCGCCAGCCAGATCGATGCGGTCGATGATGAGGCGGCCCGCCTCGCCCAGAAACCCTTCGCCGACATTATCGAGCGGGAAGCCAAGGCCAATGGTGTGCCGGTGGAACTCGCCCATGCCATCGTCTCCGTCGAAAGCCACTACCGCGTCGACGTCACTGGCCGGGCCGGTGAGATCGGCCTGATGCAGATCAAGCCCGCCACGGCCCGCGACATGGGCTTCACCGGCGATGCGACCGATCTCTACAATCCGATCGTCAACATCAAATACGGCATGAAATATCTCGCCGGCGCCGAGCGCCGGGGCGGCGGCACGCTGTGCGGCACGATTCTCAAATACAATGCCGGCCATTATTCCAAGCGCATGAACCCGACCTCGGCCCGCTATTGCGAGAAGGTGAAGCTGGTTCTAGCCTCGCTCTGAGCCGACCGACGCTTGACAGCGGACCCCCGGCGCGCGAGACCACGCACGCCAGCCGGCCGGGCGGCCGCTCCCGTCCTATGTCGAAAGACGGCGGGGGAGGAAAGTCCGGGCTCCACGGAGAAACGGTGCCGGGTAACGCCCGGCGGGGGTGACCCCAGGGAAAGTGCCACAGAAAACAAACCGCCTTCGGCTTCGGCCGAAGGTAAGGGTGAAACGGTGGGGTAAGAGCCCACCGCGTTTCCAGCAATGGCGACGGCAGGGCAAACCCCACCGGGAGCAAGACCGAATAGGAACGACGCGGCGGGAAACCGCCAGGCCTCTCCGGCCCTGTCGTTCGGGTGGGTTGCTTGAGGCGTCGCGCGAGCGGCGTCCCAGAGGAATGGTCGCCGGGCGGCGAAAGCCGCCGCACAGAACCCGGCTTATAGGCCGGCTGGCCTTCGACCATCGACACGCCCCACTATGATCGGCGCCCGCCGAAGCGTTCGGCACTCAAGCCGAGCCTGTCCCTCGACATGGGACGCGGGATGGGATGAAGCTCCACCACGCAATCCCCGATTCTCCGCCGATCCACTCGCCTGCCTTCGGGCGCAGCACGACTCGAGCCGGTCGCGCTTAGATTTCCTGTTTTACCAAAAGTTCAAGAGCGGCTTTCGCGCATTTTACGCCGGCCTTGGGCAGGCCTAAGAAAATGGAGACCCTTAGCAGTTTGGGTCGGCCGCCTGCCGTCTACCCTTTGTAAATGCTGGATTCAAAGACCCGCGCGCCGGGCTGCGATGGCCCTTCGAGCCACGTTGAGCGCGTTCAACCGAGCGCAGAACCGATCGTCTTAATATCCTGTTAAATCATATTAAAATCATGTCGTGCTGCAAGCCTGCAACAGGCTGCCCGCTCCCGCTTGGCCGGGCCGTTCCCATTGACCCCCATGGGAGCCCATGATATCCCAATTCTCATCCTGAAGGCCCGGTTTTGGGTCGAATTCGAACATTGGCGAGCATCCGTTTCAGCGTGTTTTGGCTGGGGCGACGTCGGCTGTTGTGCTGCCGGCGGGTGAGTTTGTGTGCTGAAATTCGGCGTTGAGCGTGGGCGAGGGTGTCGTGGCAAAGCGAGGGATCAGAGGGGCGGTCGGCGGCGACGATGGACCGGTTTCTCTCCAACTCGGTCAACAATATCGACGCCAAAGGCCGGGTGTCGGTGCCGGCCCTGTTTCGTCAGGTCTTGGCGGCGCGCGGGTTTCGCGAGCTTTACGCCCTTCAGGCGATCGGGCAGCCGGCCATCGACGTCGGCGGCATGGATCTTCTGGAGCGCTACGAGGCCCGCATGGCGGATGCGGACCCTTTCAGCGAGGACTATTCGGACATGTCGCTCTTTGCCTATGGCGATGGCGCCTTTCTGAAATTCGATGCCGAGGGGCGCATCATGGTGTCGGACTTCATTCGCTCTCACACGGGCATCACCGATCGCGTGACCTTCGTGGGGCGCAATCATTTCTTCCAACTCTGGGAGCCATCCCGGTTCGAGGCCTATCGAGCGGAGGCGCGCGCGCGTTTGACGGCGCGTCGATCCAGCCGAGGCATGTCCGAGGGTGCGCCGGAATGATGACGGATCACGGCATGGTTGAGGAACCTGCCGATGGCGGACCGGTTCGTCACATTCCGGTGCTCCTCCGGCCTGTGCTGGAGGCGCTCGACCCTGGCTCCGGCGATCGGATCGTCGATGGGACCTTCGGGGCGGGCGGCTATTCGGCCGCCCTTCTCATGTCGGGCGCCAGCGTTCTGGGTATCGACCGCGACCCGACCGCCATCGCCGCCGCCGCGCCCATGTTAGCGGCGCAGCCGAATCTGCGTCTCGTTCACGGTCGCTTCGGCGATCTGGAGGAGATCGTCGCGCGTGAGGCGGGTGGCTCGGTCGATGGCGTCGTGCTCGATATCGGCGTCTCCTCCATGCAGATCGACGAGGCGGAGCGGGGCTTCTCCTTCCAGAAGGACGGCCCGCTCGACATGCGCATGAGCCGCTCGGGGCCGAGCGCGGCCGATGTGGTCAATCGCCTGAAGGTCGGCGATCTCGCGCGCGTCCTGAATTTCCTGGGCGAGGAGCGACAGGCCGGGCGCATCGCGCGCGCCATCGAGGCGCGCCGGGCCGAGCGTCCGTTCGAGCGCACGCTGGATCTGGCGCAGGTCGTCGGCCGCGTCGTCGGCCGGGCCCCCAAGGATCGCATCGATCCGGCCACGCGCACCTTTCAGGCGCTGCGCATCTACGTGAACGACGAGTTGGGCGAACTGGCGCGTGCGCTGGTCGCGGCCGAGCGCGTCCTGAAGCCCGGCGGCCGGCTGGCGATCGTCACGTTTCATTCGCTGGAGGATCGGATCGTCAAGCGCTTCCTGCGCGATCGATCGGAAGCGGCTTCGACCTCGCGCCATTTACCAGATGTTCAGCATAAGGACCGCACATTCGAATCTCGTAACCGGCCGGTGACGGGTGATGAGGACGAAATCTCGTCCAACCCTCGCGCTCGTTCCGCCAAGTTGCGTTCCGCCGTCCGCACCGACGCGCCCCCGCGCCCGGAAAGCGAGGCGACGGATTTCATCGATCTGCCGTCGCTGGCAGACTTGCCGTCCGGAGCTTGAACCGTCCCATGTCGAAGACGCTCGACGTTCTCCTCGTCATCCTCATGCTCGGCGCCGCCGCCTGGACCTTCGGACAGAAGTATCAGGCCGAATCGGTGGAGCATCAGATCGCGCTTCTCGACCGCAAGATCGCCCTGGAAAAGGAGACGATCCAGCTGCTCGACGCGGACTGGAGTCTTCTCAATCAGCCCAATCGTCTGGAGCAGCTCGCCAAATCCTTTCAGGACACGCTGAAGCTCAACCCGACCGCTCCCGAGCAGATCGTGGAGCCGAACCAGCTTCCTTCGCCTCCGCTGCCGGTCGTGCCCGAAACCGACCAGAAGAACCGCGAACGGTTCGCCGCCGTGGACGGGAGCAAGTCGCGATGATCGATTTTCGCCGTAACCTGAACTTCCTGCGGCGTCGCGGTGCATCCGAGACATCGGCCACCGGATCGCTGCGGCCGCGCCGCAGCGAAGCGCCGCGCAACAAGGCGCGATTCATCATCGCCACGGGCCTTTTCTGCTCGATCTATGGCGTCATCGGCGCGCGGCTCCTCATGTGGGGCGCGATGGCCGACCCCAATGACGCCTATCGCGCGATGGCCAATGCCGGCCCCGTGACGCGGCCCGATATCGTGGATCGCAACGGCGAAGTGCTGGCGACCGACATCAAGACCGCTTCGCTCTTTGCCGAGCCGCGCCGCATTCTCGACGCCGACGAGGCGACCGAGGCGCTGCTGACCGTGCTGCCGGATCTCAACCCGAAGGTCCTGCACGATCGCCTGTCGTCCAAGGCGGGCTTTGCCTGGCTCAAGCGCGAGCTGACGCCGCGCCAGCAGCAGGAAATCCTGGCGCTCGGCATTCCCGGTATCGGCTTCCGCACCGAGAAGCGTCGTTTCTACCCCGGCGGCCCGACGGCGGCTCACATTGTCGGCTTCACCAATGTCGACAATCAGGGCATTGCCGGCATGGAGAAATACGTCGACGACAGTGGCTTCCGGGCGCTGCAGTCGAGCGGCTTCGCCTCGAACGACAGCCTGGAACCGGTGAAGCTTTCGATCGACCTGCGCGTCCAGCACATCGTGCGCGACGAGCTGGTGCTCGCCATGCAGAAATACCGCGCCGTCGCGATCGGCGCGCTGGTGCTCGATGTGAACACGGGCGAAGTCATCGCCATGGCCTCCATGCCCGACTTCGACCCCAACAGCCCCGGCGACGCGCTGAAGAAGGAAAATCTCAACCGCTTCTCGGCCGGCACGTTCGAGATGGGATCGACCTTCAAGATCTTCACCACCGCAATGGCGCTCGACTTCGGCAAGGTGAACATCAATTCGATGGTCGACACCCGGCCGTTCTTCGTGGCCGGCCATACGATCAAGGAATTCCACAACAAGGGCGCTTCGCTCTCGGTGCCCGACATCTTCAAATATTCGTCCAACGTCGGCTCGGCCCGCGAGGCGGATATGGTGGGTCTCGAAAACCACCAGGAATTCCTGACGCGGCTGGGTGTTCTCAGCCGCCTCAAGACCGAGCTGCCGGAAGTCGCCATGCCGACGCAGCCGAGGACCTGGAAGAAGATCAATTCCATGACCATCGCCTTCGGCCATGGCGTGTCCACGACGCCGCTGAACACGGCGGTCGCCGCAGCCGCCGTGATCAATGGTGGCTTCCTTATTCCGCCGACCTTCCTGCCGCGCACCCAGGCGCAGGCTGACGAGGTCAAGCATCGCGTCCTGCAGGAAAAGACCTCGCTCGACATGCGCACGATTTTCCGCATCAATGGCGAGGAAGGCTCGGGCCGCGCGGCCAACGTTCCCGGCTATCATGTGGGCGGCAAGACGGGCACGGCCGAAAAGGTCATCAACGGCCATTACGCCAAGGACCGCCGGTTCAACGCCTATGTAGGCGCCTTCCCGATCGAGAAGCCGCGCTACATCGTCATGTCGATCGTGGACGATCCGCAGATCGAGCCGGGCAAGCCCAACGCGCAGGCCGGCTGGAACGCCGCGCCGCTGGTGGGTAACATCATTCGCCGAGCCGCGACTTTTCTCAACGTGAAGCCTGATTTCGGCGACGCGGGCAAGCAGCTCCTCGTATCGTACTGACGCCAAAAGGCTTCAATCGTCGGGCAGGGTGCTCTAAGAAGCCCGCCGAGACGATCCAATTCGAAAGCCGGCGGCGCGCCGCCGGCTTTTTTCTGCGACGTGGAAGATGGTGAATGAAGCTTTGCGACCTCGCCGGTGAGTTCGAAACCGGACCAGACGGAGCCCATATCGACATCACGGGCCTGACCTCGGATTCCCGGCGCGTGGAGCCCGGCTTCCTGTTTGCCGCTCTCGCCGGCACCAAGGCCAATGGTGAAAGCTTCCTCGCCGATGCCGAGCGGCGGGGCGCCGCCGCGCTTCTCGTCTCAAAAGATGCCACCATCGACAGCCGCCTGCCTCTGGTGCGGGTGGACGATCCGCGTCGCGCCCTGTCATTGATGGCGGCGCGTTTTCATGGCCGGCAGCCGGGCTGCGTGGTGGCCGTCACCGGAACCAGCGGCAAGACCTCGATCGCCGCCTTTGCGCGCCAGATCTGGGCCGCCGCCGGCCTCGCCGCCGCTTCGATCGGCACGACCGGCGTCGTCTCGCCCAAGCGCAACGATTACGGCACGCTGACGACGCCCGAGCCCGTCGCGCTCGCCAAGCTCATGGCGGAACTGGCCGACGAGGGCGTCACGCACGCTTCCATGGAGGCATCCAGCCACGGGCTGGACCAGCGCCGGCTCGACGGCATCAGGCTTTCGGCTGCGGGCTTCATCAATCTCGGCCGCGACCACATGGATTATCATCCGACGGTCGAGGATTATTTCCGCGCCAAGATGCGCCTTTTCGACACGCTGCTGCCCAAGGGCGCGCCGGCCGTGATCTTCGCGGACGACGAATGGTCCGTGCGCGCCGCCGATGCGGCTCGGCAGGCCGGCGCCGACGTTCGCCTCGTCGGGCGGGCAGGGGACTTTCTGGTTCTCAAACGCCTGGAGCATGAGCGTCATCGCCAGATCGCCGAGATCGAGGCGGCCGGGCAGATCCATCGCATCGTCCTGCCGCTGGCGGGCGAGTTCCAGATGGCGAATGCGCTGGTCGCCGCCGGCCTCGCCATCTCAACGGGCGTCGAGGCCGCTGTCGCGCTGCGCGCGCTGGAAGGACTTCGCGGCGCGCCGGGCCGGCTGGAACTCGCAGGCACCACGGGCGAGGGCGTGCCGGTCTTCGTGGATTACGCGCACAAGCCCGAGGCGCTGGAAAACGTGCTTCAGTCCGTGCGCCCCTTCACCACGGGCCGGGTCATCGCCGTGTTCGGCTGCGGCGGCGACCGGGATACGGGTAAACGCCCGATCATGGGCGAAATCGCGTCGCGTCTTGCCGATGTCGTGATCGTCACGGACGACAACCCGCGCTCCGAGGTTCCGGCGACGATCCGCGCCGCCATCCTGGCCGCGGCACCCGGCGCGCGTGAGATCGCCGACCGGCGCGAGGCTATTGCGACGGCCATCGCCATGGCCGAGGCGGGGGATACGGTGATCGTGGCCGGCAAGGGGCACGAGAACGGCCAGACGATCGCGGGCGAGACCTTCCCCTTCAGCGACCATGAGGAAGTTCGGCGCGCCATCGCCGACAAGGAGAGCGCATGACCACGGTGCTCTGGACCCCGCAGGAGATCGTCCAGGCGACGGGCGGGCGGCCGATCGGCACCATGCCCAATGGCATTTCCGGTCTTTCGATCGATACGCGCACGCTTCAGCCGGGCGACGCCTTCTTCGCCATCAAGGGCGAAAGCTTCGACGGCCACGCCTTTCTGCGCCAAGCCATCGCGGCGGGCGCGGCGCTGCTGGTCGTCGCCGAAAAGAAACTGCCGGCGCTCGGCAGCGTCACGGTTCCGCTGCTCGTGGTGGATGACGTGTTGAAGGCGCTGGAGCGCCTGGCGCTTGCGGCGCGCGCCCGGTCGAAGGCGCGCATCGTCGCGGTGACGGGCAGCGTCGGCAAGACCACCACCAAGGACGCGCTGCGCCATATCCTGGAACGCCAGGGCGAGGTGCACGCTTCAATCGCCTCCTTCAACAATCACTGGGGCGTACCGCTCACGCTGGCGCGCCTGCCGGCCGACGCGCGTTTCGCCGTGTTCGAGATCGGGATGAACCATCCGAACGAGATCCGGCCGCTGGTCAAGATGGTGCAGCCGCATGTGGCTGTGATCACGCTGATCGCGCCGGCGCATCTCGGTTTCTTCCGCGACATCGACGAGATCGCCGACGCCAAGGCCGAGATTTTCGAGGGGCTGGTGCCCGGCGGCACGGCGGTTCTGAACGCCGACGATCCGCAGCTGCCTCGCCTGACGGCGCGCGCCGGCGCCGTCGGCGTCACGCGCATCACCACCTTCGGCGAAGCGCCGGATGCCGATTATCGCCTGACGGCCCTGCGCTCCACCGGAGCCGGGCAGCGCCTGGCCGCGCGCATCGACGGCACAGATGTGATGACGGAGATCGGGGCGGGCGGGCGCCATATCGCGCAGAACGCGCTGGCCGTTCTCGGCGCGGCCGACCTGATGGGCGCCGATGTCGAAGCCGCCGCAGCCGCGCTCGCCGACTGGCGCGCCAGCAAGGGGCGCGGGGCGCGCCATGTCCTGCCGCTGCCGGGCGGCGGAACCTGGACGCTGATCGACGAAAGCTACAACGCCAACCCCGCCTCCATGCGCGCCTCGCTTTCGCTGCTGGCGCAATGCGCGCCGGGGCCGGAAGCGCGCCGCATCGCGGTTCTGGGCGACATGCTAGAACTCGGCGCCTTTTCGCGCGCGATGCATGTGGAACTCGCCGCCGCCGTTCTCGACGCCCATCCCGACCTCGTGCTTCTGGCCGGAACCGAGATGACCGCGCTCGACGCGGCGCTGGAGCGCTTGGTGCGCCACGAGTGGCATTCTTCGACCGGCGAGCTTCGCGCAAGCTTGGTGCGCCACCTTCGGCCGGGTGACGTCGTGATGATCAAAGCGTCCAAGAGCATCGGCTTCTCGAAAATGGTGGACGATCTCGTCGCCGAGTTTGCGCCGCCCGCCCCATCCATGGGCGAACCTGCCCCATCCCAGTCCTGGCAGGGAGCCTGACGCACCATGTTCACCTATCTGGCCGCGCTGACCGAAGACGCGCAGGTCTTCAACGTCTTTCGCTACATCACCTTCCGCACCGGCGGCGCGATGATCACCTCGTTCATCGTGGTGTTTCTGTTCGGCCCCGCCATCATCGCCAATCTGCGCATCCGGCAGGGGCGGGGGCAGCCGATCCGCGCCGACGGGCCGCAGACCCATTTCAAGAAGGCCGGCACGCCTACCATGGGCGGGCTGATGATCCTGGCGGGCTTTCTGGCCGCGACGCTGCTCTGGGCCGATCTCAGCAATCTTTATGTCTGGACGGTGCTGCTCGTCACGATGGGCTTCGGCGCCATCGGCTTCTATGACGATTATCTGAAGGTCACCAAGCAGAGCCACAAGGGCTTCTCGGGCAAGGCGCGCCTCGCCATCGAGTTCGCGATCGCCTTGGTGGCGGGCGTCCTCATCATCATGGCGCAGTCGGGCAGCTTCGCGACATCGCTCTCAGTGCCCTTCATCAAGTCGCTGCTGATCGATCTCGGCTGGTTCTACGCGGCCTTTGCGGCGGTGGTCGTGGTCGGCGCGGCCAATGCCGTGAACCTGACGGACGGTCTCGACGGGCTCGCCATCATGCCCATCATGATCGCCTCGGCGGCCTTCGCGCTGATCGCCTATCTCGCGGGCAATACGAATTTCGCCAACTATCTCCAGATCCACTATGTCGTCGGCACGGGCGAACTGGCCGTGGTCTGCGGCGCGGTGATCGGGGCGGGGCTGGGCTTCCTCTGGTTCAACGCGCCGCCCGCCGCCATCTTCATGGGCGACACGGGCTCGCTGGCGCTGGGCGGCCTCGTCGGCACCGTCGCCGTCGCCACCAAGCACGAGTTGGTTCTGGTCGTGATCGGCGGCCTCTTCGTCATGGAGGCGCTGTCGGTCATCATCCAGGTCGCGTCCTTCAAGCTCACCGGCAAGCGCGTCTTCCTCATGGCGCCGATCCACCACCATTTCGAGAAGCTCGGCTGGACCGAGAGTCAGGTCGTCGTCCGCTTCTGGATCATCGCCCTGATGCTGGCTTTCGTCGGCCTCTCGACGCTCAAGCTGCGCTGAGGAGAGAGCCATGATCCCGGCGACGAGTTTTGCGGGCCAGCGGGTCGCGCTGTTCGGTCTCGGCGGCTCGGGCCTTGCTACAGCGCACGCGCTCCAAGCGGGCGGGGCCGAGCTGACGGCCTTCGACGACAACCCGAAGAGCGTGGAACTCGCCGCCTCGCAAGGCTTGCCGACCGGCGATCTGCATGGGCTCGACTGGTCCGGGCTGGACGCGCTCGTGCTGTCGCCCGGCGTGCCGCTGACCCATCCCAAACCGCATTGGGCGGCGGAACTGGCGCGCGAGGCGGGCGTGCCCGTGATCGGCGACATCGAAATCTTCGTGCGCGAGCGCGCCGCGCTCTGCCCGCGTGCGCCGTTTGTCGCCATCACCGGCACCAACGGCAAGTCCACCACCACGGCGCTGATCGCCCATTGTCTGCGCCATGCCGGGCGCGACACGCAGCTCGGCGGCAATATCGGCGTGGCGGTTCTGACGCTGGAGCCGCCCGCGCCCGAGCGGCACTATGTCGTGGAATGCTCCTCTTACCAGATCGATCTGGCGCCCTCGCTGGCTCCCACCGTCGGCATTCTTCTGAACCTGACGCCCGATCATCTCGACCGGCACGGGACGATGGAGAACTATGCCGCGATCAAGGCCCGCCTCCTGAAGGACGCCGGAACGGCCGTGATCGGCGTCGATGACGATTACGGTGTCGGCATCGCCGACTGGCACGAAAGCGAAGGCAATGTCGTGGTGCGCATTTCCAAAGAGAAGGCGCTGGACGACGGGATCGTGTATCGCGATGGCACGCTGCTTTCGATGCGGGACGGGCGCGTGGAAGCCGAGTTTCCGCTGGCCGGCATCGGCTCGCTGCGCGGCCGGCACAACGGGCAGAATGCCGCCGCCGCCGTCGCCGCGCTGACGGCGCTGGGTCTCAGCGCGGCCGAAATCCAGGCTGGCCTTGAGAGCTTCCCCGGCCTCGTGCATCGCATGGAGCAGGTCGGGCGCGCCGGCCCTGTCCTCTTCGTCAACGATTCCAAGGCCACCAATGCCGACGCCGCAGCCCCCGCACTGGCGAGCTTCGAGCGCATTCACTGGATCGCGGGCGGCCTGCCCAAGGAGGGTGGAATCGCCTCGCTGGAATCCCTGTTCCCCCGCGTCGCCAAGGCCTATCTGATCGGCGAGGCCGCGCCGGCTTTTGCCGCGACTCTTGGTGAACGAATTCCTTACGAAATATCAGGTACACTAGACGTCGCGGTCGAGAATGCGGCGCGCGACGCCGCCCGCTCGGGGGCCGAGGAGGTCGTTCTCCTGTCGCCCGCCTGTGCGAGCTTCGACCAGTTTCGCAATTTCGAGGTCCGGGGCGACAGCTTCCGCCAGCTGGTGGAAGCGCTGCCCGGAATCGACGTCTTCCGCAAGGGATAGAGCATGGTCAGTCGCGCTCAGAAGGGCCTCATCACCGACTGGTGGCGGTCGATCGACCGCTGGTTCCTTGCCGCCTTCCTGATCCTGATGATCGGCGGCATGGTCCTGTCCTTCGCCGCCAGCCCACCGGTGGCCGAGCGCATCGGCCTGGAGCCCTTCCATTTCGTCAAGCGCCACGCCCTGTTCCTGTTTCCGAGCATTGCGGTGATGCTTGCGACCTCGCTACTCAGCCCGCGCGGCATCCGCCGCATGTCGGTGGTCATGCTCTGCGGCGCGCTCGGGCTCATGCTGCTCGCGCTGTTCTTCGGAACCGAGGTGAAGGGCGCGCGGCGCTGGGTCGATATCGGCCCGCTCAGCATTCAGCCCTCCGAATTCATGAAGCCGGCCTTCGTGGTCGTCTGCGCCTGGCTCTTTGCCGAGCATTCGCGGCGCAAGGACATTCCGGGCAATCTCTTCTCGATCCTGATCCTGATGGTGGTCTGCGCGCTGCTGGTCGCCCAGCCCGATCTCGGCCAGACGATCCTGTCCAGCTCCGTCTGGGGGGCGCTGTTCTTCATGGCGGGCCTGCCCTGGATCTGGATCGTCATGCTCGGCAGCATCGCGCTTCTCGGCTTCTGCTCGGCCTATTTCGTCTTCCCGCACGTCGCCTCGCGTATCGACCGCTTCATGACGGGCGAAGGCGATACGTTCCAGGTGGACACGGCGCGCGAGGCCATCATGCGCGGCGGCTGGCTCGGCCAGGGGCCGGGCGAGGGGACGGTCAAGCGCATCCTGCCCGACAGCCACACGGACTTCGCCTATTCCGTGATCGCGGAAGAGTTCGGCATCATCTCCTGCATGGCGCTGACCTCGATCTTCGCCTTCATCGTGATCCGGGGCCTCTCGGTCGGCTTCCGCCAGCGCGACACGTTCAACCGCTTGGCGATCTCCGGCTTGGTCATGCTGTTCGGCCTCCAGTCGATCATCAACATGGCGGTGAACCTCCATCTCATGCCCGCCAAGGGCATGACGCTGCCCTTCATCTCCTATGGCGGCTCGTCCATGATGGCCGTCGCCATCACGGCCGGCTTCGTTCTGGCGCTGACGCGCAAGCGCGCCGAGAACGTCTCGCAGACCGACCGTCTGGTGGACCGCACGCTGTTCTTCCAGAACGCCGTGAACGCGCGGTGACAGGCATGGCAGGACCGATCCTTCTCTGCGCCGGCGGCACGGGCGGCCATCTCTTTCCGGCCGAGGCGCTGGCGCATGAGCTTCGCGCGCGGGGCTTCACCGTGCATCTGGCGACCGACGAGCGGGCTGGGCGCTATGCCGGCAGCTTCCCGGCGGATGCGACGCATGTGATCCCGTCGGCCACCTTCGGCTCGAAGAACCCGATTGCTGTCCTGCGCTCCGGGCTGAAACTCCTCAACGGCTACCGGCAGGCGCTGCGCCTGATGCGCGAGATCAAGCCCGCCGCCGTGATCGGCTTCGGCGGCTATCCGACCGTGCCGCCGATGCTGGCGGCCGTGAAGGCGGGACGCCCGACGCTGATCCATGAGCAGAACGCCGTGATGGGCCGCGCCAATCGCTTTCTGGCGAGCCGCGTGAAGGCCATCGCCGCCGGCATTCCGCAAAGCCATGCCGACCCCGCCATCGCGTCGAAGATCACCGTGACCGGCAATCCGGTGCGCCCGGCCGTGCTCAAGGCCGCCGAGCAGCCCTATGTCGCGAGCCGTGGCGCGGAGCCGTTCAACCTCGTCGTCTTCGGCGGCAGCCAGGGCGCGCAGTTCTTCTCCAAGGCGGTTCCCGCCGCGATCGAGCTTTTGCCCGCGCCGCTTCAGGCCCGGCTGCGCGTGACGCAGCAGGCGCGCCGCGAGGACGAGGCGGAGGTGTGCGCCTTTTATGAGCGCATGAGCATTCCCGCCGATGTCTCGCCTTTCTTCGGCGACATGGCGGATCGGATCGGCCGTGCGCATCTCGTGGTCAGCCGGTCGGGCGCCTCGACCGTTTCGGAAATCTGCGTGATCGGCCGGCCGTCCGTTCTCGTGCCGTACCCTTACGCGCTCGACCACGATCAGGCGGCCAACGCGGCGCGGCTGACCGAAGGCGGCGGCGCGGTTCTGGCCCAGCAATCCGAGCTTTCGCCCGAACGCCTCGCCCAGCATATTCGCGATGTGGCCGAAGACTCGGTCTCGGCAGAAGCCATGGCCACCGTCGCACGCTCGGTCGGCATTCCCGACGCCGCCGCGCAGCTCGCCGATCTTCTCGCGCGCCTCACCGGCGCTGCCCCCGCACGATGATTCCAACCAACGACAAAAAGGAGCGTCTCATGAAGATGCCGCCCAATATCGGCCCTGTGCATTTCATCGGGATCGGGGGCATCGGCATGAGCGGCATCGCCGAGGTGCTCGTCAATCTCGGCTATACCGTGCAAGGGTCGGACGCGGCCGAGAACGCCAATGTCCAGCGCCTGCGCGAAAAGGGCGTCACCGTCCATATCGGCCATGCCGCCGAGAATCTGGGTCTGGCCGAAGTGGTGGTCGTCTCCACCGCCATCAAGCGCACCAATCCCGAGCTGTCGGCCGCCCGCGCCCGGCTTCTGCCGATCGTGCGCCGCGCCGAGATGCTGGCCGAGCTGATGCGCTTCCGTCAGGCGATCGCCATCGGCGGGACGCATGGTAAGACGACGACCACCTCCATGGTCGCGACCTTGCTCGATGCCGGCGGCATGGACCCGACCGTGGTCAATGGCGGCATCATCAACGCCTATGGCACCAATGCCCGCATGGGCGCGGGCGACTGGATGGTGGTGGAAGCCGACGAGTCCGATGGCACCTTCCTGAAGCTGCCGGCCGACGTCGCGGTCGTCACCAATATCGACCCCGAGCATCTCGACCATTACGGCACGTTCGATAAGGTGCGCGCAGCCTTCCGCGCCTTTGTCGAGAACGTGCCCTTCTATGGCTTCGCCGTCATGTGCCTCGACCATCCCGAGGTGCAGACGCTGGTGGCCGAGATCGAGGACCGGCGCATCATCACCTATGGCGAGAACCTTCAGGCCGATGTGCGTTTCCAGAACCTGCGCATGGAAGGCGCGCGCTCGACCTTCGACGTGACCATCCGCGACCGTGTGACAGGCCGGGTCGAGGAGCTTCCCAATCTCGTCCTGCCCATGCCGGGCCGGCACAATGTGTCGAACGCGACGGCGGCGGTCGCCGTCGCCCATCGCATCGGCCTTTCGGCGGAGTCGATCCGCAAGGGGCTCGGGGCCTTCGGCGGCGTGAAGCGGCGCTTCACCCATACGGGCCAGAGCCATGGCATCGACGTCTATGACGATTACGGCCACCACCCGGTCGAAATCCGCGCCGTGCTCTCGGCCGCGCGCTCGGCCGCCTCGGGCCGGGTCATCGCCGTCGTCCAGCCGCATCGCTATTCGCGCCTTCAGAGCCTGTTCGCCGATTTCGCCGCCTGCTTCAACGATGCCGATACGGTGATCCTCGCGCCGGTCTATGCGGCGGGCGAAGAGCCGATCGAGTTGGTGAATTCGGAAATGCTGGCGGAGCGCCTGCGTCTGGGCGGTCACCGCGACGCGCAGCTGATCGACGGGCCGCAGGATCTGGCCCCGCTCGTCCATCGCATCGCGCAGCCGGGCGATATGGTCGTGTGCTTGGGCGCCGGCTCCATCACGCAATGGGCCTATGCGCTGCCCAAGGAGCTGGATGCGCTGGGCGCGCGCGCGTGAGCGAGCTCGCCCGCCATCTGTCCGACCCCGCTCTCGCCCTGCGCGGCAAGCTGGCCGAGCGGGCGGACCTTTCCAAGATCACGTGGTTCCGCACCGGCGGCCCGGCCGATCTCTTCTATCAGCCGGCGGACGAGGCCGATCTCGAAGCCTTCCTGAAGGCGCTGCCGGCCGATGTCCCGCTGACCGTGGTCGGCATCGGCTCCAATCTCCTGATCCGCGACGGCGGCGTCGGTGGCGTGACGTTGCGCCTGCCGGCCAAGGGGTTCGGCGAGGTGGAGCCGGCCGGCGAGGGGCGTCTTCGGGCGGGTGCTGCGGCAAGCGATAAGCGCCTCGCCGCCGTCGCGCTGGAGGCCGGGCTGGGCGGCTTTCACTTCTTTCACGGCATTCCCGGCTCGGTCGGCGGCGCGATCCGCATGAATGGCGGGGCCAATGGCGTCGAAACGGCCGAGCGGCTGGTCGAGGCCGTGGCCTATGACCGTGCGGGACACCGCCATGTCCTGAGCCGCAAAGACATGGGCTACAGCTACCGCCACGCGGACGCGCCCGAAGACCTGATCTTCGTGTCCGCACTGTTCGAAGGGCCGGCGAGCGATCGCGAGGCGATCCGCGCGGCGATGGACGAGGTGCAGCATCACCGCGAGACCGTGCAGCCGGTGCGCGAGAAGACGGGCGGCTCCACCTTCAAGAACCCGCCGGGCAACTCCGCCTGGAAGGAGATCGACCGCGCGGGCTGCCGGGGGCTTCGCATCGGCGGGGCCGAGATGTCGGCGCTGCACTGCAATTTCATGATCAATGCCGGCGAGGCGAGCGGGCAGGATCTGGAGCTTCTGGGCGAGACCGTGCGTCGGCGCGTCTTCGAGACATCCGGCATTCTTCTGGAATGGGAGATCAAGCGCCTCGGCCGCTTCGAGCCGGGGCGGGAGGTCGAGCCGTTCCGAACTCCGCTGGCTAGCTGACACAAAAGGGCGCCCTCTCGGCGCCCTTTTTTCATGATCGTTTGGGGTAAGGCCCGCGAGAATCCATCGCGCAAAAGCCACAGCGCGCAAAGGTTAACGCCCGGTTCGGAAACGCCCTTACGATTTTCTTTCAACGCGGCGATTCGATTAACCAACGTTTAACCAAACCGGCCGCAAGAATGGTCCCTGAAATTCGGTTGATGGGATCGTGGGTCTATGACCTTGCATGTGGCGGTGCTGTTGGGTGGCTTCTCGTCGGAACGGCCCGTAAGCCTGAACTCCGGCGCGGCCTGCGCCGAGACGCTGGAGGCCGAGGGCTTTCGCGTCAGCCGCGTCGATGTCGGCCGGGATGTGGCGCAGGTTCTCTCCGAGCTTCGCCCGGATGTCGCGTTCAACGCGCTGCATGGGCCGTTCGGCGAGGACGGTGCCATTCAGGGCGTGCTCGAATTCCTGGAAATTCCCTACACCCATTCGGGCGTTCTGGCCTCGGCCCTCGCCATGAACAAGGTGAAGGCGAAGGCTATCGCCCGCACGGCCGGCGTGCCGGTTCTGGAAACGCTGGTGGTGGAGCGCCGTCGCGTGGCAGAGGCTCATGTCATCGCGCCGCCCTATGTCGTGAAGCCGATCGCGGAGGGCTCGTCCTTCGGCGTCCTGATCGTTCGCGAGGATCAGGCCCATCCCCCGCAGCAGCTCCATGGCGCGGACTGGAGCTTCGGCGAAGAGGTCATGATCGAGCGTTTCGTGCATGGGCGCGAGCTGACCTGCGCCGTCATGGGCGACGTGGCGCTGCCGGTCTGCGAGATCACGACCGAAGGCCACGCCTTCTACGACTACGATTCCAAATATCTGCCGGGTGGCTCGCAGCACATCATCCCGGCCAATCTGCCCCCGCAGGTGACCAAGCGCGTGCAGGAAGCGGCTCTCGCCGCGCACCGCGCGCTCGGCTGCCGGGGCGTGACGCGCTCGGACTTCCGCTATGACGACCGGTTCGGCGAGGGCGGCGAGCTGATCTGGCTGGAGATCAACACCCAGCCCGGCATGACGGCCACCTCGCTCGTGCCCGATATCGCGCGCGCGGCCGGCCATTCCTTCGGCGAGCTGTTGAGCTGGATGGTGAGGGACGCCTCATGCAAGCGCTGAACCACCGTCTTTCGCTGACCGATTTCGAGCGGATGCATCCGATCGTCCTGCGCGCGCAACGTCTGGCGCGCAAGCTGATCGTCTGGATCAAGAACCTGCGCGAATTGTCGCTGCCGCGCTTTCGCACGCTCTCGATCGGGCTTCTGGGCTCGACCGCGCTCTACGGCATGGTTCTCGGCGGCCATACGGTGAAGGTGATCGACACGATCTCCGAGCCGCTCGGCCTGTCGATCGATCGGGTGGATGTCGCCGGCTATCGCGAGACCAGCGAGATCGACATTCTTCAGGAGCTTTGGGCGACGGGGGCGACGACGCTCCCCGCGCTCGATGCCGAGGCCGCCCGCAAGGCGATCGAGGCCATGCCCTGGATCGAAAGCGCCAAGATCGAGAAGGAATATCCCAACCACGTGAAGATCACGCTGGTGGAGAAGAAGCCTTTCGCCCTCTGGCAGCGCGACAAGGATCTCTGGATCGTCGATCGCGACGGCAAGGAAATCGTGCCCTACGCCACGACGCGCTTCACCGATCTGCCCTTCGTGGTGGGGCCGGGCGCGGCGCGCGAGGCGACCGACATCCTCGACAAGATGGCGCTGGTTCCCGAACTCGACCAGCGCATCAAGGCCTATGTGCGCGTCGGCGACCGGCGCTGGGACCTGCGCCTCGACAATGGCGTGGTGATCCGCCTCCCCGAACTCGACCCGATCGAGGCGGCGGCGGCCGTGATGCGGCTCGATCGCGACAACGGCCTTCTGTCGCGCGACATCGAGTCGGTCGACATGCGGCTCGAGGATCGCATCGTGATCAAACTGACGCCGGCGGCGCAGGAACGCCGCCTCAAGGCGCTCAAGGAACGGGACAAGATCGTGAAGCAGGCCCGCAAGGAGAAGCCGGTATGACGCTGTTCTCCAAACCCGTGGACCAACTTCCGCGCATGAAGAAGCCCTCGGACCGCCGCCCGCGCACCATTTCGGTGCTCGATATCGGCTCCTCCAAGGTGACCTGCCTCATCGCCAAGCTGAAGCCGCGCCCCGAAAGCGAGATCCTGCCGGGCCGCACCCATGTGGTAGAGGTCATCGGCATCGGCCATCAGCGCTCGCGCGGCGTGAAGTCGGGCGTGGTGGTGGATCTGGAAGCCGCCGAGAAGTCGATCCGCTACTGCGTGGACGCCGCCGAGCGCATGGCCGGGCTGACGATCGAATCCTTGATCGTCTCGGTCTGCGCCGGGCGCCTCAAGAGCCTTCGCGGTTCGGCGCGCGCGCAGGTCGAAGGCACCGAAGTGTCCGAGCTGGACTTGAAGCGCGTCCTCAACCAGGCCGCCCGCACGCCGATGCGCGAAGGGCGGGTCGCGCTGCACCGGGTTCCGTTCGATCTGATGCTGGACAACGAGACCGGCCTGGAAAACCCCGTCGGCATGACCGGCGCGGAGCTGGGTGCGGAGCTGCACATCCTCTCGGCCGAGGAAACGCCGCTGCGCAACCTGGAAGCGGCGATCAACCGCGCGCATCTCGTGGTCGAAGCCTTCGTGGCGACGCCCTATGCCAGCGGCCTGTCGACGCTGGTGGACGACGAGGCCAAGATGGGCTCGGCCTGCATCGACATGGGGGCGGGGTCCACCACGATCTCGATCTTCCAGAACGGCCATTTCGCCTATGCCGACGCCGTGGCGCTCGGTGGCCATCACATCACGATGGATCTGGCGCGCGGCCTGTCGATCCGGCCCGAACAGGCCGAGCGCCTGAAGGTCATGCATGGCAACGCGCTGCCGAGCATGATGGCCGATGGCGACACGGTGTCGGTCGAGCCGCTCGGCGACGAGGGCAACGAAGCGACGATTCAGGTCTCGCGTTCGCTGATCGCGCGCATCATTCGCCCGCGCGTCGAAGAAACGCTGGAGCTGATTCGCGACCGGTTGAACCAGTCCAATCTCGGACATGTGATCGGCAAGCGCGTGGTGCTGACCGGTGGCGCCAGCCAGCTTGCGGGCCTGAACGACGCGGCCCGCCAGATTCTCAACCGCAATGTGCGCCTCGGGCGCCCGGTCGGCGTCGCCGGCCTTGCGGCTGCCAACAAGAGCCCTGCCTTCGCCACGTCCGTGGGGCTCCTGATCTACCCCCAGGTGGCCATGCTCGAACATGTTCCCGAGCATTCCGCCCTCGACTTCGCCTTCGACCGGCGCACGCGGGTCGGGCGCTTCGGCTCCTGGCTTCGGCAGAGCTTCTGACAAGGTTCGTGTGGGACACTGACCAACGACCATTTCGCAACCGGCGCCTTGCGTGCACCGGGCAGGTTTCAAAACTTCAGGCGGGCGCGGCGGCGGCCCAGCCGACCCCGAAAGGAAACGAGATGAGCATCACCTTGCAGAAGCCCGACATCACGGAGCTCAAGCCCCGGATCACCGTGTTCGGTGTCGGCGGCGGCGGCTGCAACGCCGTCAACAACATGATCAACGCCGGTCTCGAAGGCGTCGAGTTCGTGATCGCCAACACGGACGCGCAGGCCCTTCGCTCCTCGCGCGCCGAGCGCGTGATCCAGATGGGCGTTGCCGTCACCGAGGGTCTGGGCGCCGGCTCGCAGCCCGAGGTCGGCCGCGCGGCTGCCGAGGAATCGCTGGATGAAATCTGCGATCACCTCCTCGGCTCGCACATGTGCTTCGTCACCGCCGGCATGGGCGGCGGCACCGGCACGGGCGCGGCCCCCGTCGTCGCCCGCGCGGCGCGCGAAAAGGGCATCCTGACGGTCGGCGTCGTCACCAAGCCCTTCCACTTCGAAGGACAGCGCCGTCTTCGCATCGCCGAGCAGGGCATCGAAGAGCTGCAGAAGAATGTCGATACCCTCATCGTCATTCCGAACCAGAACCTCTTCCGCATCGCCAACGACAAGACGACCTTCGCCGACGCGTTCGGCATGGCCGATCAGGTTCTCTACTCGGGTGTCGCCTGCATCACCGACCTGATGGTCAAGGAAGGTCTCATCAACCTCGACTTCGCGGACGTTCGCTCCGTGATGCGCGAGATGGGCAAGGCGATGATGGGCACGGGCGAAGCGTCCGGTGAGGGCCGCGCGATGGCCGCCGCCGAGGCCGCGATCGCCAACCCGCTTCTGGACGAAACCTCGATGAAGGGCGCCAAGGGCCTCCTCATCTCCATCACCGGCGGGCGTGACCTCACGCTCTTTGAGGTGGACGAGGCCGCGACCCGCATCCGCGAGGAAGTGGACCAGGACGCCAACATCATTCTCGGCGCGACCTTCGACGAGAGCCTGGAAGGCGTGATCCGCGTGTCGGTGGTCGCCACCGGTATCGACAAGGCCGCCATGGAAGTCTACGGCCGCAACGCCGAGACGCAGCTTGCCAGTGCCCGCACGCCGGCACCTGTCGCGGCTCAGCCTGCGCCGCAGCCCGCTCCGGTTCCGGTCGCGCCTGTTCTGCAGCCGGCCGCCGCCGCGCCGCAGCAGCCCGCCTACCAGGCGCCGGCCTATGCCGCCGCCCCCGTGGCCGCTTCGGCTTCGCACGACATGGAGGACGACTTCACCGCCGCCCTTCAGGCCGAGATCGCTCAGGTTCAGCCCCGCGCCGCCGCGCCGCGCCAGCAGCCGGTGACCCAGGCCGCCCAGACCCGTATGCCCCGCGTGGAGGACTTCCCGCCCGTGGTGCAGGCCGAGATCGAGCGTCGCAGCGCCGGTGGCGAGACGGCCAGCGAGGATCGCGGTCCGATGGGGCTTCTGCGCCGCCTGACGACCGGACTGTCGCGCCGCGACGAGGACGAGGCCGTGCTGGGTGATCCCTCGCGCGTCCAGCGCCAGACCACCGAGCGCCGCCCGGCCGAAGCCAGCCCCTATGCGCCGCGCCGTCAGGCCGCCGATTCCGCAGCCCGTCCGCAGACGGCGACGCGCCCGGTCGGCGAGGAAGACCAGCTCGAAATCCCGGCCTTCCTGCGCCGCCAGTCGAACTGATCTTCACAAACCCGTCGCAAAAGTCTTAACGAGCCCGCCCCATGGGGGCGGGCTCTTTCGTTTGTGCACCAGGGATCGAGGCCTAAACCCTTTCATTAACCGGCTTTCCAGTAACATCGGGTAAGAAAGCGTGATTTGGCCACATTCGGTCCCCGACCTAGTTTGATCTCAGGTTCGATCGTCCCGCGCGACGTATCGGTCCGCCCGGCTGGAAGGCGGGGTGAACCGCTTGCGAGGGGATGTGTAGCCGAGCCTCGGCATCCTGTCCGTCCGGATGGGCCCCATCCCGAAGCCTCGGCATTGAGTAGGATTTGAGTCACGTGGTCACGAAGCAGCACACGATTGGCGCGCGGATCGGGTTCGAGGGCGTGGGGGTTCACACCGGCGCCACGGTCGAATTGTCCCTGCATCCGGCCGAGCCCGATACCGGCATCGTGTTTCATGTCTTCGAACCCTCGGGTCTCATCCACGAGATCCGCGCGGTTTCGGCCAATGTGTCCTCGACGGATCTGTCCACGATCGTGGGCGATCTCAAGGGGCCGCATGTCGCCACGATCGAGCATCTGATGGCCGCGCTCTACGCGATGGAGGTCGACAATGTCGTCGTCCAGATCGAGGGTCGCGAAATCCCGATCATGGATGGCGGCGCCGGCGCTTTCGTGCGCGCCATCGAGGCGGCCGGTCTTGTCGCCCAGCGCGCCTCGCGCCGCTTCATTCGCGTTCTCAAGACCGTGCGCGTCGAGCGCAATGGCGGCTTTGCCGAGTACCGCCCCTACGAGGGCACGCGCTTCGAGGTCGAGATCGAGTTCGCGACGGCTGCCATCGGACGCCAGAGCTTTGCCGCCGACCTGACGCCGACCCTGTTTCGCGACGAACTCGCCAATGCGCGCACCTTCGGCTTCATGAAGGATGTGGAGCGTCTTTGGGCTTCCGGCCACGCGCTCGGCTCCTCGCTCGAGAACTCCGTCGTGATCGGCGACGACGATAAGGTCATCAATCCGGGCGGCCTGCGCTACACGGACGAGTTCGTGCGCCACAAGACGTTGGACGCGATCGGCGACCAGTCGCTGGTGGGCGCACGGATCCTCGGCTGCTACCGCTCCTTCCGCGGCGGTCATCGCCTGAACGCGATGGCGCTGGAAGCGTTGATGGCCGACCGCTCGGCCTATGAGATCGTCGAGGGCGCGCAGCGCGGCACGCCGCTGCGCCAGCCGCCGCTGGTGGCCGCCGCCGCGCCGGCCTTCGGCCCGCAGGTTCTCTGAACTGCCCATTCGGCATTCCCGATCAGGCGGCAGGGGCGCAGTTGGCGCTCCTGCCGTTTTCGTCTCGAGAGGGGAGACGGCGCTCATGGCGCTGGATGCCACAAAAAAGGCGTGTTAACCCGCCTTGAACCGTTGTATGCGCTGTCGCCCGCGCGTTAGTAGGGGCGGGGGCGGAACGCTGTGTTAGAGGCGTTCGAAAGCCAGGGGGACTTGAGTTCGATGGGTATCAAGATGCCGCTGTTCGGCCGTGGTCGCGCGGCCCCAATGGTTCTGGCTCTGGCCACATCGACGGCGCTGCTCTCGGGCTGCATGTCGTCGAAGGACAAGGACATCGACGCGCTGGCGCTCGCCTCGCAGACCGAGCCGGCCGACAAGCTCTACAATCAGGGCTTGGCCAATCTGGAAGCAGGGCGTCTGGGGGAAGCTGCCAAGAAGTTCGAGGCCATCGACAAGCAGCATCCCTATTCGGAATTCGCCCGCAAGGCCCTGGTGATGCGTGCCTTCGCCAGCTACCGCAAGGGCGACTATGACGACGCGATCAGCTCCGCCCGGCGCTATCTCGCGACCTATCCCGGCTCCAGCGAGGCGGCCTACGCCCAGTACATTATCGGCCTGTCCTATTTCCGGCAGATCCCCGATGTGACGCGCGACCAGACCGACACGGCGCGCGCCGCCGCCGCCCTGCAGGAGGTGGTGGATCGCTACCCGCAGTCCGAATATGTCGAGGACGCCAAGTCCAAGATGCGCATTGCCCGCGACCAGCTCGCCGGCAAGGAGATGCAGGTCGGGCGCTATTATCTGGAGCGCCGCGAATACATCGCCGCGATCAACCGCTTCAAGAACGTGGTGGACACCTATCCGCAGACGCGCCACGTCGAAGAGGCTCTGGCGCGCCTGACGGAAGCCTATTACGCGATGGGCCTGACCCAGGAAGCGCAGGCGGCGGCCTCGGTGCTCGGACAGAACTTCCCGGAATCGCAGTGGTACAAGGATTCCTACGCTCTGCTCCAGAGCAAGGGCCTGGAGCCGCGCGCCGGCGCCGGCACCTCCTGGTTCGGCAATGCGACCCGGCTCATCACGGGAGCCGGCCGCGATCAGGTTCCCGATGCGCAGGCCGCCAAGGGCGAGGTTCGCCCGCCCCGCGCCTGATCCACGCGCACGAGATCGAGGCCGGCTTCGCGCCGGCCTTTTTCATGTCTGGGGCTTGAGCGCCTCTTCCAGCGCTCGGGTCTCGACCATATCTTCGCGCTTGCCTTGCGTCCCAACACGGACTAGCCCTTCGCGCGCATGCTTGTTCACCTTTCGATCCGCGACATCGTTCTTATCGATCGGCTCGACCTCGGGCTGAATCATGGCCTGTCCGTGCTTACGGGTGAGACCGGCGCGGGCAAGTCGATCCTGCTCGACGCCCTGTCGCTCGCGCTGGGCGGGCGGGGTGATGGCGGCCTCGTGCGCCATGGCTCCAAACAGGGCGAGGTTTCGGCGGTCTTCGACCTGTCGGCCACCCATCCCGCGCGCCGCATCCTGTCCGACAACGGCTTCGACGATGATGGCGACGTCATCCTGCGCCGCGTCCAGAGCGCGGACGGGCGCACCCGCGTCTTTATCAACGACCGGCCCTCCAGCGTCTCCCTGATGAAGGAACTCGGCGCAACCCTGGTCGAAATCCACGGCCAGCATGACGACCGCGCGCTGGTGGACCCCGAAGCCCATCGCCAGCTTTTGGACGAATATGGCGGGCTCGGAGCGGAAGCGGCTTCCGTTGCAGAAGCCTTCGGGGCCTGGCGCAAGGCCGAGAGCGAATTATCGCGCCACCGCGCGCGGGTGGAAGCCGCCGCCCGCGAGGCCGATTATCTGCGTGCCTCCGTCGAAGAGCTGACCGCGCTCGCCCCTGTTGCGGGCGAAGAAGAGGAACTGGCCGAAAAACGTCAGACGATGATGCGGTCGGAAAAGATCGCGACCGACGTCAACGACGCGCATGAGGAACTCTCCGGTCCGCAGTCGCCCATTCCCGGTCTGGCCAGCCTCCTGCGCCGGCTCGACCGCAAGAAGGACGAACTGCCCGGGCTTCTGGATGAGGCCTTGGCGCGCGTCGAGACGGCGCTGGACGCCTTATCGGATGCGCAGATGAGCCTTCAAGGCGCGCTGCGCACGCTGGAATTCGATCCGCGCGCGCTGGAGCAGTGCGAGGAGCGCTTGTTTGCGCTGCGCGCCGCGGGCCGCAAGTTCAACGTGCCGGTGGACGATCTCGCGGCGCTCACGGCCAAGATGGTGGCCGATCTCGCCGAGCTGGATGCGGGCGAGGAGCGGCTGGTGAAACTCAGCGCCGACGTGGCCGAGCGGCGCGCCGTGTTCGATGAACGCGCCGAGGCTCTGTCGGTGAAGCGTGTCGAGGCCGCCAAGCTTCTGGAAGCGGCCGTCATGGCCGAACTGCCCGACATGAAGCTGGAACGCGCCGCCTTTATCGTGGAGCTGACGCGCGATCCGAACGTGCGCGCGGCAAGCGGCATCGACACCGCCGAGTTCTGGGTGCGCACCAATCCCGGCACGCGCGCCGGCCCGATGATGAAGGTCGCCTCTGGCGGCGAGCTGTCGCGCTTCCTCTTGGCGCTGAAAGTGGCGCTGGCCGACAAGGGCTCGGCGCCGACGCTGGTCTTCGACGAGATCGATACGGGCGTCGGCGGGGCCGTGGCGGATGCGATCGGCCGCCGGTTGGCGCGGCTCGCCGGCACGGTGCAGGTTCTCTCCGTCACCCACGCGCCGCAGGTGGCGGCGCGCGCGACGACCCATCTTCTGATCTCCAAGGCCGAGACGGTGCCGGGCGACGAGCGCCTGTCGACGCGCGTCGCGACCATCGACATCCCGGCCCGGCGCGAGGAGATCGCGCGGATGCTGGCCGGCGACATCGTGACCGACGAGGCGCGCGCGGCCGCCGCGCGGCTGATCGGCGTGGCCGGCTAAGGCGCGCAAAGATCGCAGGGCCGGGAAAGGGATTTTCCGGCCGGGCGCCTGCGAATCGGTGTATCGCTGCGCGTCTATTTCGTTTGCTTTGAGTGCGATCCGCCATGTCCGAATTTCCCGAACTCGACGTGATGACCGAGGCTGAGGCGGCGGCCGAGCTGGAACGGCTCGCCCTCGAAATGGCCGAGCATGACCGGCGTTATTACGAGGACGATGCGCCGGACATTACGGATGCCGAGTTCGACGCGCTGCGCCGGCGCAATGCCGAGCTGGAGCGCCGCTTTCCAGGTTTGGTACGGGCGGACTCGCCCTCGGTGAAGGTCGGCTCGGCGCCGTCCTCGAAATTCGCCAAGATCCGCCATGCCGTGCCGATGCTCTCGCTCGACAATGCCTTTTCGGACGAAGACGTGGCGGATTTCGCTCGGCGGGTGCGCCGCTTCCTCGGCCTGTCCGAAAGCGCCAAACTCGCCATCACGGCCGAGCCCAAGATCGACGGCCTGTCCCTGTCGCTGCGCTATGAGAAGGGCAAACTGGTGTCGGCTGCGACGCGCGGCGACGGGCAGGTGGGCGAGGATGTCACCGCCAATGCGCGCACGCTGGACGATATCCCGGACGAACTGACGGGCTTCCATCCCGATATCTTCGAGGTGCGCGGCGAGGTCTATATGACCCATGCCGATTTTGCCGGCCTCAATGCGCGGCTTCTGGCGGAGGCCGGCGAGGGGGAGGGTGCAAAGGCCGCGCGCCAGTTCGCCAATCCGCGCAATGCCGCCGCCGGCTCGCTGCGCCAGAAGGATGCCGGCGTCACGCGCCAGCGCCCCTTGCGCTTCTTCGCTTATGCCTGGGGCGAGACGAGCGAACTGCCGGGCAAGACGCAAAGCGAGGTTGTCGCCGCGCTCCAGACCATGGGCTTCCAGACCAACGCCGTGCCGCAGAACGGTCGTGCCGAGCCGCTGATGCGGCGGCTCGAGACAGTGGAAGGGTTGATCGAGCATTACCGCCGCATTGAGGCCGAGCGGGCGGGGCTCGGCTATGACATCGACGGCGTCGTCTACAAGGTGGACGATCTCGACCAGCAGCGCGAACTCGGCTTCGTCTCGCGCGCGCCGCGCTGGGCCATCGCGCACAAGTTCTCCGCCGAGCAGGCGACCACCGTGGTCGAGGACATCGTCATCAATGTCGGGCGCACAGGCAAGCTCGCGCCGCTCGCCAAGCTGACGCCGGTGACCGTCGGCGGCGTCGTCGTGTCCAACGTGACGCTGCACAACGAGGACTATGTGGCCGGCCGCGATGCCGACGGCGATCCGATCCGGAGCGGGCGCGACATCCGCATCGGCGACACCGTGGTGATCCAGCGTGCGGGCGACGTCATTCCGCAGGTCGTGGATGTCGTGATCGAGAAGCGGCCCGAACGTGCCGAGCCCTTCCGCTACCCCGACCATTGCCCGATCTGCGGCTCCAAGGCCGAGCGCGAGATCAATCCGCGCACCGGCCGCTTGGACTCGGTGCGCCGCTGCACGGCGGCCATGACCTGTCCGGCGCAGGCCAAGGAAGGGCTGAAGCATTTCGTCTCGCGCAATGCCTTCGACATCGAAGGGCTGGGTGAGACCTTCGTGGAAGAGCTGTTCGACGCCGGACTCGTGCGCCAGCCCGCCGATCTCTTCCGCATGGCCTTCGAGCCGTTGCGCGAGGTGATCGAGGCGCGGCGCAAGGCGCTCTCCGAAGCGCGCCGGCAGGCCGAGGGCAAGAGCGAGCCGGTCAAGCCCGCCAAGAAGGGCGAAACCACCAAGGCGATCGACAATCTTCTAGCCGCGATTGAGGCGCGCAAGAGCGTCTCGCTCGACCGTTTCATCTTCGCGCTCGGCATTCCCGAAATCGGCGAAGCTTCGGCCAAGGCGCTGGCGAAGCATTTCGACGATGTGCGCGCGCTGATCGCGGGCATCGACGCCGCGCGCGACGGCCAGCCCTCGGAGGATTGGGCGGAACTCAGCGCCCTGCACACGATCGGCGGCGTGACCTTCGAGCGGCTGATGGCGGTGGACGAGGCCAAACTGGCCGATCCCGCCTGGAAGCCGCTGCGCGACGGCGAACTCGGCCTCAAGGCCAATCAGCGCGTGGCGCTGCGCGAGCGCTATGGCGAAGAAGCGGAGGGCTTTGCCGAGGCCCTGCGCCGCGCCAAGGCCGGCGCGCCGGGCGAGGCCTTCCTGCGTCTGACGGGAGACAGCGACATCGGCACGGTGGCGACGCTTTCGCTCATCCATTTCTTCGACGAGACGCATAATCGCGAGGCGGTGGAGGCCTTGTTGGAGGCGGGCGTCTCCACCACCAACGAGCGCGCCGCGCCGCCGCCATCCTCCTCGCCGGTCAAGGACAAGATCGTCGTCTTCACCGGCACTCTGGAGAAGATGACGCGCTCGGAGGCGAAGGAGCGGGCGGAAGCCTTGGGTGCGAAGGTCTCGGGCTCGGTGTCGAAGAAAACCGATCTCGTGGTCGCCGGACCAGGCGCGGGCTCGAAACTGGCCGACGCGCAGAAACATGGCGTCAAGGTCATTACCGAGGACGACTGGCTGGTGCTGATCGGCTGATCGCTTTCGAGGGTTCGCCGCGCCACAGGAAGCGGTCAGCTCAGGCACCGCGCGCCTTGCTCCCGCCCCGATGAGAGGGATAGGGTGCGTGCAACCCGTTGAAAGACCTGCATGACCATCCTTGCCATCGATTTCGAGACCGCCACCAGCGAGGCGGCGAGCGCCTGTGCCGTCGGGCTCGCTTTCGTGGAGGGCGGGCGCGTCACGAAGCAGGCCTATAGCCTGATCCGCCCGCGCGACCTGCGCTTCGACCCCGGCAATATCCGCGTTCACGGCATTCGCCCGCACGATGTTCTGGACGCGCCGAGCTTTGCCGACATCTTCGCCTCCTTCGCCGCCGAGATGGATGGCGCGCTGGTTGTCGCGCACAATGCGAGCTTCGACCTCAAGGTGCTGCGCGAGAGCTTGGCGCTGTACGGGCTGGCGCAGCCGCGCTTTTCCGCGCTCTGCACCGTCGCGCTGTCGCGCCGTCTTTGGCCGGACTCGCCCAACCACAAGCTTTCCACCATGGCCGCGCGCTTCGGCCTCGGCTTTCGCCATCACCATGCCGGCGACGATGCCTATGCCTGCGCCCATATCGCGCTGGAAGGCGTCGTGGCCTCCGGTGCGCTCGATATCTCAGACATGGCCGATCGCTTGAGCCTGCGCCGCGCGGTCGCCTCGCAGCCGGCGCGGCGGCAGGGCGGCGTAGCCGAGCGCGCCCTGAAGGCGCAGGTGCGCCCGGCCGGCGCGGGGCAGGGGAGCTTCCGCTACACCGTGCGTGGCTCGCGCGGCACGCCCTATGACGTGCTGCTCGCGCCCTTCGGCCGAGCGGGGGCTTGGCGGCTCGCCTGCTCCTGCCCCGGCGCGCGCTTCCGGGATGAATGCCGCCATGTGCGCGCCCTGCACGAGGGCGACTTCACCGATCTTCTGCCGGTCGAAGCGCAGGCCATGGCGCGGCTCGAACGGTTCGTGACGGAGAAGGCGGGGCTCGGAGAGCCTGTCTGACAAAGCCGCCGGGTTCACCCCGCAGTCTTTTCCGCTCGCGGTTTTCGCGGTGAGCGCAAGCCGGATGTTACGTCCATCCCGCCGTGCTTTCTCTTGATACGGGGAACCAGGGAAGCGCCTCGAAAGCCGGCCGGCTTTTGCCATCCAAGATCTTTGCGCCGGTCTGGCCCCGCCAAGCCGCTTTTTGGCTTGGCATCTCGGCAGCAACGAAACGTCCTTACCGGTTCTCCGCCGCGAGGTTGGGTCCACGAGTTCTGAGTTCCGATCGGTTGCGCAAGGCAGCTCACACTGCGCGCCTCGCGATCAACAACTCCATCAGTGCCCGGCCGAGCGCGCTGGATGGGCAGCCATGAGTTTGAATCGCCACGCCGCAGCATGAGGCTTGTCCCTGCGTCGTGATAGCCTCTAGAACGGGTGGATCACACCCGTTCCGGTTTCCCGCCTTGTCCCGTTCTTCCGAATTTCGTGCCGGCCTTGCCCATTCGGTGCCGCTGCTCTTGGCCCTCGTGCCCTTTGGCGGCGTCTACGGGGCCCTGGCCACCCGCATGGGTCTTTCGCTGCCCGAAACACTCGGCTTCTCGCTCAGCGTCTATGCCGGCTCCAGCCAGTTCCTGGCGCTTCAGATGATCGGCACGGGCGCGCCGGTCTGGGCCATTCTGATCGGCGTCTTCGCCATCAATTTCCGGCATGTCCTCTACTCCGCGTCGATCGGTCGGCATCTTGGCCGCTTCAACGGCTGGGAAAAGGCGCTGGCCTTCTTCCTGATGGTGGATCCCTCCTTCGCGGCGGCGGAAGCGCGCGCCTCGGACGGCGTGGTGCGCAAGACCTATTACTTCACCTTCGCGCTGGTCCTCTATGTCGGCTGGGCCTTGGCGACGCTGCTCGGCGCGCTGTTCGGCCGGCTCATCGAGAACCCGGAGCGTTATGCGCTGGACTTCGCCCTGCCGATCTATTTCCTGGCGCAGACCATGGCCTTTCGCCATCGCCGCCAGTTCTGGCCGGTGGCGGGGGCGAGCGCGCTGGCCGCCGTCATCGCCTACGGAACGCTCGGCTCGCCCTGGCACGTCACGCTCGGCGGCCTGGCCGGCATTCTCGTCGCCGTGTTGCGCACACCGGCAGGCGGCGAGCCGGCAGAGGGAGAGCGCGCATGAGCGAGACCTGGTTTCTGATCCTCGCCTCCGCCGTCCTCACCTATCTCACGCGCGTCGGCGGCTATCTTGTGCTGGCGCGGCTCGAGCGTGTGCCGCCCCGGCTGGAGGCCGCGCTCGATGCCGTGCCGGCCGCCGTGCTGACGGCCATCGTGATGCCGGTCTTCATCGATGGGGATATGGCCGAAAAGGTGGTGATCGTGCTCTGCGCCGTCTTCGCGCTGCGCCTGTCCCTCCTATCGACCGTCATCGTGGGGACCGTTCTCGTGGCGCTCGCCCGCGCGGCCGGGCTGGCCTGATAGGGGTGCCATGAAAAAGGCCGCCGGAGTGATCCAGCGGCCTTTTGTGTTTCGGCAATGGGGCGAAAGCTTACGCTTCCTGAATGGCCGACAGCTTCCAGGCGCCGCCACGCTCGCGCACGAAGGTCCAGACTTCGGTGGACTCGACGCGCGTGCGCTCGTCGCCTTCCACGATGCGGCCGGACTGGCGGTCGCGCACCACGTCAATCATGCCGTAGCGCATCGCGACGGTGGCATAGTCGCGCGGGCCTTCGCGCCAGCTTTCGGACACGTCGCCTTGGAGAAGCTCGACGTCGCGCGCCTCGTTGCGCACACCGCGCGCCGCGTTCTGCGCGAGTTCCTGGCTAAGATAGGACACGACTTCCGGCGTCGCGATCTCTTCCAGCGCCTTGTAGTCCTCGCGGCTATAGGCGTCCTGTAGCGCCTTCAGCCGGCTTTCGAACATGCCGAGATCCTGCTGCGTCACGCCGATCTCGTCGCGGCCGACGCCCGCCTTCGGCGCGGCGGCCGAACGGCTGCCGAGGCCCGAACCATAGGCGCCGTTGCCGGCATTGGGGTTCTGCCCCTGATAGGCGCTGCGCTGCTGGTTCAAGGGCGATGCGCCATTGGCCGAGGCCGTCTGGCCGGAGCGCGAGCGGAAGAAGCGCAGCGCCAGCATGACCAGAAGGCCGATCAGCGCGACCTGCACGAGAAGGCCCAGCATGCCGGCGAGGCCGCCGAAGCCCGAGCCCATCAGAAGGCCGAATAGACCGCCGATCAGAAGGCCGCGCATCATCGCGCCGCCGAAGCCGCCGCCGAACAGGCCGGAGCGCTGGCCGGCAGCCGGGCGGGCGGCGGCCGCCGCACTGGACGCTTGTCCGGGCGAGGTCATGGAGCGCTGAACGGGCGCTGCGGCCGGCGCGGTGTTGGTGGCGGGCGCGGACTGGTAGGTCCGGCCACCTCGGCTGCCGAAGCTGCCGCCGCGCCGCGCTTCGGCATAGTCCACGACCATCGTCGAGAAGACCAGCGTCAGCACGGCCAGAAGCGCCGTGAAACGTCCGGTTCGGGAGGGGTTCATGGAGAAGTCCTTCGGCAAGCGTTGAATATCTGCACTCTCATATAGGAAGAGGGTAACGGGCCTGAGAAGCAGTGACCGACCACGATCCGGGGATGAGCGATCAAGATTTCGCCATCTCGCAACCGCGAAGGGCGCCGCACCCGCTTTCGCTGCTGCAAGCGTGGCCCTATAAGCAGCCCATTGCGCAGCTTACCTGACGGATCGGGGCGCCATGACCTTGCCAAACCTTGCCGAACCCCAGACGCGGCCCGCCCTGTCGGGCCCGGCGGCCTTCACCATGGCCCTGTCGGCCGGGGCGCTCGCCGCCAATCTCTATTACGCGCAGCCCATCGTCGCCCTGATCGGAGCCGATCTCGGCATGGACCCGGCGCTGGAAAGCACGATCGTCACGGCCTCGCAGATCGGCTACGCGCTGGGGCTGGTGCTGCTCGTGCCGCTCGGCGACGTCTTGGAAAATCGTCGGCTTATTCTCCTCACCATGAGCGCTGCCGTGCTTGGGCTGATCGGCTTGGCCCTGACGCCGAGCCTGCCGCTTCTCTTCGCGCTGACGCTTCTGGTCGGCATCGCCTCCACCGCCGCGCAGATGATCGTGCCGCTGGCGGCGAGCTTCGCCCGGCCGGAGGAGCGCGGGCGCATCGTCGGCAATATCATGACGGGTCTTCTGGGCGGCATCCTGCTGGCCCGGCCGCTGTCGAGCTTCGTTGCCGGGTTCCTGGGCTGGCGGGGCATCTTTCTTCTCTCGGCCGTCTTCATCGCGCTTCTGACGCTGGCCGGGTCGCGAGCCTTCCCGAGCCGCCAGTCGGAAGGGCGCGAGCGTTATGGCGCGCTGATCCGCTCGCTCGGCACGCTCTTCGTTCGCGAGCCCGTGCTCCGCCGCCGCGCGCTCTACCACGCGGCGCTCTTTGCCGCCTTCGGCATCTTCTGGACCGGCGCGCCGATCCTCCTCCTGCGCGAGCCCTACAATCTTTCGCCGCAATGGGTGGCGCTGTTCACGCTGAGCGGCGCGCTGGGCGTTCTGGCCGCGCCGGTGGCCGGCCGCATGGCCGATCGCGGCCATTCCCGGCGCGGCACGCTCATCGCCATTTCGCTGGCGCTCGGAGCCATGGCGATCGCGTTTCTCGGCACGCACTCGCTCATCGCCCTGGTGCTCGCCGGCATCCTGGTGGATCTCGGCGTGCAGGCCAATCTCGTCATCGGGCAGCGCGAGATCTTTCAGCTGGATGCCGCGATCCGCAACCGGCTGAACGCCGTCTACATGACGACCTTCTTTCTCGGCGGCGCGCTCGGCTCCAGCCTGACGAGCCCGGTACTCGAGCATTTCGGCTGGCATGGCGTGGCGCTGATGGGTTGTTTCTTCCCGGCCTTGGCGCTCGTCTATTTCCTCACGGGCGAGCGGCGTCCGGGTTGAGCGCTCGCTCCTCCCAACGCAGGAGAAACGCCTCGACCGCCAATCCCTGCATGTCGGGGATGGCGTCGAACAGCCAGTCGCGCGGCCAGTCCCACCAGGCGAGCTTGAGAAGCCGCGCGGCGATCTCGGGCGGGAACCGCATCCGAAGCAGCCGGGCGGGAACGCCGGCGACGATCGCATAGGGCTCCACATCGCGCGTTACCACCGCGCCGGCACCGATCACCGCGCCGGTGCCCACGGTGACGCCCGGCAGAATCACCGCGCCATGGCCGATCCAGACATCGTGGCCGATCATGACGCGCCTCGTTTCGCGCCGCTCGCGAAAGTCGTGGTCGACGCCGAGGAAACGAAAATACTCGTTGGGCCGATAGGTGATCTTGTGCGTCGTGACGCGCTCGACGGGATGCTCCAGCGCGTTGATGCGGACATGGGCGGCGATCGAGCCGAATTTGCCGATATCGGCCTGCGTGGCTTCGCCGCCGCGCTCGAAATAGGTGTAGTCGCCGACGCTCACGTCCCGAAGCTTCACGCGCTGGCCGATCTCGCAGAAGCGGCCGAGCTTGACACCCTTGAGTTCCGCGCTCGGATGCTGCTTGGGCTCGTCGTCGCGAAAGCGCAGGTCCGGCGGGACGGGGTCGGTCATTTCGGTGGCCTTCGGCGGAAAGGAGAGGGGACGGCTTTGCCGCCCGGCGCGGCTGATGTATCGCAGGTGCTCAAGAGCGCCTAACGAAACCTCGCGGGGTCGGCTTGTCGGGTCTTTTCGCCCGCCACTTTGTTGCGAATGCTCGCCGATGCCGCCGGCATCGACTGTGCTTCGCTCCGCGTGGACTGACGAAAATTCCTCGACCAGCCTCCGCCCGGAGGTTTTGTTAGGCGCTCTAGGACAGGAGCAAACATCATGGCCAACACGCCTCACAAGCCGAGCCGCCGTACCGTCGCGCTGCGCTATGCCCTGTGGTTTCTGGTCGCCGCCGTTCTGGCCTTGATGGTCCTCGTCTTCGCGCTGGGCCGGAAGGAGGCCGAGGGCGTGCTCAGCGCGGGGGCCTATGGCGGGCCGTTCCAGCTGGTGAACCAGGCGGGCGCGCCGGTGACGGAAGCGGTTCTGCGCGGTCGGCCGACCGCGTTGTTCTTCGGCTTCACCCATTGCCCCGACGTCTGCCCGACGACCTTGTATGAACTGGCTGGCTACCAGAAGGCTCTGAAGGCGGAAGGAAAGGATCTGGGCATCGTCTTCGTGACCGTCGATCCCGAGCGCGACAAGCCCGACACGTTGCGCACCTATGTCGGCGCCTTGTCGGACGATGTCACGGCGCTGACCGGCGACCCGGCCTCGGTGGAATCCATGCTGAAGAGCTTCGGCATTTATGCCCGCAAGGTTCCGCAGGGCGACGATTACACGATGGACCACACGGCCTCCATTCTGCTCCTCGACCGGCAAGGCCAGTTCAAGGGCACGATCGCCTATGGCGAAGACCCGGCCGCCGCCAAGGCCAAGCTGGAGCGCCTCAGCGCCTCCTGACCTTTCGACCGTCAACATCAGGAAGGAACCGCCCTTGGGCCAGGTTCGATATTTCGCCCGCTCGCACCGGCAGGCCACGCAAGCGCTCTATGACAGGCTGGACGCCGCCTTCGCCGACGAGGGCTGCCCGATCGCCCATATCGAAATCGACGAGGCCGCCGACATCCATGAGACCTCGGTCTATTTCGAGGATGCTGACGCCGTGGACGAAGACGCCGTCGCGGCGGCCTTCGCGCCGCTGACGCCGGAGCGCGAGGACTTGCCCGAGATCGACTGGATGGCGCAGGTCCTGGCCGACCTCAAGCCTGTGCGGGCCGGGCGCTTCCTGGTGCATGGCGCGCATGACCGCGACAAGGTTCGCGCGCACGATCTCGCCATCGAGATCGAGGCGGGCCAGGCCTTCGGCACGGGCCACCATGGCACCACGGCGGGCTGCCTGTCGATGATCGAGGAAGTGGTGCGACGCCGCCGCCCGTTGAACGCGCTGGATCTCGGCACGGGTAGCGCGGTTCTGGCCATCGCCATCGCCAAGCTCGCCCGCATCCCGGTTCTGGCGACCGATATCGACCCGGTGGCGACCAAGGTGGCGCGCGAGAACATCCGGGCCAATGGTGCCCACGCCTTCGTGCGGGCCGAAACGGCTGTTGGCTTCGAAGGGCCGGCCTTCGCCGCCTATGCGCCCTTCTCGCTGATCGTTGCCAATATTCTCGCCCGGCCGCTGATGCAGCTCGCGCCCGAGATGGCGCGCCAATTGGCCGTCGGGGGCGATCTCGTTCTCTCGGGCATTCTGGCCAAACAGCGCGACGCCGTGCTCGCGGCCTATCGCGTTCAGGGCCTCTATCACCGCAAGACCTTGCGCCGCGACGAATGGGTGACGCTGCACCTCACGCGCAACGACCGGCCTCTGGCCTGATCTCGGCTGAAACGAAACGAGCCCGGACGCGGAAAGCGGCCGGGCTCGCGGAGAGGGAAGGGGTGCCCGTTCGCGGGGCGCGGGCCTCAGAAGCGCTGGGGCGCTGAGGCTTCGAACATCGAGCCGCGAGCGCCCGACAAGCTGGCCAACGGGTCAGCCTCGAGAAACACGGCTCGGCCGCTCTGGATGGAGCGGTTGGAGGGACGCGAACGGTCTGCGCCGAAAGGGCGGCGCGGGGAGTAGCCGAGATGAGCCGGCATGGCTCCAAAGCGTTCGGTAGGGGCGGTCATCATAAGAGCCTCGATACGGTCTGGGGATTTTTTCGATCTCCCACATTCCATATGATGCACTGCAGCAAGAACTGCCATGCCTCGCCTTGCATAGGTCGCCTGAGCATAATGCAAGGCTATTTCGGCAAAATCTTCATACTTCCTTCATGAAGAGACGATGCCGCCGAATGCGGCCCGATCAGTCCGCGCCGCCCAGCTTGGACAGGCAGTCGCTGACGAAATTCGTCGTCAGGCGCATGGCGTCGAGCGATTCCTCGATCTCGCGCCGCTGCTCCTCCAGAATTTCGCGCTGTTCCTCGAACCGAGATAATGCAACTTTTAACTGCTTGCGCTGGCCGTCGGGTTGGTGGTAAATGTCGATCAGCTGCTTGGCTTCCGTTAGGGAAAATCCAAGTATCTTTGCGAGCAGAACCAGTCGAAGCCGCATGCGATCCCGGCGCGAATAGATGCGCGTCGTTCCCCTCCTTTCGGGGGAAAGAAGGCCGCGATCTTCATAGAAGCGTAGCGTACGCAGCGTGACGCCGAACTCGCGCGAGAGATCGCCGATCCGAAACTCGGCGCGCTTTTCCTCGCTGGACTCGGTGTCCAGTCGCAGGAGCTGCTCGGCCGTGATCCGGAATTCCTGCTCGCTTCCGTCCTCGTTCATATTCGTCATTCTCTTTCACGCCGAAAGCGTGCCTGCCGATTCGTGACTGCGATGGCCTTGTCGCTCGCAAGGATCGCTCGGGATTGTTCGAATATTCCCTGATGTCGCACAAGGCGACGCTCAAAGCAAAATCCAGCTTCAATCCCGCTTGTCTTTATATTCCCTTAACGATGAGGTTCGATCTTAACGGATCGCCAACCCAGCGGCAGCGCTTCTGGCCCATCGCAGGCCCTTGTCAGCCGCTCGCTTGTTGGACGAAGGGGAAGACGGCATGTCTCGCAACGATCCGCAGCTGAAGGCCAGGGCCGATGTCGACGCGCCCGCGGCGGAAGGGTCCTTCACGTCTCTATCCAAGACGCTGGAAGACCTGGAAGCCCGGCTGACGCGGCTTTCGATGGGTAAGCGTCCCACCGAGGACGCCAAGGAGGCCGTGGCCATCGAGGACCATTCGGCCCAGGACGCCGCGGCGCGCCTGCGCGCCATTTCGGCGCAGCGCCGTGCCGCGCGTCCCGCGCTCGGCGCGGGCACGTCCAGCATCGCGCTGGAGCGCCAGATGGATTCCGACCCCGCCTCCGGCCAACCCGCGCCGCGCCCCCGGCCGGCTCCGCGCGCGCCAGCGCCTTCGGTCGAGAAGCGTCTTGGCCATGTGGCCGGCGAAGTCGAGCAGCTGCAGGCGCAAGGCGCGACGCTCGCCGCCGTCAAGAGCTTGGCGAAAGACCTCAGCACGCTCCGCAGCGAGATTCACGAAAGCGTGGCCGACGCCCAGTTGTCGCTGCGCTTCGAGGACATGCGCAAGTCGCTGGGCGAGATCAAGCGTCTGGTCGGCGAGTCCAAGGGCGCCGACAAGATCGGCGCCGAAATCTTCTCCATCATGGAACAGCTCACCGAGCTGACCGCCAGCAATGCCGATCAGGCTTCGCTGATGGAGCTGCGGGTCGAGCTCGACACCGTGTCCTCGCTGGTGGCGCAGATGGCGCGCGAGGAATCGGTTCAGGCCGTGCAGCGCCGCTGGGACGAGTTCGAGGCGCGCATCGCGGCCCGGATCGAGCTCGACAGCCAGGCCCAGCGCGACCTGCGTGTCGAGCTGGAGCGCCTGCGCGGCTCGCTCCGCTCGCTGTCGACCGAGGAGCAGATCCTCGCCGTCCAGCAGCGCTGGGAAGAGTTCGAGGCGCGCTATGTCGATACGGTGCGCAGCCAGACCGAAGAAACGCTGACGCGCATTCTCAAGGGCGAGCTGGACACGCTGCGCTCCAAGCTCGACGCTCTGGCCTCCGAAGCCAGCGGAGCGGCGATCGAGGCGCGCTTCGAGGCGGTCACGGCCAAGCTGCCGATCCGCGATCTGGAAGCGGGCATCAGCCGCCTGTCCGAGCGCATGGGCGAAGTCGAGCGCGCGCTGGTGGGCCTGCCCGAAATCCTCCAGCTCGACCAGATGGAAGGCCGCATTCAGGCGCTGGCGAGCAGCATCGAGACGCTGGCGGCCGAAATCCGCGAGCCCGACCTCAGCCATTTCGCGCTTCTGGAAGAGCGTCTGGACGAAATCTCGGCCGCGATCCTCAATGGCGGTCTGTCGGCGTCGGGCGAGATGGCGGCCGCCCCGCTTCAGCGCATCGAAGCGCGTGTCATGGACCTGGCGGCCCGCGTCGATCAGATCGCGGAAGCGGGCGATGCCGAGCTTCTGTCGGCGCAGATCGCCGCCATGTCCGCTCAGATCGAAGAGCTTTCGGCCCGCCCCGCCGCCGACGAACTGGGCTCGCGCATCGACCGCCTGTCGGAGCGCGTCGAGCGTCTGTTCAAGACCACCGGCGGCGAGATCGCCTCTCACGCGCTGGAGGCTCGTCTTCAGGCCCTGGCCGAGCGTCTCGAACAATCGGCCAGCGCGGTCGGTGTCGATAACGACGTCATCCGCTCGCTTGAAATGCAGATCGGCCGTCTGGCCGAAATCCTGGCGGGCGCGCCGGCGCTTCTGGAGTCGGACTCGTCCGAGGTCGCCCAGCGTCTGGAAGCCCTGGAGCAGAAGTTCGACCAGGATCGCGACAGCGTCGTGGCCGCAGCCCGCGCCGCCGCCGAAGAGGCCGTGCGCCGGATGCAGGCCGGCGAGAACGATCGCCAGAACGCCTATGTCCGCGATCTCGCCGACGATCTGCGCCGCTTGGAAGAACTCTGCCGCCGCTCCGACGAGCGCGCGGTCGGCGTATTCGACGCCGTTCACGCCACGCTGGTCAAGATCGTCGATCGGTTGACCACGATCGAGGGCGACCTGCGTCTGGAGCGCGGGCAGGCGGCTTCCAAGCCCGCCATGACCCCGAGCCCTGTCGCCTTCGTCGACACGCCGGTCGCCGCTGACCCGACGTTCGAGACGGTGGCCGAGATCGACCCGATCGAGGACGAGACCGAGCAGCAGGAGTCGCGCGGCCTGCGCGGCGCGCTTGCTCGCCGTCTGCGACGCGCCGAGAAGCCGGTAGAAGCCAAGCCGAGCTTGGCCGACCGTATTCGCCCGCAGCCGGAAGCCGTTTTGGTTCCCCCGCGCGCCGAGCCCTCGCTCGAGGTCGAGGCCCCGTCGCTGGACGCCGCCGACAGCTTCGTCGAGCGTGAGGCCGATCGCCCGCTGGAGCCCGGCTCCGGCGTGCCGGACATCGCCGCCCTGATCGAGCGCGTTCGCACCCAGCAGCGCGCCGGTGCGGAAGCCTCCGATCCGGTCGCCAAGGCCGATTTCATCGCGGCGGCCCGCAAGGCCGCCATGGCGGCGGCGGCGGAAGCCGAGGCGCTGAAGTCCGATGCGTCGATGGCCGATCCCGAGGTCGATGGCGCGAGCCGCCGTCGCAAGCCGATCCTGATGGCGGTCGGCGCGGTTCTTCTGGCGCTGATGGCGATCCCGCTCGGCCAGCGTTATCTCGCCTCGCACAATGATGCGGTGAACAACACCCTATCCGTTCCCGCTCTCGAGCGTCCGGCCACCGGCTCGGCATCCGAGATCATGCCCGCTCCGACCATGGCGGCTCCCGCGCCCGAGGCTCCCGCCGAGACCCCGGCCGAACAGGCCAGCCCCGAGCGCACCGGCGAGATCGTGACGCCCGTGTCCGAGCCGCAGGTTGCCGCGATGGCGACGGAAACGAGCGCGCCATCGGCCGAGACCGCGCCCGCGCCCGTCGTGGAAGCCTCGATGCCCGTTGCCGAAGATGCGTCCGTGGCGAAGGTCGAGGACGCAGCCGTAACGGTCGCGCAAGCCGATACGTCTCCGATCGAAACCGCGTCCGTCGCGCCGGCAGCGCCCGCCGCCGACGTTGCGCCCGCCGCCGACGCGACGAACGCTGGTTCGGCGTCGCCGCTTCTCGCGGCCGCTCAGTCCAAGCTTCCCGCCAATGCGCAGGGCGCTCTGCCGACATTGCCCGAGAAGATCGGCCCTGCGGCGCTGAAGACCGCTGCGGTCGAAGGCGAGCCGATGGCGCTGTTCGAGGTGGGTCTGCGCGTCATGGAAGGCCGCGCCGCCCCGTCCGACCCGAAGGCCGCCATGGCCTGGTTCGGTCAGGCGGCCTCGCGCGGCTATGCGCCGGCGCAGTACAGCGTCGGCACGCTCTTCGAGAAGGGCAATGGCGTGGCGCGCGACACGGGCGCGGCGCGCGACTGGTATCGGCTCGCAGCCGACCAGGGCAATATCCGCGCCATGCACAATCTCGCCGTTCTCTATGCCACCGGCATCGAAGGCGCGTCGGACCCCAAGGCTGCGGCCGGATGGTTCCTGCGCGCCGCCCAGCACGGGATGCGCGACAGCCAGTACAATCTCGGCATCCTGTATGCGCGCGGTGTGGGCGTCGAGCCGAATCTCGGCGAGTCCTATCGCTGGTTCCGCATCGTCGGCGCGGCCGGTGACAAGGACGCCCAGAACAAGATGGAAGAGGTCGGCAAGAGCCTCGCTCCCGAACTCCGCGCCCAGATCGACGCCGAGACCGCGGCCTGGAAGCCCGAGCCGCGCATCGACGCCGCCAACACGGTCGATATCCCTGCGAGCTGGAACGAGAAGTCGGGCCAGACCGCCTCGGTCGACATGAGCAAGGCGATCCGCAACGTGCAGGCCATTCTCCTGAAGCTCGGCTACAATCCGGGCCGCCCGGACGGCGTGGTCGGCGAGCAGACCACCGCCGCCATCCGCAAGTTCCAGGAGAAGACCGGCCTTCAGACCACCGGGCAGATCGACGAGCCGCTGATCCGCGCCCTTCTGGAGCGTAAGGACAGCTGATCGCGAAAGGGCTCGACAGCCCGGCGCAATCGATTTGACTTGACGGAAAGGGCGGCCCAAAGACAGGGCTGCCCTTTCTTTTTGCCCGTGCGCAACCGACATCGGCGAGCCGACCTCCGTGACGCTGTATCTTCCGATCGCCGAAATCTCGGTCAACATCTTCATCATCGTCGGGATGGGGGCGGCCGTCGGCTTCCTGTCGGGCATGTTCGGGGTGGGTGGCGGCTTCCTGATCACGCCGCTTCTGATCTTCTACAACATCCCCCCCGCCGTCGCGGTCGCGACCGGCGCCAATCAGGTCATCGCCTCCTCGGTGTCGGGCGCGCTCGCCCATTACAAGCGCGGCACGGTGGATTTGAAGCTGGGCTTCATGCTGATCCTCGGCGGCGCGGTCGGGTCCGGCCTCGGCGTCTGGCTCTACTCGCTCCTTCGGCGTCTGGGGCAGCTCGATTTCGCCGTCTCGGTTCTCTACGTCATCCTGCTCGGAACGGTGGGCGGGTTGATGCTGGCCGAGAGCCTGCGCGCGATCAGGCGGGTCAAGGGCGGCGGCTCGGGCGAAATCCGGCGCACCGGCCAGCACAGCTGGGTGCATCGCCTGCCGTTCAAGATGCGCTTCAAGCGCTCCAAGCTCTATGTCTCGGTCGTGCCCGTGCTCGGCCTCGGCTTTGCGATCGGCGTGCTCGGCTCGGTCATGGGCGTGGGCGGCGGCTTCATCATGGTGCCGGCCATGATCTATCTTCTGCGCGTGCCGACCAGCGTCGTGATCGGCACGTCGCTCGTTCAGATCATGTTCACGGCGGCGGTGACGACCGTGCTCCAGTCCGCCAGCAACGGCACGGTGGACGTGGTGCTGGCTTTCCTCCTGATGATCGGGGGCGTCATCGGGGCGCAGTTCGGCGCGGAAGCGGGGCGCAAGCTGCGCGGGGAGCAACTCCGCGCGCTTCTGGCGCTCCTGGTTCTGGCCGTCGCGGTGCGTCTGTTCGTGGAACTCGTGGTGGTGCCGGGCGAAATCTTCTCGATCAGCCTGCCGAGTGGAGAAAGCGGATGAGGGGGCGCGCGCTACTTTTTGCGCTTTCGCTTCTTGTCGCGCCGCTGGGTGCCGTCGCACAGTCCGCGCCGGCACCCAGCGATCCGCCGCCTGTGCCCGAAAGCTTCCAGATCGGCCTGTCCACGGAGACGATCGCGGTCGGCGCCTCGTCCGGCGGGCAGCGGCTCGTGGTCTTCGGCGCGCTCGACAATGCCGATCCGCGCGTCATGCGTCAGGGCCGCTACGACATCGTGGTGATCCTGGAAGGGCCGCGCAGCAATCTCGTGGTGCGCGAGAAGAAGCGCACCTTCGGCATCTGGATCAACCGGGGCTCGGAGCGGTTCGAGGCTGTGCCCGCCTCCTATGCGCTCGCCTCCACGCGGCCGATCCGCGACATCGCCCCGGCTGTGACGCTGCGCCAGCTCGGCATCGGCACGCGGAACCAGGCCTTCGAACGCACCCCGCCGACCAAGGGGCAGCGCAGCGACACGCAGCAATATGCCGACGCGCTGTTTCGGCTGAAGACCGAAAGCGGGCTCTACAGCGAAACATCAGGCGCGATCGAATTCGTCAGCGCCACCTTGTTTCGCGCCAATCTGGCGCTTCCGGCCGACCTGCCCGTGGGCCGGCATGTCGCGCGCGCTATTCTCTTCCGGGAAGGGTCTTTCGTTCGTGAGCGGTCGGAGGATCTTTGGGTGGTGAAGACCGGGATCGAAAACCAGATTTCGGTGTTTGCCGCCCGCAACGGCGCGCTCTACGGCCTCGTGGCCGTGATGGTCGCCGTCTTCACCGGCTGGTTCGGCCGCCTCATGTTCAAACGGGACTGACCACATGCAGACCAATTCTCACGACGCCCCGCTTCGCTCGCGCGCCGACCAGTTCGTTCGCGCCGCCTGGATTCTGGGAGTCGGCGGGCTCGTGCCCTTCGTCGTGGGATCGCTCCTGATCGCGACCTATTCGGAGATCGCGGACCCGTCCTATCTCTGGCTGGCCGTGTCCGCCTGGGCGGCGGTCATCCTGTCCTTCCTGGGCGGCGCGCGCTGGGGCGCGGCGCTGAACGAGACGCCGCGCAAGAGCCCGACGACGCTGGCGCTCTCGGTTCTGCCGGCGCTCGCAGGCTGGGTCTGCATCCAGCTTCCCCAGCCGTGGAACTTCGTCGGCTTTGCCGTCGCCTTCTGCGTGCAGGGCGTCTGGGACTATACCGCGACGCGCGAGGGGCGCATTGCCGCGCCCTGGTACGCGCAGCTTCGGCTGGTGCTGACCGTCGTCGTGGTGCTCTGCATGGTGGCGGTCGCCTTCGCCACGAGCCAGCCCGTCGCCTTCTAAGCGGCTGGAACCGCCATTCACCGCAGCGAAATGGAGCGGGGCGACTCCATTTCGCCGGCGGAATGGACTACAACTCCAGCATGATGTCCTCGCCCCGCTCCCCCGGCGACAGCGCCGGTCCGATCATCCTGTTCGACGCCGAATGCGTTCTCTGCTCGGCCAATGCGCGCTTCGTTCTGGAGCGGGATCGCCGGGCTGTGTTTCGCCTGGCTTCCATGCAAGGGGAGGTGGGGCAGGCGCTCTATCGCCAGCACGGCATGGACCCGAACGATCCCTCCAGCATGATCATCGTGGAGGGTGAGCGCATGAGGCGGGACAGCGACGCCGTGCTCAGCATCTATGAGCGGCTCGGCTATCCCTGGAAGCTCGCGGCGCTCTTTCGGATCGTGCCAGCGGTGATCCGCGACCCCGTTTATCGCTTCGTCGCGCGCCATCGCTACAGGATCTTCGGCAAGCGAGACACCTGCTGGATTGCGCCTGCCCATATGCGCGATCGCATCCTGTGAGGCAGCGGCCCGTTCGCCTTTCGCGAAGCCTGTTCGCATGAAGGTTCTGATCCTCGGTGGCTACGGCACCTTCGGTGGGCGGCTGGCGACGCTTCTCGCCGATCTCGAAGCGCTCCATCTGCTGATCGCCGGGCGCAGCCTCGTGCGGGCGGAGGCCTTCTGCGCGGCCTATCGAGGGGCAGCCCGGGTCCAGCCTCTCGCGATCGACCGCGCGCAGATCGCGGACGCGCTCGCCGCGCACCGGCCCGATCTCGTGGTGGATGCGTCCGGCCCGTTTCAGGATTATGGGGACGACCCTTACCCCGTCATCGAAGCCTGTCTCTCGGCAGGCGTCGATTATCTCGACTTCGCGGACGCCGCCGATTTCGTCTTCGGCGTGTCGCGCTTCGACGCGCGCGCCAAGGCGGGCGGGGTTTCCATCCTCTCCGGCGTCAGCAGCTTTCCCGTTCTCACCGCCGCCGTTCTGCGCGAGATCGGTCGAACCATGGAGATCCGCTCCGTCGAAGGCGGTATCGCGCCATCCCCCTTTGCCGGGATCGGCCTCAATGTCATGCGCGCGGTGGTGTCCTATGCCGGCGGCCCGGTGAAGCTGCGCCGGGGCGGTCGTCCGTTCGTGGCCAAAGGGCTGACGGAAAGCCGGCGCTTCACGATCGCCGTTCCCGGCCAGCTGCCGCTTTATAGCCGCCGCTTCTCGCTGGTGGACGTTCCCGATCTTCAGGTCATCCCGCCCGAGCATCCCGGAATGTCCGATATCTGGATGGGCGCGGGGCCGATCCCCGGTTTGCTCCATCGCATTCTGAATAGCCTCGCCCGCGCTCGGGCCCGTTTCGGCCTGCCCGCCCTGACGCCCCTGTCGCCACTCTTCTACGCCGTCCTGAACCGGATGCGCTTCGGCGAGCATCGCGGCGGCATGATCGTGCGCGTGACGGGAACGCGGGAGGGGCGGGAACTCGTCAAGAGCTGGCATCTTCTGGCGGAAGGCGATGACGGCCCGTTCATCCCGTCCATGGCGATCGAAGCCTTGGTCCGCAAGCGCCTGAAGGGCGAGCGGTCCGCGCCGGGCGCGCGCTCGGCCGTTCATGCGCTGGACCTCGCCGATTACGACGCCTTGTTCCAGAACCGGGCGATCACGACGGGCTTTCGCGAGGAGCGAAGCTGCGACACCATCTATCGCCGCGTTCTGGGGCCGGCCTTCGACACGCTCCCGCCCGTGATCCGCGCCCTGCACGAGGGGCGCGTCACGAGCCGCTGGGTTGGCACTGCCGAGGTGCACCGGGGACAGGGGTTCGCGGCGCGGCTGATCTGCGCCCTCACAGGCTTTCCCCGAACGGGGGACGGGGTGCCGGCCTCCGTGACCTTCGCGCCCGATGGCGAGGTCGAGCGCTGGACGCGCCGGATCGGCGGCAAGACCTTGCGCTCGGTTCAATGGGCCGGAACCGGGCGGGACCGCTTTCTGCTGATCGAGAAATTTGGAATCGCCCGCTTTTCCGTGGCGCTTCTCTGCGAAGGGGATCGGCTGCGTCTGGTGCCGAGGCGCTGGACCCTCGCCGGCCTGCCCATGCCCGCCTGCCTTCTGCCGGGGGGCGAGATGATCGAGACGGCGCGGGACGATTGCTTCGTCTTCGACATCAATATCCGCGCGCCCTGGATCGGGCCGATCGTCCATTATCGCGGATCGCTGTCACTCGAAGCGCCGAGGGCTCAGCCCGCCGAGAGCGCGCGAAACGGGATGGGGTAGATGCGCGCGGTGCCGATCACATAGGCTTTCGCCTGTTCAGGCCGGAACAGCCCGTTGAAGGCGCGATCGAGGACGTTCAGCCCGCCCGTGGTGACGCCGAAGGAGGGCATGATCATGCGCTCGCCGTCCGTCGCAAAACACGCCCCGCGCACAGAGCGTCCCCTACCGGACACCCGCGCCACGGGGTGGAGATGCCCTGCGATTTCGCCGGCGCACGGGCGGGGCGAGGGCTCGTGGCGGAGCGTCCAGGGGCCGAGTTCGATCGTCTCGGCCGTGTCGCCGCTCAGACCCGCCGGGGGCTCGGGATCGTGATTGCCGGAAATCCAGGTCCAGCGCCGGCCTGCCATCAGCGCGCCCAAGCGCTCGCGGAAGGGCTCGGGCATGTGAGCCGCTCCGTGCCGGTCGTGAAAACTGTCGCCCAGCGCCACGACATGGCGAGGGTTCAGACGCGTGATCGTGCCGGCAAGCAGCGCCAGCGTCGCCGCCGTGTCGTAGGGCGGCAGCATCATGCCGCGCCGGGCGAAGGCCGCGCCTTTTTCCAGATGCAGATCCGACACGATCAGCAGGCCGAACTCGGGCGCAAACAGCGTGCCGCAGGGGTGGCAGACCAGGCGCCCGCCATTCACCGTGGTCTCCACGCCTTCGCCGCTCGCCTGTCCGAAGCGCCGGTCGATCATGTTCATGCGCGTCTGCCTGACCCGTTCTTCTCTTGTTCCCTTGTGATTCCACATCCATGGCAAAGACAAGGCGGTGCGGCATTCGGGCTCGGCTTGATTCGTCCGGCGAAATGAGGCAGTCATGGTCGCGCACAAGGACTTGGGTCACCAAGTGGCTATGCCGGGCGCCTATCCCTCGGCCCATCCAGACGACGTTGATAGTGTGATGCGACCGCCGCGCGCCTGATATGGCCGGTGGGACGTCGTCGAGATTTCGTTGTTCCCCATGTTCTCAACACGCAATTGGCGTGCCGAATGGTTCGGCAATGTCCGGGGCGATCTCCTGTCCGGGCTGGTCGTGGCCCTGGCGCTGATCCCCGAGGCCATCGCCTTCTCCATCATCGCGGGCGTCGATCCGAAGGTCGGCCTCTACGCCTCCTTTTCCATCGCCGTTCTCATTTCCATCTTCGGCGGCCGGCCGGGCATGATCTCGGCGGCCACCGCCGCGACCGCCGTTCTCATGGTCACGCTGGTGCGCGACCACGGCCTCCCATATCTCTTCGCCGCGACCATCTTCGCCGGCCTCATCCAGATCGTCGCGGGCTTCTGCCGGCTCGGCGATCTCATGCGCTTCGTCTCGCGCTCGGTCATGACCGGCTTCGTCAACGCGCTGGCGATCCTCATCTTCATGGCCCAGCTGCCCGAGCTGATCGGCGTGCCCGCCATGACATATGTCCTCTGCGCGGGTGCGCTCGCCATCATCTATCTCTTCCCCCGGATCACCAAGGCCGTGCCGTCACCCCTCGTCGCGATCGTCGTGATCACCGCCGTCTCGCTCGCCTTCGGCATCGAGGTGCGCACGGTCGGCGACATGGGGCAATTGCCTTCCAGCCTGCCGGTTTTCCTCCTGCCGGATGTGCCCTTTACCTTCGAGACGCTGCGCATCATCGCGCCCTATTCCGTGGGCATCGCACTGGTCGGCCTTCTGGAATCGCTGATGACCGCGCAGGTTGTGGACGATCTCACCGACACGGGGTCGGACAAGAACCGCGAATGCGTGGGGCAGGGCATCGCCAATTCCGTCACCGGCTTTTTCGGCGGCATGGCGGGCTGCGCGATGATCGGCCAGAGCGGCATCAATATCCGCTCGGGCGGGCGCGGGCGTCTGTCCTGCTTCTTTGCCGGCGTCGCGCTTCTGTTCCTGATCGTCGTGCTGGGAGACTGGGTCGCCGTGATCCCCATGCCGGCGCTCGTCGCCATCATGATCATGGTCTCGATCGGCACGTTCGACTGGGGCTCGCTCAAAAGCCTCGTCACCCATCCGCGCCGCTCCTCCGTCGTCATGGTGGCGACGGTGGTGATCGTGGTCTGGACGCACAATCTGGCGCTCGGCGTCTTTGCGGGCGTGCTTCTGTCCGGCCTCTTCTTCGCCTCCAAGATCGCGCAGATCTTCGCCGTCTCGTCCGAGCTATCGGCCGATGGGCGGACGCGGACCTACCGTGTCGAGGGGCAGGTCTTCTTCGCCTCGGCCGGGCGCTTCATCGAGAGCTTCGATGTGAGGGAGAAGCTGGGGCGCGTCGTGATCGACGTGACGCACGCCCATATCTGGGATCTCACGGGCGTCGGCGCGCTGGACAAGGTGGTGCTGCGCTTCCGCAAGGCAGGTGTCGAGGTGGAAACCGTCGGCCTGAACGAGGCCTCGCGCACGATGGTCGACAAGCTGACGATCCAGAACCGGGCCGACGCGCTGGAGCTGACGGCCGGACACTGACCGCAGGGTCTTGATCCCCGTCGCTCGCTGCGCTCCGGAGCAGCGGGCGACGGTTCTTTCGTGGCCTCTTGGCACGGTTTCACGTCCCGTTGATAAGGGGCGCCATGAGTGTCTTCGCGTCCTTTCTTCCATCGTCCCCACCGGTCAGCGTCAAGGAGCGGCTTCGCTCCGCTTTCGGCGCGCTGATCGGCATTCTCCTGACCGGCATCGTGTGCCGTCTCGCACTCGGACCCGGCAGCGCGCTGCCCGTCTTGATCGCGCCGATGGGCGCTTCGGCCGTGCTGCTCTTCGCCGTGCCGGCCAGCCCGCTGGCCCAGCCCTGGTCCATCATCGGCGGCAATCTCGTCTCCTCGCTGGTCGGGGTCAGCGTGGCCTTGCTGGTGCCCGATCCCTTTGTCGGCTCCGCGCTCGCTATCGGTATCGCCATCGCCCTGATGATGGGCCTTCGCTGCCTGCATCCGCCGAGCGGCGCGGTGGCGCTGACGGCCGTGCTCGGCGGCCCCGGCATTCACACACTCGGCTATGGTTTCGTTCTCTGGCCCGTCATGGCCAATTCGCTTCTGATGGTGATCGTTGCCATCGCGTTCAACCGCATGGCGGGGCGCACCTATCCGCACCGGCCGCTTGCGGCGGTGCCAAGCCGA
>NZ_BBWS01000014.1:0-12921 GCF_001463925.1 Aureimonas sp. N4 | reverse complement strand
GGTGCCAAGCCGACAGACCGCCGACAAATCGCCCGCCGCGCGCGTCGGTTTCACCTCGGAAGACCTCGACGCGGTTCTGGCCGAATATGACCAGCTTCTCGACGTCGATCGCGGCGATCTCGAAACCATCCTGCGGCAGGCGGAGATCCGCTCCTATCGCCGCCGCTCGGGTCAGATGAGTTGCGCCTCGATCATGTCGCGCGATGTGGTCGCCATCGCGCCCGACGCGCCCATCGCGCAGGCGCTGGAGCTTCTGCGCTCGCACCATATCAAGTCTCTGCCCGTCACCACTGAGGACGCACGCGTGGTCGGGATCGTCACTCAGACCGATCTTCTGGACAAGCCGACTTGGGGTCCGCGCGGCCCCAGGCTCGGCGTCGGCCGGCGGCTGCAACTGACGCTCAATCGGATGCGCGCGCCCAATGGCTCGATCGAGGACATCATGACGAGCCCGGTGCGCACCGTCTCGCCCGAAACCCCGCTCGCCGATCTCGTGCGCTTCATGGCCGCGACGGGCCTGCATCATCTGCCCGTGGTGGAAAAGGACGGGCGGCTCGCCGGCATCGTCTCGCAATCCGACCTGATCGTCGCGCTGCTCGCCGAAAGCAACCGGCGGGCGGAGGCGGCGGACGCTCAGCCTAGATAGTTCGAGCGGAAATCCTTCACCTCGCCCAGCGCCTTGATGATGAGGTCCTCCTCCATGGCCTCGGCGAGCAAGTCGTCGCGCGCTTCGCCTTCGATGCGCTCGCGCCCGGCCTCCAGCATGATGGGCACCGCGAGCGGGGAAATCTCTTCGAGACTCTTGTGCAGGATATGGCGCTTGATGCGCGCGAGGAGGTCCGAGACGCGGCGCACGTCGAGAAGGCCGGTCGCGGCGTCCGCCCAGGTGGCGCGCAGCAAGATGTGGTCGGGCTCGTGCGCGCGCAGCACGTCATAGACGAGATCGGACGAGACGGTCATCTGCCGCCCGGTCTTCTCGCGGCCGGGCTGGTTTTTCATGACGAGGCCGCTGATGATGGCGCATTGGCGGAAGGTGCGTTTCAGGAGCCAGGAATCCGCCATCCAGGCTTCCAGATCGTCGCCCAGCATGTCCTCGTCGAAGAGATCGTCCAGGGACAGGCGGCCATCCCCGATCATCGCGCCCATATCAGCCCGGCCCCAGATGGAGAGCGCGTAGTCGGTCGCGACGAAGCCGAGCGGCTTGGCGCGGGCGCGCTCCAGCCGGCGCGTGAGCAACATGCCGAGCGTCTGATGCGCCAGCCGCCCTTCGAACGGATAGGCCACCAGAAAGAAGCGATTGCCGTTCGGAAAGGTCTCGATCAGGAGATCGTTCGGGCCGGGAATGGCGCTCTTGCGCTTCTGGATCGCCAGCCATTCGCGGACCTGTGAGGGCAGGCTGCCCCATTTCTCGGGGTCGGCCAGCATCTCGCGGACCTTTTCGGCCAGAAAGGTCGTCAGCGGGAATTTCTGCCCACCGTAATAGGGCACCTTGGCCTCGTCGTCCTGCGTCTTGGTGACGAGACATTCCATCTCGTGAATGCCTTCGAAGCGCCGGACCTGACCGGAAAACAGAAACGTGTCGCCGAGGCTAAGCGTCTCCAGGAAGTTTTCCTCGATCTTGCCGAGAACCGGCCCGCCACGCGCCATGCCCGACTTCGTCTTGGCGCGGATGAGGCGCACCAGAAGCGATTCCGACTCGATGATCGTGCCGGCATTCATGCGATAGGCCTGCGCGACGGCAGGGTGCGTCACGCGCCATGTCCCGTCTTCCGTCAGCTTGATCTTGGCATAGCGCTCGTAGACGCGCAGCGCATAACCACCCGTCGCCACGAAATCCACCACGCGGTCGAAGGTCTCGCGGTCGAGATCGCGATAGGGCAGGGCGGCGGTCACTTCGCGGTGCAGATCCTCGGCGCGGAAGGGCGCGGCGCAGGCCATGCCCAGGACATGCTGGGCGAGCACGTCCAGGCAGCCCTCGCGCATCGGGGGCGAGTCCTGATCGCCGAGATAATTGGCGTCGAGCGCCGCCTGACATTCCATGACCTCGAACCGGTTGGCCGGCACGAGAATGGCTTTGGACGCCTCGTCCATCCGGTGGTTGGCGCGGCCGATGCGTTGAGCGAGGCGCGAGGCGCCCTTGGGCGCGCCAACATGCACCACGAGATCGACATCGCCCCAGTCGATGCCGAGATCGAGCGTCGAGGTCGCGACCACCGCGCGCAATTCGTTGGCCGCCATCGCCGCTTCCACGCGCCGGCGCTGCGTCACATCCAGCGAGCCGTGATGGAGCGCGATCGGCAGCGTGTCCTCGTTGATGCGCCAAAGCTCCTGAAACAGAAGCTCGGCCTGGGAGCGCGTGTTGACGAAGAGCAGCGTCGTGCGGTGCGCCTGAATCGCCTCGTAGATTTCAGGCATGGCGTAGCGCGCCATATGCCCCTGCCAGGGCACGCGGGCCGAGGATTTGAGGATCGTGATCTCCGGCTTCACGCCGCCGTCCACGGTCACGAGATCGGCCATGGGCGCGGTGCCGGGCGCTTGCGCCACCAGCCATTGGCGCAATTCGTCGGGATTGGAGACCGTGGCCGAAAGACCGACCGTGCGAAGCTCGGGCCGCAGCTTGCGCAGGCGCGCGAGGCCGAGCGCCAGAAGATGGCCGCGCTTGGACGCGACGAGCGAGTGCAGCTCGTCGAAGATCACGGTTTTGAGGTCGGAAAAGAAGATGTCGGCGTCCGGGCTCGCGATCAGAAGGGCGAGCTGTTCGGGCGTGGTCAGCAGAATATCGGGCGGCTTCAGCTTCTGGCGCTGGCGCTTGGATTGCGACGTGTCGCCGGTGCGCGCTTCCATGGAGATGGAGAGGCCCATCTCCTCCACGGGCTTTTCCAGATTGCGGTGGATGTCGGTGGCGAGCGCCTTTAGCGGCGAAATGTAGAGCGTGTGGACGCCCGGCGGTTTGCGTCCGGGAACGCGCTTCGGCCGGCGCGCGAGATCGACCAGCGAGGGCAGGAAGCCCGCCAGCGTCTTGCCCGCCCCGGTCGGCGCGATCAGAAGAACGGAAGCGCCTAGTTCGGCGCGCTCCAGAAGGTCGAGCTGATGAGGGCGCGGGCTCCAGCCCTTGGCCGCGAACCAGTCGGCAAAGCGTGGAGGGAGAAGGGCGGGCGGGGAAGCGAGCGCGATGGACACGCGCTCTTATGTAAGCGGCGATCGCTGTCCGAGAAGGGAGGGCGAGGGTGCGTCCTACCGCACGACCTTGATATGGACGTCCGTGTCGGTCACGCCATCGACGACATAAGATTGGCGAAGCCGAACCTGATCGTTGCCGACATAGCCCTTGTCGGGCGTATAATAGGTGGCAGTGCCTTTGACCTTGTGCGTTCGGCATTTGGCGAACCGGCGTGAGGTCGTGTTGGGGTACACATCCTCGTTGACGATGGAAATCTGCCCATGGGCCGGCGGCTGCGTCACGCGCACCTTGGGGAGGCCATCGGCCGAGCAATCATTGGCGATGGACCAATTCTTGCGAATTTGCGTCCGCTCACCCGCTGCAACGGTGACATGCGCCTGAGTGACTTTGACGCCGTCTGCGCTGGTCGTCACGCAGCCCGACAAAGGCAAAGTCAACAGTGAAGCTGAAAGAACGGCAATCTTATATTTCATCGTCTTCCCGATCCTCTGGAGTTCGACTTTCCCGCAACGGGAAGTCAGAGGAGGCAGGCGCTTCGGTGAGAGATTCGTCAATCGAAGCGGGATGAAACTTCAGTAAGCTTGCAGGCTTTGCTTCAATTTGGACGTATTGTTCAACGGGCGAGATAGCGATCCGCCCGGTGATTGATCGCGAGGAACAGGTTCAGGACCAGCGCGCCGAGCACGGAATAGAAGACCGCGAGCGGCGAGACGGCGAGAAAGGCCGTGACCAGCACGAGCAGATCGACACCGAGCTGCGTCAGCCCGGCGCGCCAGCCGAAGCGGTCCTGCAGATACACGGCGAGGATACCGACGCCGCCGGCCGAGGAGCGGTGACGGAACAGCGCCAGCAGGCCGAAGCCGATCAGAAGCCCGCCGAGACAGGCACCGAGCAGCGGCTGGACGCTGGCGAAGCGGATGAAGTCGCCGCTGAAGGCCGTCATGACGGAGAGAAGCGCGACGGCGAAGGCCGTCTTGATCGTGAAGGCGCGCCCCATGCGCCCGATGGCGAGGACATAGAAGGGCAGGTTGAGCACGAAGAAGACGAGGCCGAAATTCCAGCCGGTCCAATAGTGGACGACGAAGGCGAGACCCGCCATTCCCCCCGTCAGAAAGCCGAGATGGCCGAGAAGGGCGATGCCGAGCGCCGTCAGCGTGACGCCCGCGACGATGCCGAGCGCGTCCTCCCAGGGGCTGTGCTTCGTGGCGGTGGCCGCCCAATTGCCAAAGCGGTGGGCGCGGCGCAGCATCTCGGTTTCGTGCTGCTCGTCCTCGGGCGTGGCGATTTGGTTGGACGATGCGTTCAAGGGAAAACCCGCTGCCTGCTGTTCTTCTGATGTCCAGGGTAACGCCGCAATGGTGCAGTGCAAAGGCCCTCACTGCGGCGCGTTGCCGAGGGCGTTCTACCGTCTGCGCACGACCAACAGTGCACCGCGCACGGGCTCGCCCCGGTCGCGCCGCAACTCCTCGCGCCACTCGGACAGGAGCACGAAGCCCGCTGCGTCCAACTGCGCGGCGAGCGCGGCCGGCGCATGGGCGTAGCGTAAGGAAGGGCGAAGCGCGTAGCCGCCTTCGGCCTCGTCGTCAGCTTCCACCGAGAAGGCGAACAGGCCGCCGGGGGACAGAAGCCGGGACGCCCGCGCGAAGACGGGCGAGAGATCGCCGAGATAGGTCAAGACATCGGCGGCCGTCAGAAGGTCATAAAGCGCGCCATCGGGCGCTTCGGCCAATGCCACGTCGCCTTCCGCCAGATGATCGTAGAGCCGCTTGCGCCGCGCCTGCTCCAACATACCGGGCGAGAGGTCCATGCCATGCAACGCGGCGCAGACCGGGCGCAGCCGCTCGCCCATCAGGCCCGTGCCGCAGCCGAGATCCATCGCGCGAGCAAAGCGCTCTTCGGGACACTGTGCCATCACCGCGTCGAACAGGAGATCGGGCACGCGGTAGCCCAGCCGCTTCACCAGCGCCGTCTCGAACCCTTCGGCATATTGATCGAACAGACCGGCGACGAAGGCGGGGGGCGGCGCGCCTGGCACCGGGGCGGCTCCCAGCGCGGCGAGCTTCAGGCCTGCGCCATACGGGTCGGCCGCGTCCTCCCCGACGATCGCGCGGTAGAGCGACAGCGCCTCGTCCCGCTCGCCTGTTTCCTCCAGAAAGGCGGCGAGGCGCATCCGGCCGAGCGTCCAGCCGGGCGCGAGTTCCACGGCCTGCCGCATCAGATCGGCCGCCGCCGCATAGTCGCGCGCGCCGGCATAGGATTCGGCATAGTCGGCGCGCCGGTCGGCCAGCGGGTTGCCGGAACGGTGAGAGTCTTGGGACACGGGGTCTGTCTTCCGGGGAGGGGCGATGCGCTTATCGGGCCGGGCTCCGCCGCGCGCAAGCGGATTTTCCGCTTGAGAGGGCTTGGCTCTTACGTAGGCGCTTCCGCTCGCGCCGCCGGCCTCTATCTCATGCCCATGGCCCGTTTCGAAGACCTGCTCCGCCCGACGCCCGAAGGGCTCTATTGCCCGCCCGGCGGCTTCTATATCGACCCCGTGCGCCCGGTGGAGCGCGCGCTGATCACCCACGGCCATGCCGACCATGCGCGCTCGGGCCACAGCCATGTTTTGGCGACGCGGCGCACGCTCTCGATCATGGCGCTGCGCTATGGCGAGGATTTTGCCGGGGCACGGCAGGTCGCCGATTGGGGGCGGGCGATCAACGTCAACGGCGTCACGGTCTCGTTTCATCCGGCAGGCCATGTGCTCGGCTCAGCGCAAATCCTCGTGGAATGGGGCGGAATGCGGATCGTGGCGTCCGGCGACTACAAGCGCCGCGAAGATCCGACCGCCGAGCCCTTCGAGCCCGTGCCCTGCGATGTCTTCATCACCGAGGCGACCTTCGCGCTGCCGGTGTTCCGCCATCCGGATTCGCGCGGCGAGGTGCGAAAGCTCATCGCCTCCACCAAGCAGTTTCCCGAGCGCGCCCATCTCGTCGGCGCCTATGCGCTGGGCAAGGCGCAGCGCGTCATCCGCATGGTGCGCGAGGAAGGCTATGACGCGCCGATCTATATCCATGGCGCGCTGAAGAAGCTCTGCGACTTCTACGAGAGCGAAGGCATCGCGCTCGGCGACCTGCGCCCCGCCACGATCGCGCGCGGCAAGAGCGAGGAAGGCGCGGCCAAAGGCGAGTTCGCAGGCGCGATCGTCGTCGGGCCGCCTTCCGCATTCGCCGACAAATGGGCGCGGCGCTTTCCCGATCCCGTCGCCTGTTTCGCCTCGGGCTGGATGCGCGTGCGCGGGCGGGCGCGCCAGCGCGGCGTCGAACTGCCGCTGATCCTCTCGGATCATTGCGACTGGGACGAGTTGATCGAGACCATTGCGGAGATCGCCCCGCAGGAGGTCTGGGTCACGCATGGGCGAGAAGAGGCCCTGGTGCGCTGGTGCGCGCTTCGCGGCGTGCGCGCCCGCCCGCTGCATCTCGTCGGCTACGAGGACGAGTCGGAATAGTTGACGTCAGGCCGAAGCCGGTTCGCCTGCGACGGCGGCCGGGTCCATCCACATGACCTCCCAGATATGCCCGTCCGGGTCTTCGTAGGAGCGACCATACATGAAGCCGAACTCCTGGGTCGGCGTCGGATCGGCCGTGCCGCCGGCCTGTGTCGCTCGGGCGACGCGCTCGTCCACCGCGGCGCGGCTCTCCGCCGACAGGCAGAACAGCGCCTGCGCGCTTGCATGGGCATCGGAGATCGGGCGCGGCGAGAACTGCATGAACTTCTCATGGGTCAGCAGCATGACGTGGATCACCTCCGACACCACGATGCAGGCGGCCGTCTCGTCGGAGAATTGCGGGTTCCGTCGGAAGCCGAGCGCCTCGTAGAAGGCGATGGAGGCTGCCAGATCGCGCACGGGCAGATTGATGAAGATCAGGGGCTGCATGACGTTTCCTCCCTTGCCAGCCCGCTGCCCTTTTGGAAAGGAGGGAGGCCGACCCCGCTCCATCCTAACCTTATTCCGCAGCCTCGCGGAACGTCGTCTCGGCTTCATTGTCCTGCGCCGTTTCGGGCAGCGGCCGGCGCAGCGAGGAGACGCCGGCATCCCGCGCCAGACCCGCGAAGACGCCGCCCTGCGCCACCAGATCGTCGAACGTGCCGGTCTCGATGATCTGGCCGCCGTCGAGCACGATGATCTTGTCCGCCGAGCGGATGGTGGAGAGGCGATGGGCGATCACGAAGGTCGTGCGCCCCGCGCGCAGCCGCTCCAAGGCGGCCTGAAGCCGGGTCTCGGTCGCCGTGTCGAGCGCCGAGGTCGCCTCGTCCAAGATCAGGATCGGCGCGTCCTTCAGAAGCGCGCGGGCGATGGCGAGGCGCTGACGCTCGCCGCCCGAAAGCCCCGCGCCGCGCTCGCCCACCATGGAAGCGAAGCCGTCCTCCTTGCGCTGGATGAAGTCCAGCGCGCCGGCGAGCCGCGCGGCCTCCTCGATCTCGGCCATCGTGGCTTCCGGTCGGCCGATCGCGATATTCTCCTGGATCGTACGGCTGAAAAGCCCGGCCTCTTGGAACACGACACCGATGGAGCCGCGCAGCGAGGTCAGCGTGACGTTGCGGATGTCCTGCCCGTCGATCGTGATACGGCCCTGTTCAGGGTCGTAGGCGCGCTGGAGAAGGGCGAGCGCCGTGGATTTGCCCGAGCCGGTCGGGCCGACGATCGCAACCGTCTCGCCGGGTGCGGCCTCGAAGGAGATGCCGCGCACCGCGCCCGAGCCTTCCGGGTAGCGGAAGGTCACGTTCTCGAAGCGCACGCGCCCTTCCGTGATGGCCAGCGGCTGGGCGTCCGTGAACTCCACGACATCGGTGCGCTCGCGCAGGACGGCGAAGAACTGCACCAGCATGGGCGCGCGGCCGAACAGGCCCATGAGAAAGCCGGTGAACTGGTCGAGCCGACCGATCAGGAGCGTCGCGAAGCCCACGAATGACACGATCTCGCCGACCGAAGCCTGACCGCGCGAGGACAGGAAGGCGCCATAGGCGAAGATCGAGACGATGGAGATGGAGGAGGCGCCCCGCGTCAGCACCGACATGACCGCCCACCAGTTGAGAACCGGATATTGCGCGGCGAGGATACGGTCGAGCGAAGAGCGTACGGAATGAAGCTCGCGCGGCACGGCGAGAAAGCTTTGCAGCATCGAGACATTGCCGAAGAGTTCGCCGACCGTGCCCGAAACCTCGGTGAAGTGACCTTCCACCTCGTTCTGCCCGCCCGAGGTGCGCTTCACCACGGCGAGATTGACCAGCGTATAGACGACGATCAGAACGCCGAGCAGCGAGGCCAAGCGCCAGTTCATCCAGAAGGCGACGGGCAGCAGGATGGTCAGCGCCACCATATTGCCGATCTGCTCGCGAAACAGCGGCAGCCAGAAGCCAAACAGCGTATCGACGCCCGAGATCATCACCCGCATCAGCCGGCCGGACTGCGAGCGCGAATGGAACGAAGCGGGCAGGGCCAGCACATGCTCTAGGAAGCTCGCCATGGCCGACAGGCGGCGGCGATGCATCAGCCGGTCCGCCAGAAGCGAGATCACCATGGCCGACAGGAAGGAGACGAAGCTCGCCGCGCCCCAGACGAGGACGAGCGAGAGCGCGTTACCGCCCGAAAGCAGCGCGTTGATGGCATGGCCGAAGAGCACGGGCTCGGCCACCTGAATGCCGGCCACGGCCATGCCGGCGAGGACGATGCCGATCGCTTTGCCGCGTTCGGGGGCGAGGAGGGCGAGGGCTTGGGCGTAGGCGGACAGGGTCTTGGACAGGGCAGACATGGCGAGGCATCCGAAGTCGCGCCGACCGCATCGGTGCGAAGGCTGAAAGCGGGCTGCGCGGCTTTCTTTCGCCAAGCTCCGAAAACTCATCTTGAGCTCTTGAAACCGTGAGAGGCTGCGCTATGCGCCGCTCTTAAACATAGAGTGCGGCGCGAATCATGCGCGACTGCATCGTGCTCGATGAAATTTTTTTATGCTTTGTTTCGTTTTGGCTCGCCCGCGTGATCGCTGGGCTTGAACGCCCCCGATGCCCTCAGGCGTGGGTCATGTCGCCCAGCACATAGGCCGCCAGATGGCCGGCCACATAGGCATGGCCTTCGACCGAGGCGTGGAACCCGTCGCGCGAGAAGCCGGCCGGCTCGACGCGGGGAATCTGCGTGGCGGGGATCGCGCCCCGCTCCAGGCAAAGACGCGTTCCCACGCGCCTGAGAATGCGGCTGCGCAGTTCCAGCACCAGGGCGAGTCCGCGCGGCAGGGCGGGCACGCGCAGCATGTCCACCGGCGGCGACCAGACGATGCGCGCCTCCGGCCAGCGGGCGCGCAGGGCGTAGAGCAGCGTGCCGAAGCTGCGCTTGAAGCGGCGGGCCGAATGGAAGTTCTTCACGTCGTTCGTGCCGATCGACAAGACGATATGGGTAAAACCCTCGCGCGCGATATTGGGCACGACGAAATCGCGCACCTCGGCGCAGACCGCCGAATTCGAGCCGGCCGCCCGCCACGCGACCACCGCGCCCGTCAGCGCATAGAGGCGCTCGGCCAGACGCGGCGCGAGGCTTTCTTCGATCCGGTCCACGCCGACGCCGGCCGCCGAGGAATCGCCGATCAACAGAAGGCGAATGGCGGGCGCGTCCTCGCCCGCGCCGACCTGCCCGCTATGGGGGCCGGCCGCCGGCGGCATTCGCTCGATGCGGCGGCGAATGCCGATGCCCTGCCAGATATAGACCGGCAGGAGCAGCCAGGAGAGAAGCGTATCCTTCACGAAAAACGCCCCTTTCTCGAGTGAATCAGGCCTTGAGCGCTTCGACGCCCGGCAGGGCCTTGCCTTCCATCCATTCCAGGAAGGCGCCGCCCGCCGTCGAGACATAGGTGAAGCGCTCGGCAACGCCGGCCTGATTGAGCGCGGCCACCGTATCGCCGCCGCCAGCGACCGACACGAGCTGACCGGCCGCCGTGCGGTCGGCCGCATGGCGCGCCGCCGCCATGGTGGCGCGGTCGAAGGGCTCGATCTCGAAGGCGCCGAGCGGGCCGTTCCAGACGAGGGTTTTCGACTTGTCGATCCAGGCCGAAATCGCCTCGACGCTGGCGGGGCCGACATCGAGGATCATGGCGTCGGACGGAACGGCGGAGACAGACACCGTCTCGTTCGCGGCATTGGCCTTGAACTCGCGCGCCACGACCGCGTCGGTCGGCAGCAGGATCGTACAGTTGGCCGCCTTGGCCCTTTCCAGAATCTGGCGGGCGGTGTCGGCGAGATCATGCTCGCAGAGCGACTTGCCGACATCGATCCCTTGGGCCGCCAGGAACGTGTTGGCCATGCCGCCGCCGATCACGAGGCAGTCCACCTTGGCGACAAGGTTCTGGAGAAGGTCGATCTTGGTCGAGACCTTGGCACCGCCCACGATCGCGATGACAGGCTTTTCCGGGTTGCCGAGGCCCTTTTCGAGCGCTTCCAGCTCGGCCTGCATCGTGCGCCCGCAATAGGAGGGCAGGTGATGGGCGAGGCCTTCGGTCGAGGCATGGGCGCGGTGCGCGGCCGAGAAGGCGTCGTTCACATAGACATCACCCAGCGAGGCGAGCTGCGAGACGAAAGCCTCGTCGTTCTTTTCCTCGCCGGCATGGAAGCGGGTGTTTTCCAGAAGCAGGACGTCGCCATCCTGCATATTGGCAACGATGCCGTCGGCCACCGGGCCGACGCAGTCTTCCGCAAAGCCGACCGGACGGCCGAGCTTTTCCGCCAGAACCGGCGCGATGGGGCCGAGCGACTGCTCGGGATCGACCTTGCCCTTGGGCCGGCCGAAATGGGCGAGAAGCAGAACGCGGCCGCCCTTGTCGGAGATTTCGCGGATGGTCGGCAGGATGCGGTCGATGCGCGTGGCATCGCTCACCTTGCCGTCCTTCATGGGAACGTTGAGATCCACCCGCACGAGAACGCGCTTGCCCTGAAGGTCGGCAGTGTCGAGCGTCTTGAAGAGGGTCATCTCATGGCTCCAAAGCAAGGAAAAGCGTGGTTGGACGCGTGAATTCTAAAGGCGTTTGAACAGGGTCGGATAGTCGAGCACGAGCCCGTCCTCATCGACGGGTAGCTCCGCCGCGAAGCTGCGGTCCACCGCCTCGTAGCGGAACAGGCGCTCGGAAATCTCGGTGTAGCGCTGCCCGTCCACAACCGGCTCGAACGTGTCGAAGGGTACGTAGAGCATTCGAAGCTCGGTCGGCTCCGCCAAGCGCTCGCCGAGGCGCCGGATCGGCAGCGTGTTGGTGAAGGGCGTGCCGGCAAGGTCGATGTCGATGCAGCCGGCAAGGTCCGCGCGCTCGGTGCCGTCAGAGCCGATCCAGAAGCCCGGCGCGCTCTGCGTCAGCGCCAGCCGGTCGCCATGCGCGGCGCGGATGTCGAAGCTCTCGACATGCCATTGGGTATCGAGGCGGATCTCGTAGGACACACCGTAGGGCCGGCCGCCGCGCTCGCCGATGACGACGGAGCGAGCGACGACGCCGTCCGGCGTCGTCGTCAGATGCAGATGCTCCAGCCCCGCCCCGGACACGGGCGCCCAGCGGACATCGCGCGCGAGAAGGGGCTGGAAGCTCATGGGTTTCAGCCCGCGTTGTGCATGGCGAGCGCGGTGTCCGACATGCGGTTGGAGAAGCCCCACTCGTTGTCATACCAGGAGAGGATGCGCACGAAGGTGCCGTCCATGACCTTGGTCTGGTCCATCGCGAAGACCGAGGAATGCGGGTCGTGGTTGAAGTCGTGCGACACGTTCGGGTCGAGCGTGTAGCCCAGAATGCCCTTCAGCGGGCCGTCGGCGGCGGCGCGGATGGCGTTCTGCACTTCCTCGATCGTGGTGGCGCGCTTGGCGACGAACTTGAAGTCCACCACCGAAACGTTCGGGGTCGGCACGCGGATGGACGAGCCGTCGAGCTTGCCCTTGAGTTCGGGCAGGACGAGGCCGAGCGCCTTGGCCGCGCCGGTCGAGGTCGGGATCATCGACAGGGCCGCCGCGCGAGCGCGGTAGAGGTCCTTGTGCATCGTGTCGAGCGTCGGCTGGTCGCCCGTGTAGGAATGGATCGTCGTCATGAAGCCGGTGTCGATGCCGATCACTTCATGCAGCACCTTGGCGACCGGCGCGAGGCAATTGGTCGTGCAGGACGCGTTGGAGACGATCTTGTCGTTGGCCGTCAGCGTGTCGTGGTTGACGCCGAAGACCACGGTCTTCTCGTCGGCCGCGTTGGTCAGCGGGCCGGAGATGAGCACCTTCTTGGCGCCGGCTTCGAGATGGGCCGAGGCCTTCGCCGGGTCGGTGAAGATGCCCGTGCATTCCATCGCGATGTCGATGCCCATCTCGCCCCAGGGGAGATTCTTGGGATCGCGCTCGGCGGTCACACGCATCGGGCCGCGGCCGACGTCGATCGTGTTGCCGTCGACCTTCACCGTGCCGGGGAAGCGGCCATGGACCGAATCGTAGCGGATGAGGTGGGCGTTGGTTTCCACCGGGCCGAGATCGTTGATCGCGACGACCTCGATGTCGGTGCGGCCCGACTCCACGATGGCGCGGAGAACGTTGCGGCCGATGCGGCCGAATCCGTTGATGGCGACACGTACTGCCATGGTCTTCCTTTCCTGAAGGACGAGGCGGGAGCTTCGTCCGAATTCGCCGGCGCTCCGGAGGGCGCGGCGGGCTGAGATGGCGTGGCGCCGGCGGGCGCCGGGCAAAACGAGGTCAGGAGAAGGCG
>NZ_BBWS01000013.1:0-93935 GCF_001463925.1 Aureimonas sp. N4 | reverse complement strand
GGCAAAACGAGGTCAGGAGAAGGCGATGCCCGCCGCACCGGGCGCGCCGAACGCGCTCAAACGGCTTGTGGCCGGGCGCGAGGGGGAAGCGGGCCTCTGGGCGAAAGGCATGGATTTAACGTCCTCCCGATGCGCCCTGCCGAAGCGGCACGGCGCGTTCGCGCGCACTCATCATAGGTTCTTCGCGCATGTCAATTGGCGCAACGCGAAGCTCTGGCGGTGGAAAAGCTTTTCACGCCCTTGCGTTCCCGTTAAAGCGGTTCGGCAGCTTGGCTTCTGTGAATGAAGCCGAGCGTGCAAGAGGTTGGAAGCACGACGGGAAAAGGGGTTTTCATGCCGGACGCGGGGCCGCTGACCGACGCCACGAATCGCCTGCAAGCGTCTCTGGAACGTTTGGAGCGCGCGGTGGATCGCCGTCTGTCGCGCGACCATGTCGTGATTTCCGCCGAGGAGGAGGTGCAGCGCATGACCGCCGACCGCTCGCGCCTCGCCGGCGAGCTGGACACGGCGCTGACGCGCGCCTCGCGTCTCGATGCGGCCAATCGCGAAGTCTCGCGCCGTCTCGTCGCCGCCATGGAGACCATTCGCGACGTTCTGGCCCAGCGCCGGGGATAGCGTCCGCCGCCGTCTCCTTCAAACCCTCGCGCCCACCCAAGGACAGACATGCCCCAGATCGTCGTTACCATCGATGGCAAGACCTACCGGATGGCCTGTGCCGAGGGCGAGGAAGCGCATCTGACATCGTTGGCCGCCGATATCGACGCGCGCATCAACGAGTTGCGCGGCTCGTTCGGCGAGATCGGCGAGCTGCGCCTGTCGGTCATGGCCGCGATCATGGTCAATGACGAACTGTCCGAGCAGCGCCGGCGCGTGGCCGAACTGGAAGCCGAAGTGGCGCGCCTTCATGTGGCCGAAGAGCAGGCGGCCCTGCGGGCTGCCGCCACGGGGGACCAGCGGCTGGTGGAGCATCTCCTGGGCGTCAGCGAGATCGTGGAGCGTATCGCCGAGCGGCTGGAGACCGGGCGCTGACCATGAATTTCGACGCCGGCTTCCGGGCCGAGCTTCTGCGACTGTTCCAGTGGCGGCGCGATGTCCGGCATTTCCGCCCCGATGCCTTGCCGGATGGCACGCTGGAGCGCCTTCTCGAAATCGCGACGCTCGCACCCTCCGTCGGTCTCAGCGAGCCCTGGCGTTTCGTGGTGGTGGCCGATCCCACCAGGCGGGCCGCGATCCGCGCCGACTTCCAGCGCTGCAATACGCAAGCCGCCTGCGCTCAAACGGCCGAGCGCGCGGCGCTCTATGCCCGGCTGAAGCTCGAAGGCATGGAAGCGGCGCCCGTGCAGTTCGCCGTCTTTGCCGAAGGCGATCCCGAACAGGGCCACGGGCTCGGCCGGCGGAGTATGCCGGAGACAGCCACCTATAGCGCGGCGCTGGCCGTCCATACGCTCTGGCTAGCGGCGCGCGCCGAGGGGCTGGGCCTCGGCTGGGTGTCGATCCTCGACCCCGCGACCCTCCGTGCGGTTCTGGACGTACCGGAATCCTGGCGCTTCATCGGTTATTTCTGCCTGGGATTTCCCATGCTGGAAAGCGACACCCCCGAGCTTCAGCGTGCCGGCTGGGAGACCCGGCGGCGTCTGCCGGAAAAGCTTCTTTATCGGTGATCGCGCCTCTGGCGCTCGCGCGGGCGGCGGCCTATATTCGGTCTCGGCGGGCTGTGCGGTTCGACAGGGATAACTTATTCCCCGGGGCCTTACTCATCCCTTAGGGAGCTGTCCCTGCTGCGGTCCGTGGACTGCGGCACACGGCGCCCACCTACTTTGTAGGTTCCCGGGATCGACTTTCTCATCGGCCGAGGCGGCTCGCCACTTCCTCCCTTTCTCCTCCGCTTCTGTCTCATGCCCGAGACGCGCGCGCTCTTGGCCCGCTCATCGGAAGGCTGCTAAAGCCTTCTGGCCTATCAAAAGGGAGGCAGGAATGAGCGCTGGCATGATCGACAAGAGCCTTCTGCGCCGGCGCATGATGGCGCTGCGCGATGCGATGCCCGCTAGCGCACGCATAGAGGCTTCGCTCGCGATCGCCGATCACGCCGATGCGGCCCTGCATTTCGAGCCGGGAACGGTCATCGGCGGCTTTCTGCCCATCGGCTCGGAAATCGATGCCCGTCCGCTCATGGCTCGGTTGCAGGATCGGGGCGCGCGTCTGGCGCTGCCCTGTATCGTGGCAGGTGATCTCGTGTTCCGCGAACTCCTGCGCGGTGCGCCGCTCGTGCCGCAGGGCTTCGGTACGCACGGGCCGGGCGAGGACGCGCCGGAACTCAACCCGACCCTGCTTCTGGTTCCCTTGCTGGCCTTCGACCGGCGCGGCGGGCGCATCGGCTATGGCAAGGGCTTCTACGACCGCGCCATCGCGCGCCTTGCCCCCGTGGAGACTTGGGGCCTCGCCTTCGACGTGCAGGAAGTGTCCGCCGTGCCGATGACGGCGGGGGATCGGTTCCTGGATCGGATCGTCAGGGAAAGCGGAGTTCTGGACCCCAGCGCATCGGCTTCTGGCTGACCAGCCGGGGCGCGTCAGGCTTCGGCGCGCCGAAGATCTGCGTCCAATAGGCCGGGCCGCCCTCGCGCAGACGTCCGCCCGCGAAGCCGATTTCGGTGACGTTGGGGTTGAGGAGGTTCTTGCGGTGGCCGGGCGAGTTGATCCAGCCGACCATGGCCGCGCCGTAATCGGCATAGTTGCGCCCGATATTCTCGGCCACCGTGCTCCATTGGTAGCCGAAGCGCGCGACGCGCCCCGGCAGCGCGCCGGCCACCTGATGGTCCATCTTGTTGCGCTCGGCCATCGCGGCCGTCTGCCAGGCGGCGGCCTGCATCAGCTTCTCGTTGATGCGCAGCGGCTTCACGCCATTCTTGGCGCGGAAATCATTGACGAGGGCCAGCGCTTGGTCGCGCCCGATGGCGGCCGGCTTGGTCTGGCTGGTGTCCACCGGCTTGGCGGTGATGCAGCCCGAAAGGGCGAGGCCGCTCAGGAGCACGGCGATCACAGGCAGGGAGAAACGGGTCGTCACGCAAATTCTCTTTCATGCCCGAAGGGGCGTCGCCCGGGTGATGAATCCGCCGGGATGGTTTTCGTCAAAAATCATTCCCCCTTTGCCCGATCCTGCGCTAGCTGATCGAGTATCGAGGAATCGGAGCGTGCTCATGATCGAGCTGTACACCTGGACCACGCCGAACGGCGAAAAGCCGGCGATCATGCTGGAGGAGTGCGGGCTCGACTACGACCTGCGTCTCGTCGATATTTCGACCGGACAACAAAAAGAATCCGGCTTTCTTGCGATCAACCCGAACGGGCGCATCCCGGCCATCGTGGATCGCGAGGCGGGAGAGGGGCACCGGGTCTTCGAGTCCGGCGCGATCCTCGTGCATCTTGCCGAAAAGACCGGCCGCTTCCTGGCCGCGTCCGGCCCCGCGCGCTCGGAAGCTTTCGCCTGGACCTTCTTTCAGGCCGGCGGCACAGGCCCGATGATCGGGCAGATCCATTATTTCAAGAATGCCGAAGAGCGCAGCGATTTCGCGATCCGCCGCTTCGAGCGCGAAAGCGAGCGGCTGCTGGGTGTTCTCGATGCGAGACTGTCGGAAGCCGACTATCTCGCCGGAGACTATTCCATCGCCGACATGATGAACTGGAGCTGGGCCCGCTCGGGCCTGCGCGACCTCGACGCCGCTTCGCGCTTCCCCGCGCTCGCCGCTTGGGTCGAGCGCGTCGGTGCGCGGCCGGCCGTGAAGGCGGCTCTCGCCCGATTGCAGGATGCCAAACTCGCTGCCGCCGAAAGGGCGTCCAACGCATGAGATTTCTGTTTCTGGGTGACATGGTTGGCCGCACCGGCCGCATGGCGGTCTTTGAAAAGCTGCCGGGGCTGATCGCCGACTGGAAGCTCGATTTTGCGGTCGTGAACGGCGAGAACGCGGCCGGCGGCTTCGGCGTCACGGAAGATATCTTCGAGGACACGATCAGCGCGGGCGCCGATGTCATGACGACCGGCAACCATGTGTTCGACCAGCGCGAGGCCCTGGTCTTCGCCGCGCGGCAGGACCGTTTCCTGCGCCCGGCCAATTATCCGCCGGGCACGCCCGGCAAGGGCTCGGGCTTCTATGAGGCGCGCAACGGCGCACGCGTGCTCGTCGCCAATCTCATGGGCCGCGCCTTCATGCACCCCGAACTGGACGACCCGTTCCGCGCGGCGGGCGAGATCGTCTCGGCCTGTCCGCTCGGCGAGCAAGCCGACGCCATCATCATCGACATGCATGCCGAGGCGACGAGCGAGAAGCTCGCCATGGGCCATTATCTCGACGGGCGCGTGTCGGTCGTGGTGGGCACGCACACGCATGTCCCGACGGGCGATCACCAGATCCTCGTCAACGGCACGGCCTATCAGTCGGACGCCGGCATGTGCGGCGATTATGATTCCTCGCTCGGCATGGAGAAGGAAGAGCCGCTGAACCGCTTTCTGACGCGCATTCCGCGCGGGCGCTTCGAGGCGGCGAGCGGCCCGGCGACGATCTGCGGCCTCGCGGTGGAGATTTCCGACCGCACGGGGCTCGCCGAAAAGGTGTCGGCCGTGCGGATCGGGCCAAGGCTCGAAGAGGTCGTCCCCAGCTTCTGGTAGCCAAGCGGCAGCCCCCGGCGGGAGCGCCCTATTGGCGCCCCGAACGCCGTGTCTTGTGCAATGCGGGACAGAGGCGCGGCAGCGCCCGTGCGTTTTGTGGCCGGGGGTCTATGCCATTCAAACGTCGTCATCATGTCGTGGGTCTGTTGCTGGCTGGGATCGGGTTCGCGACCTCGACTCCCGGCGCGCTCCATCTGCATCTTCATCCCGGCGCCAAGCTTCGCTCGTCCGCCGTCGTGCAACTCGATGACGACGTGGACCGCGAACCGGGCGCGGCTCTGTTCGAGCGCGACCGGGAGGAGCGGGACGATGACCCCAACGCCCGCGAAAGCGAGGGGTGAGGGGCAGGCGACCTCAAACTGCCATGCTGGGCTGTACGAATCCGCCGCTGCTTCTCGGGCACTGGCCTCCGCGCCCCGTCGAGCGAACCCGGCTCCGCGTTGACGCCTTGCCCGTCTCAGTCTTCGTCGCCGCTTTCGAACAGACTCGACTGCACGCCCTGATAGGTCGCCGGGACCGCCAGCCCGAGATGCCGGAAGGCGTGCTGGGTCAGGAGGCGTCCGCGCGGGGTGCGCTGGATGAAGCCCTGTTGAAGAAGATAGGGCTCCACGATGTCCTCGATCGCGTCGCGCGGTTCCGACAGGGCAGCAGCGATCGTCTCGATGCCGACCGGGCCACCTCCGAAATTCAGGGCGATCAGGTCGAGATAGCGCCGGTCGAGCTGGTCGAGCCCGAGCGAATCCACGTCCAGCCGCGTGAGCGCCTCGTCGGCGGTGCGCCGGTCCACGATCTCGGCGCCGGCCATGGTTGCGAAATCGCGCACGCGGCGCAGCAGACGGCCGGCGATGCGGGGCGTTCCGCGCGCGCGCCGCGCGATTTCCCGCGCGCCGTCCTCGCTCATCGGCAGGCTCATCAGCCGCGCGCCGCGCTTCACGATATGTTCGAGCTCGTCCACCGTGTAGAAATTCAGGCGGACGGGAATGCCGAAGCGATCGCGCAGGGGCGTGGTCAGTAGGCCGAGACGGGTCGTCGCCGCCACCAGCGTGAATTTCGACAGATCGATCTTCACCGAGCGTGCCGCCGGCCCTTCGCCGATAATGAGATCGAGCTGGAAATCCTCCATGGCGGGATAAAGGATTTCCTCCACTGCCGGACTCAGCCGGTGAATCTCGTCGATGAAGAGAACGTCTCGCTCTTCGAGATTGGTCAGAAGCGCGGCGAGGTCGCCCGCCTTGGCAATGACCGGACCGGAGGTCGAGCGGAAATTGACGCCGAGTTCCTTGGCCATGATCTGCGCCAGCGTCGTCTTGCCGAGGCCCGGCGGGCCGACGAAGAGCACATGATCCAGCGCCTCGCCGCGCGTCTTGGCCGCTTCGATGAAGATCTTCAGATTGGCGCGCGCCGCCGCCTGCCCGACGAAATCGTCCAGCCGCTGCGGTCGCAGCGTGCTATCGACGTCTTCGCCGCGCTTTTCGGGAGTGATCAGGCGGTTGTCGCTCATGGGTCGGGTCCGTTCCGCGTCGGCCCGAAGGGCAGGGCGGGCTTGCGATGAGAGCATGTCCGGGGGGCGGTAGGACCCCGCCATCGGATCATGCGGTAAAATCAAAGGCCCCGGATCGCTCCGGTCAACCGGCGCCCTAGCGGCTGAGCGCCTTCAGGCCGAGCCGGATCAGGGCGGTTGAGGCTGCGCCCTCGCCGGCTTCCCTGAGGGCTGTCGCGATGGCGCTCGCCGCCTGCTCACGCGAATAGCCGAGATTGACCAGCGCCGACACCGCATCCGCCACGGGGGCGGGCGCGACACCCTCGCCAATTTCGCGCTTGAGGCCGAGCGACTCTTCACCCGCCGCACCCGGAAAGGCCGGAACCTTGTCTTTCAACTCGGCGACGATGCGCGCGGCAACCTTCGGCCCGACGCCCGGCGCGCGCGCGACGGTCGCGCGGTCCTGCAAGGCGACGGCATTGGCAAGGTCGCCCGGCGTCAACGTGCCGACCACGGCCAGCGCGACCTTGGCACCGACGCCCTGCACGCTCTGGAGCAGGCGGAACCATTCGCGCTCCGCCTTCGAGGCGAAACCATAGAGGCGGATCATGTCCTCTCGCACATAGGTCTCGATGAAGAGCTCGGCCGCCTCGCCGCACCCCGGCAGTTGCGCCAGCGTGCGCGCGCCGCAAAACGCGACATAACCGACGCCGTGGACATCCACCGTCACGCTTTCCTCGTCGGCTTCGTCCACCGTGCCTTTGAGCTTGCCGATCAAGGATGCGTCTCCGGGCAGATGATGGTGAGGTCGGGAAAATAGGCGCGGTAGCGGCTGGCGTCGCGCGTCAGAAGGCGGTGACCGGCGGTTTGGGCATGAGCGCCGATCAGGAAGTCGGGCAGGGTGCGGTCGCGCGCGCCGCCGCGTTGGCGGTAAAGCGTTTGAGCCTGCCCTGCGGGATAGGCGGCTTCGAACGGGAAGGGCTCATAGACGAAGCCGAAGGGACGCAGAATGGTCACGAGCATCTGTTCGTCCTGATATGGCTGCGAGATTTCCGCCCAGGCAACGGCACTCATGTAGAGAGGGCCGCGCAGCGCCGCGTCGTGCAGATACGTGGCCGACCAGTCCTGATGCTCCGGCCGGGAGCGCGGATTGAGAATGTCGATCAGGATGTTGGAATCAACGAGGGTCGAGATCGTCACGCGGTCCCCGGATAGTGTCCATGTACTCATCCGTCGTCAGCCCATCGAAATCGCGCGATCCACGCATGGCGGCGATCGCCTTGCTGATTTCTTCCCGACGGCCTTGTGAGTCGTGAACAGCTTCACCTCGCACAAGCTCGACGAAGTCACCGCGATCCACGAAAGCGACTTCGCTCCCAGGACCGATGCTGAGCTTGTCCCGGATCGGCTTGGGGATCGTCACTTGCCCCTTTTCCGTCACGCGCATGATCGACTCTCCGTCGAGTAATACCTTGAGGTATTACCTATAATGGCGGGGTGAACAAGTCAAGAACATCACAGGCCCGCAAAGGCCGCGCGCGCCTGCGCCGACTGGCGATGATGGGTGTGGCAGATGGCGATGGCGAGCGCGTCGGCCGCATCATCCCCCTCGAACGTAGCGCGGGGCATCAGCACTTTCACCATCATATGAATCTGCGCCTTTTCGCCATGGCCGACGCCGATCACGGCCTTTTTCACGGCATTCGGCGCATATTCGGCGACGGGCAGGCCGGCCAGCGCGGGAACGAGCAGGGCGACGCCGCGCGCCTGGCCGAGCTTCAGGGTCGCGACCGCATCCTTGTTGACGAAGGTCTGCTCCACCGCCGCCTCGTCTGGCTGGTGATGATGGATCACGGCCGAAAGACCGTCGTAGAGTTGGCGCAGACGGGAGGCGAGGTCCATCTTGGCGTCGGACGTGACCGTGCCGCTCGCCACGAAACGCAACGAGTTGCCGACCGTCTCCACCACGCCCCAGCCCGTGCGGCGAAGGCCGGGATCGATTCCGATGATCCTGATGGTCCGCTCCTGCAGCATGATCCCGTCTCCGCCTTGCTTAACGGATTCTGGATTTAAAGACAAAGAGTGAACGGATCGAAAACGAAGCGGAACGGCGTGGGGATCAAGTTGCGGTGACGCGCCCTGTCGGGTCAGTATTGCCATCTCCATTTGAGAGACATGACCTCGAAAATCGCCTTGGCGCTTGCCCTGTTCGGCGGGCTTCTTCTTTCGCCCGCCGTCGCGCAGGAGGGGCCACCGGGCTCCGAACCCTCGGCCGTGCCGCCTGAGGCGCGCGGGGCCGCGCCGCCGGCCCCGGCCGCCGCAAGCTTCGACACGGCCCGGGCGCGCGCCGAAGCGCTCGAACCCTTGGAAACGCTGCTGATCGCGCAGGGCGGCGAGACCCTGGTCGATCAGGGCTTTCGCGGCAACCGGACCGACCGGGCGACCAACATCAAGTCGGCGTCGAAATCCGTGATCGCCGCACTCGTCGGCATCGCCATCGACAAGGGCGCGATCAAAGGGACAGACCAACCGATCGCGGATTTTCTGCGGGCCGACTTTCCCGCCGATCCCGATCCGCGCCTGAACCAGATCACCGTGGGCCATCTCCTGTCGATGCAGGCCGGGCTGGAGCGCACGTCCGGCGGCAATTATGGCGCCTGGATTGCCTCGCGCAACTGGGTTCGCGATGCGCTGCGCCGACCCTTCGTCAACGATCCCGGCGGGCCGATGCTTTATTCCACCGGCTCCACCCATCTTCTCTCGGCGATCCTGACCAAGGCCACCGGGCGCTCGACGCTTCACTTGTCGCGCGACTGGCTGGGGCCGGCGGGCGTGCGGGTGAGCGATTGGGAGCGCGATCCACAGGGCATCTATCTCGGCGGCAACCAGATGGCCATGACGCCGCGGTCGCTTCTGGCCTTCGGCGAACTCTACCGGCGCGGCGGGGTGAACGTGTCCGGCGAGCGCATTCTGTCGGAGGCGTGGATCGAGCAGAGCTGGACGCCGCGCACCACCTCGCGCTTCCATGACGGGCGCTATGGCTATGGCTGGTTCATCGACCGCTTCGCCGGCCATGACGGCTTCTATGGCTGGGGTTATGGCGGGCAGATGATCTATGTCATCCCCGATCTTGAGCTGACCGTCGCCATCACCTCGGACGAGAGCCAGCCTTCGACGCGCTCGGGCTATGTGGCCGATCTCCATCGGCTCGTGTCGGAGACGATCGTCCCCTTGGCACAGGCGCGGCTCACGCCGACGCCGCCCAAAAGCTGAGCCCAAAAAAAGGCCGCGCGGCATAGAGCCGGCGCGGCCTTTGGACTCGAATGCGCGAGAGGTCAGGCGGCGGAGAGCTTCGCCATGACCTCTTCGTCCACTTCGAAATTGGCGTAGACGTTCTGCACGTCGTCATCGTCTTCGAGATTGTTGATGAGGCGCAGAACGCTCTGCGCCTTTTCCTCGTCCACCGGCACGCCGGTCTGCGGGCGCCAGATGATCTTGACGCTCTCGGCTTCGCCCAGCGTCTTTTCGAGGGCGGCAGACACGTCGCCGAGATCGGCGAAGGCGGTGAGGATGCGGTGGCCGTCCTCGTCGCTCGCCACGTCGTCCGCGCCCGCTTCGATCGCCGCTTCCATCACCTTGTCGGCATCGCCGACCTTGGCGGGATAGACGATCTCGCCGATACGGTCCCACAGGAAGGAGACCGAATTGGTTTCGCCGAGCGCACCGCCCGACTTGGTGAAGTAGGAGCGCACATTGGAGGCGGTGCGGTTACGGTTGTCGGTCAGCGCCTCGACGATGACGGCGACGCCGCCCGGGCCATAGCCCTCGTAGCGGACCTCGTCATAGTTCTCGGTGTCGGCGCCCGAGCCCTTGGAGATGGCGCGCTGGATATTGTCCTTGGGCATGGACTGCGCCTTAGCGTTGTTGATCGCCAGGCGAAGACGCGGGTTCATGTCGGGATCGGGCGTGCCGCTCTTGGCCGCCACGGTGATTTCGCGCGCCAGCTTGGAGAACATCTTGGAGCGCACGGCGTCCTGCCGGCCCTTGCGATGCATGATGTTCTTGAATTGGGAATGACCGGCCATCGGGGCACCTGTCTCGTCAAGATTTCAGATGAATGAAGGTTCTATAGGTTTTCGAGCCGCCATCGTCCAGCTTCGGCAAGGGTCGCGCTCGCGGGAATATGACTTGGCCGGGATATCCCAAGCGATAAGCTCGCAGAAGCAAATGCCTCCGTCCGAAAGGTGACGCGATGCGACGGCTTCTTCTGGCTCTGCCTCTTCTCTGGCTGCCTTCGGGCGCGATGGCTCAAGACCGGGAGGAGACGCCGAGCACCTGCCTTGCCATCGCCGAGCGCGCCGGGGTCCGTTACGCCTCCTTGGACGCGCCCTATCGCCTGGCCGCACGCGAGCGGGCCGAGGTGCGCATCACCTACGTCCACCACGCGACCTATCTGATCGAGAGCGGGGAGGGGGTGCGCGTCGCCACCGACTATGCCGGCTTTGCCGGCGAGGGCCGCGTGCCGGATGTCGTGACGATGAACAAGGCGCATTCCACCCACTACACCGAGTTTCCCGACCCCGGCATCGGCACCGTGCTGCGCGGCTGGAATCCGGCGGGCGGGCCGGCCAAACACAATGTCACGGTGGGCGATGTCCTGATCCGCAATGTGCCGACCGACATCAACCGCTTCGGCTCGTTCGAGGCGGACGGCAATTCCATCTTCATCTTCGAGGTGGCGGGCCTGTGCATCGGCCATCTCGGACATCTCCACCATCAGCTGACCGAGGACGATTACGCCGCGATCGGCCGGCTCGACGTCGTGATGGTGCCGGTGGACGGGTCCTGGACCATGAGTCAGAAGGGCATGGGCGAGATCGCCGCGCGGCTCCATTCCTCCGTCGTCTTGCCGATGCATCGCTTCCGCACGCCGATCGAGCGTTTTCTGGAGCAGATCCCGGATTTTGCCGTGGATCGGCGGGCCGAGGATTCGCTGACGCTTTCCGCCCGTAGCCTGCCGAAAGTGCCGACCGTGATCCTGCTCAGCGGCGTTTGACCGCCCCACGAAAAGGCCGGCGGGTGATCCGCCGGCCCCTTTGCCTCGCGGGCCTCGACCTCACTTCTTGAGCGAGGCGGCCTTGTCGTTGACATTGCCGATCTTGAGAAACAGCGTCTCGCCCGAGGACTCGTCCACGCCGTCATTGTCGGTGACGATGGTCATCTCGCCCTGGGCGTCGATGGCAAGACCCTCGACCTTGTCCACGACATAGCCATGGGTCGCCTCGGCGAGGATGGGCACGAGATCGCGCACGGTCTCCTTGCTCACGACGGGCAGCTTGTCGCCGAGCGGGGCAGGCTTCAGTTCCGACAGGGGAACGCGCGTCACGGCCTTGAGCTTGGCCTTGTCGCCGATCTGGTTGTCGCGCTCGATGAAATAGGCATGGTCGCCGTGGACGGTCATCTCGGACAGGCCGTTCCAGGCGACCTCGGCTGGTTTGTCGAGGGGATAGAGCACCGCGCCCCACTCTTTGGTCGCCGGGTCATAGGCAAGAAGCTTGGTCTCGTTCTTGGGATCGTCCTTCCAGGGGCGCTGGATGGCGACCCAGACCTTGCCATTGGCGAGCGCCACGCCCTCCGCGCCGAAGCGCGTCTGCGACTCCAGAAGCTTTTCCGGGAAGGCGATCTCCTCGAGGATGGCGCCCTTGTCGTCCACGTGGAGCAGCAGATGCGGCACCTCCTTTTCCGGGTTGCCTTCGCTGCCGAGCCAGAAGCCGCCCTGGCCGTCCGGCGTCAGGCTTTCCAGGTCGAGCTTGGCGGCGGGCTTGCCGTCCCGCGTCACGTTCAGGGCCGAGACGATGCGCGCGGGCTTGGTCGCGGCGTCGATCATGTAGATGCGGGGCATCTTGCCATAGACGCTATCGCTGACCGACCAGAACTGGTTCGGCCTGCCCTCGATGGCGGCGAGCGCCGAAAGCGCGCCGAAGCCGATCGGGTTGCCGGCCTTGTCGTCGATCGAGACGATGGTCGGATAGGCCTTCTCGCCCTCCGCCCGCTCGTAGATCATGACATGCGAGCGCGCGCCGCCGTCCTTGCCGAGATCGGCCTCGTTGGCGGTGACGAGAAGGTTGCGGGCGGGGATCGTCACCGCGCCTTCGGGCGAGATGCCGGACGGCAGGATCTGCATCAGTTCCGGCGCGGCGCCGGTGTCGCGATAGACGGCGACCACCGAACCGCGCTCGGCCAGAACGAAGAGATAGTCCTGCCCGCCGAACGTGCCCTTGGCGAGGCCCTCGGGCTCGATGCCCTTCTTGTCGGCGCGCTTTTCGGGGAAGTGGCCCATACGCGCGACCTCGCGCTCCAGCGTCGCGCCCGACTCGTAGGACACGCTGCCGTCATGGTTGAAGATGGTGAAGCCGCGCGTGCCGCCCTTCCAGTCGCCCTCGTCGGCCGCGGCAATCCGCCCATCCTTCAGCCATTTCACGGCGTCGGGCTCGCGCGGACGCGCCTCGATCTTGCCCGTGAAGTCGAGCTTGCCGTCCTTCTCGGCATCGACGCCTTCCAGCGCCACGCTGCCGGCCGGGAAATGGCCTTTGATCTTGCCGCTCGCCCCATCCACGATGACGATGTGGTTGTTTTCCTGAAGTGAGACGACGACTTCGTTCTGGTCGTTGATGTCGACAAATTCGGGCTCGGGGTCTTCGGGCGCGATGGCCGCCAGGCCCGTCATGTCGACGCGCCGCAGGTTGGCGCAGTCCGGCGTGCCGTCCTTCAGCGGCACCAGCGCGAGATATCCGGCGGGCATCTGGGGCAGGGCGCCGTCATTGACCTTCTCGTCCCGCTCGTTCTCGATCGCGACGGCCGCGAAGCTGCGGTCGGGCGACACGGCGACGCTGTCGGGCTGGCCGCCGAGATCGCAAGCCGCGCCGATCGCATGGCCGGCGAGATCGACCGCGACGAGACGCCCGCCCGGATTGGCCTTGCTCTCCGACGTGTTCAGCGCCACGAGAACGTTGCCGCGCGCGACCGCCACCGAGGTCGGCTCGCCGTCGAGCTTGAGATAGCCGGCGGGTTTGGGCGCATGGGCGTCCGTGATGTCGATGAAGCCGATGCCGCCATGCGGGCTGTCGGAATAGACGAGGGTCATGCCGTCTTCGGAGGCGGTGACGATCTCGGCCGATGTCGGGACCTCGCCCGCCGTTTCCTTCGGCAGGTTGGCGGCGACGGGAAAGGCGGCGACGCGGTTGAAGACGGGCTCGGCGAAAGCGGGCAGCGCCGTCGAGGCGAGAAGCGCCAACGAGATGGCAAGACGGGTCGGCATGGGACACTCCGGTTCCGATGGTCTGACGTCCCGCGCGGTCAAGCATCCGGGCATGACGGCGGGGTGACATGTCCATGACGGCGCGATGACAGATGGGCGCTGCGCTGGCATCCCGATCACAAGATCGCTATGAGGCCGGCATGAACGAACAACTTGCAGGCCGGCTCACCGAATTCGGCCACCGCCTCGATGTGCGGGTCTATTTCGAGGACACGGATTTTTCCGGCGTCGTGTACCACGCCCGCTACCTGCATTTTCTGGAGCGCGGGCGCACGGACTATCTTCGCCTGCACGGCATCGGCCATCGCGAGCTGATGGACGGGGCTTTCGGCGAGCCCATGGCCTTTGCCGTCCGGCGCATGGAAATCGAGTTCCTGCGTCCGGCGCGGATCGACGATGTGTTGACCGTCGAGACCCGCACGGCGCTTCTGGGCGGCGCGCGGGTGGTTCTCGACCAGCGCATCTTGAAAGGCGAGGAGCTTCTGATCGAGGCGCGGGTGAAGGTCGCCGTGATCTCGCCCGAAGGCAAGCCACGCCGGATGCCGCCGGCGGTGGCCGAGCGCCTGACGCCGGCGCCAAGCACGGGCGAGGCCTGATACCCACGCCGCACTGCGGTAGAACATTCGGAAGCGCGAGGGGAAATCTGCTATTCCTCACGCCTGCGAAACGAATTGTTAACCCTAACGGTGCTTCATGGGATCGCGGCGAAACCCTTGTCGCGCCATTCTTTTACCGGAATCCCCGGCGAAAGAGCCCTTGGGGAATGGCGCGTCGGGGCCGCTGCCCGTCAGGCCGGCACCGTGCGGGTGCGAAAGGGCGCCGCTGCGCGGACGATCGCCGGCCCCACGAATTCGAGGGACAGAGGAATGAACGACGTCGCACAGACTGCGCTCGCCGCCCATGGCAGCGACATGTCTCTGATGGGACTTTTCTGGCAGGCCGGCTTCGTCGTGAAGTTCGTGATGCTGGGTCTCTTGTCGGCGTCGGTCTGGTCCTGGGCCATCATCTTCGACAAATGGGCGCGGTTCGGCCGCTTCCGCCGCCAGCTCAACACGTTCGAATCCACCTTCTGGAGCGGCCAGTCGCTCGAAGAACTGTATCACACCCTGTCCGACCGCAAGACGTCCGGCATGGGCGCGCTGTTCGTCGCCGCCATGCGCGAATGGAAGAAGAGCTTCGAGAAGGGCGCCCGCTCGCCCATCGGCCTCCAGACCCGCATCGAGAAAGCCATGGACGTGACCATGGCCCGCGAGATGGACGAGCTGGAATCGCGCCTCGGTTTTCTGGCGACGGTCGGCTCGGCCGCGCCCTTCATCGGCCTGTTCGGCACGGTGGTCGGCATCATGACCGCCTTCCAGGGCATCGCCGCCTCGGAGCAGACGAGCCTCGCCGTCGTCGCCCCCGGTATCGCCGAAGCGCTGCTTGCGACCGCCATCGGCCTCATCGCCGCCATCCCCGCCGTTATCGCCTACAACAAGCTGTCGGCGGACGCGGGCAAGCTGGGGATGCGGCTCGAAGCCTTCGCGGACGAATTTTCCTCCATCCTGTCGCGTCAGATCGACGAGAAGGCGAGCGCCGGTCGCTGAACGCGCCGCGCCTTTGGCCAGAATAGACGAGGGGATCAGACACTATGGGCATGTCGACGGGCGCCGCATCATCGGGCGGAGGATCACGACGCCGCCGCGGCAAGCGCCGGCAGCCGATGGCCGAAATCAACATGACGCCCATGGTGGACGTCATGCTGGTTCTGCTCATCATCTTCATGGTGGCCGCACCGCTGATGACGGTCGGCGTGCCGCTGGAATTGCCTAAGACGGCCGCCAAGGCGCTCAGCGCCGACAAGCAGCCCATCACCATCTCGGTGCAGCGCGGCGGCGAAATCTACCTTCAGGAAAGCCCGGTCCAGGCGGACGCGGTGGTGGAGCAGCTCAAGGCCATCGCGGAAGCGGGCTATGACGAGCGCATCTTCCTGCGCGCCGATGGCGAGGCGAGCTACGGCACGGTCATGCAGGTCATGGCCCGCATCTCGGCCGCCGGCTTCAAGAATATCGGACTTGTCACATCCCAGGAAAAGGCGGCCTCTCACGCAGGCGCGCCGAAGCCAGGGGCGAAGAGCTGACGCATCATGAAGTCGTCGCTTTCCACCTCCGTTGCGGTCCACGCCCTCGTGCTCACATGGGGGCTCTGGTCGTTGGGCGCGCCCGAAAAGCTGGACATGGGCAGCGAAGCCGTGCCCGTGGAACTGGTGACTGAGGTCAGCCAGTCGATGATCGGCGACGAAAAGGCGCCGCAGACCGACAAGCCGGCGCCCCAGCCGACCAAGACGCCCGAAAAGCTCCCGATGCCGGCCCAGAATGTCGGCGACAACGAGGTCGATCTCCCGACGCCGCCTGCGCCGAAGGCCGCGCCGCGCGAAACGCAGAAGACCAAGGTGGACGACGCGCCGCCGCCCCCGCCGGCCGCCCAGCCGCCCGAGCCCAAACCTGAGCCCAAACCTGAGCCGAAGCCGGAACCCAAGCCCGAGCCGAAGCCTGCGCCCGCTCGCGTTCCCGAGCCGACCCCGCCGCCGCCCGAGCCCAAGCCGCCCGAGCCGGAAGAGGATTCGGCCGAGGAGGACACGACGCCCGAGATCGACCCGCTGGCCGCCGAGATCGCCAAGGCCGAGGCCGAAAAGCCGCCCGCGCCGCCCAAGAACGTGCCCGCGCCGCAGGTCAAGCCCAAGCCGCCGGAGCCTGTGAAGGTCGCCGAGGCGAAGCCTGAGCCCAAGCCCGAGCCGGTGAAGGAAAAGCCGCCGGAGAAGACGAAGGCGACCGAGAAGGCCAAGTCCACCGAGACCTCCAAGGAGAAGGTCAAGGAAGCGAAGAAGCCGGGCAAGAGCAACTCGCAGAACGATCCTCTTGAGGACGCGGTTCTGGCCGCTCTCAAAAACACGCAGGAAACGACTGGCGGCGGTGCCAAGCGGTCGACCCAGCACGCTTCGCTCGGTGGCAAGACGCAGACGGGCGGCACTCTGTCTCAAAGCGAGATGGACGCCCTGCGCGGGCAGATTTCCAAATGCTGGAATCCGCCCGCCGGCAATTCCGACGCCGGGTCTTTCCAAGTGAAGATCTCGATGCAGCTCGATCCGTCCGGCGCGGTGCAGGGCATGCCGCAGATCGAATCCGGCAGCGGTTCGTCCCCGGCCCAGCGCGCGGCGGCCGAGGCGGCGGTGCGCGCGGTTCGCCGCTGCGCGCCCTACAACCTGCCGGCCGACAAATACGAGACCTGGTCCGAAGTCACCGTGAATTTCGACCCGAGCCAGATGTTCTAAGCCTCCAATCCCTCGGGACGGTTCCGGCCGTCCTCTCGTCCATCGCTTCCGAGACAACGGGTGCGCCTGACAGCGCGACACAGGCCCGATGACCGAACGGGAAGGTTCCATCCCATGACTCGCTCCAGCACGACCTCTTCGACCCTTCGCCGCAGCCTGCGGACCCTCGGCCTCGCGCTCGCCGCCACCGCAGCCTGTCTTGGCGCGTCCTTGCCCGCTCATGCGAAGGTCGAGATCAACGTCAATCAGGGCAATGTGCAGCCGTTGCCGATCGCGCTGCCGGCCTTCCAGTCCCGCGATGGCCTGGGCGCCAAGCTCATGGAAGTGGTCGCCGCCGACCTGAAGCGCTCCGGCCTCTTCGCGCCGATCAATCCGACCGCCTTCATCCAGAAGGACCTGTCGCCGGATGCCACGCCCCGCTTCCAGGACTGGACGGTGATCAACGCGCAGGCCCTCGTTTCGGGCCGCGTCACGCCGGAAGCGGATGGGCGTCTGCGCGTCGAGTTCCGCCTGTGGGACACCTATGCCGGCACGCAGCTCGACGGGCAGCAGTTCTATGCCAGCCCCGACAATTGGCGCCGCATCGCCCATATCATCGCCGACGCCATCTATGAGCGTCTGACGGGCGAGAAGGGCTATTTCGACACACGCATCGTCTTCGTGGACGAGACCGGTTCCAAGGACAAGCGCCGCAAGCGCCTTGCCATCATGGACCAGGACGGCGCGAATGTGCGCTATCTGACCGAGGGCGGCGACCTCGTGCTCACCCCGCGTTTCTCGCCCAACCGGCAGGAAATCACCTATATGAGCTTCGGCAAGGGGGAGCCGCGCGTCTATCTCCTTCAGCTCGAAACCGGACAGCGCGAGGTCGTGGGCAATTTCCCCGGCATGACCTTCGCGCCGCGCTTCTCGCCCGACGGCCAGAAGGTGGTGATGAGCCTTCAGCAGGAGGGTAACGCCAATCTTTACGCCATGGACCTGCGCTCGCGCGCGACCACGCGCCTGACCTCCACCAACGCCATCGACACCTCGCCCTCCTATTCGCCCGATAGCTCGAAGATCGTCTTCGAATCGGACCGGGGCGGCCGGCCGCAGATTTACACGATGAACGCCGACGGCTCGGGCCAGCAGCGCATTTCCTTCGGACAGGGCAGCTACAACACGCCCGTCTGGAGCCCGCGCGGCGATCTGATCGCGTTCACCAAACAGTCGGGCGGCCAGTTCCAGATCGGCGTCATGAAGCCGGACGGCTCGGGCGAGCGCATTCTGACCTCGTCTTTCCATGCCGAAGGCCCGACCTGGGCGCCGAACGGCCGCGTCATCATGTTCTTCCGGGATCAGGGCGGCGGTCCGCAGCTCTTCTCGATCGACCTGACCGGGCGCAACGAGCAGCGTGTCGCGACGCCCAATTTCGCGTCCGACCCCGCCTGGTCGCCTGCGCTCGAATAGACTGAACAATCAACGTTTTGTTGACCGGTCGTTAACCCTGAAAATGGTAAATGACCCTATCCTTATCCACTGACCGAAGGAGACGGCCATGCGCCGCATCGCTACTGGGGTCCATGGTCGAATCGCCCTCGCGCTGGTCGCTGCGCTGGCGCTTTCGGCCTGCGCCAAGAAGAACAACGCCCTTCCCGACAACGCGGCCGGCCTCGGCCTCGGCGGCGCGGGTGGTGCCGGCGGAGCCGGTGGCTATGGCGCGAACGGCGCCAATGGCCGTGGCTCGGCCGCTCCCGGCACGAGCCAGGACTTCACCGTCAATGTCGGCGACCGCATCTTCTTCGATACGGACTCGACCTCGATCCGCGCCGACGCGCAGCAGACGCTGAGCCGCCAGGCCCAGTGGCTCAACCAGTATCCGCGCTATCAGATCGTCGTCGAAGGCCATGCCGACGAGCGCGGCACGCGCGAATACAATCTGGCGCTCGGCGCGCGCCGCGCCGCCGCCACGCGCGACTTCCTGGCCTCGCAGGGCGTGTCGTCCAACCGGATGCGCACGATCTCCTACGGCAAGGAACGTCCGGTCGCCGTTTGCGACGACATCTCCTGCTGGTCGCAGAACCGCCGCGCGGTCACCGTGCTCTCGGGCAGCGGCTCCTGAAGCATTTCGGCAACAATCCTCCAGTCGAAACGGCCCTCCGGGGCCGTTTTGCGTTCCCGAACCCGGCGGCGTGATAGAAGCGGACAAATTTTGGACGCGTTCACACCCCGTAAACAAGTGGACATCGACACGGCGCCGAAGACGCATCCGGCCGGGATCGCGGCCCACCTTCGGCGCCCGGAAGGGATTCTCGGATGGCTGGCAAGCTTCTCACGCGCTTTCTCGCAATGACGGTTGCGGCCGGGGCTCTGGCCGGACCGGCTCATGCGCTCGACCTGCCGTTCGGCCTCGGCGGCCGGCAGGTGCAAAGCCAGCCGCGCGACACCGCGCCGCCCGTGCTGATGGCGCAGATGGGCGATTCCAGCGTGCGCATCAGCCAGATGGAAGAGGAAATGCGTCGGCTGACCGGTAAGGTGGAAGAGTTGTCCTTCCTGGTTCTGCAATTGCAGGAACAGCTGCGCAAGACGCAGGAAGACAACGAGTTTCGCTTCCAGGATTTGGAAAAGGGCGGCAAGTCGGGCGGCGCCTCGCAGACCACGCCGCAGCGGCGCTCCGAAGCGCAGCCCGCGCTTCCCGCAGCCGGCGCACCGGCGAGCGAGGCGTCCTCGCGCGTGGCTTCGGCCACGCCCTCCACGATGAATGACGGGGCCGCGCGGCCCACGCCGTCTGCCAGCGCCGCTCCGGCCAGCGCGCAGGGGGGCGACGAGATCGGCGCGTTGATCGGGGAGGGCTTCGGCAACGAGAGCGCCAAACCCGCTGCCGCGCCTGCTGCCGCGCCGCAGCCCAATGTCAAAACCGCCTCGATCAAGGCGAACGGGCCGGGTGAGCTTTATGGGCTCGGATACAATCACATGCTGTCGGGCGATTACGCGCTCGCCGAGCAGACCTTCCGTCAATACACGCAGACCTATCCGAATTCGAGCGACGCGGCCGATGCGCAATATTGGCTGGGCGAGAGTCTCTACGCACAAGCGAAGTATCGCGAGGCGGCGGAGGTTTTCCTGAACGCGCAGAAGGCGCATCCCCAGGCGCCCAAGGCGCCGGAGATGATGCTGAAGCTCGGCATGTCGCTGGTGCATCTCGACAATCGCGAGACGGCCTGCATCACCTATGCCGAGATCGGCAAGCGCTATCCCACGATGAGCGCCAACGTGAAACGCAAGCTTCAGGCCGAGGAAAAAACGGCGCGCTGTAGCTGATATCCCTGAGTCTCGCCTTGCCGGGCGATGCAGAGCGTAGCGGCGATCCGGGCTTGGCTCTCGGCGAGGACATTTTGCGCACCCTTGGGGCCCTGCCGGCCGGGCGGGGGGAGGGGGCGCTGCTCCTGGCGGTGTCGGGCGGGCCGGACTCCCTGGCTCTGCTTCTGGCTGCCGCGCAGTTGCGATCGGCCGGACGCCTCGGTCGCACGCTTCATGTGGCGACCGTCGATCATGCTTTGCGGCCCGGCAGCGGGGCCGAGGCGCAGGATGTCTCCCGTCTCTGCGGCGCGTTGGGCGTTCCCCATCGCATTCTTGTCTGGCGCCATGTCGGGCCGATCGAGGGAAATCTTTCGGCTGCCGCTCGTGAGGCGCGCTACCGCCTTTTGGCCGATGAAGCGCGCCGCCTCCGTGCGGGACTTCTCGCGACAGCCCATCACCATGACGACCAGATCGAAACCCATCGGCTCGCCGTTCAACGTGGGGCCGTTGGCGCCGCGCTCGCGGGAATGCGGGTCTGGCGCGATCTGGAACCCGGTCTCGTTCTCGTTCGGCCAATGCTCGGCTGGCGCAAGCGGGCGCTGGAAGCTTTCGTGGCTGGGACGGGCGTGCGAGCGGCGGATGATCCATCCAACCGCGATCCGCGTTTTGCTCGCGCGCGGTTGCGACTGCAGGGGCTGAATGCGGCCGAGGAAGCGCTGGCGGAGCAGACCATCCAGGCCGCACGTATGCAGCGACAGGATGAGGACGATCGCATCACCTCGATTCTGGCGAAGGTTGCGACGGAAGGGCGGCTCGACGTCTCGGCATCTGGCGACATCTCGTTGTTTCTGGACGATGGCTTGATCGATCCCACCCTTCTGTCCCGCGCCGTGACAGCTGTGGCTGGCGCCTCGGTTCCGCCCACGCGCCTCAGCATCGACGCTCTGGCTCAGCAGATCCATTCAAAAGAGGAGGGAGCTGCGACATTGGGCGGCTGCCTCCTGCGTTGGAAAAGCGGCCTGTTGCGGCTCGGGCGTGAATATGGGCGCACGGGGCCGCCGCCTCTTCCTTGGGATGACAGGCAGGCTTCGGCCTGCTTCGACAGTCGCTTCGACGTTCCCCGTCAGACGGGGTCGAACGATTGGAGTATCCTTGTTCCCTATGGGCGATGGGGGAGGGGACCGCTCGCCCATCGCACGCTGCCCGTGGCGCTCGGGGCGTCCGGCGAGATCCTAGCCGCCCATCCGCTTCTGCGCTTCAAGACCGCGCCCAAGCCGCCTTCGCTCTCGCTTTCGTGTCGGGTTGCGTGGCGTCTCGCGGCCGATTTGGTTCTCCCTGCAGGTCTCACATTAACCTGTGGGCTCCAAAATGCCGCAAATCGCGGTGAACCTGTTGGCAAGGGGGTGGCGTCCACCTACATTCGCAGGCAAGTCAAAGCCGCCGACGTTGTATGACGCATGGTTGCCCGAGCGCACTTCCAGGACGGATAATGAACCAGAACTTCCGCAATTTCGCCGTTTGGGCGATCATCGCGCTCCTGCTGATCGCGCTGTTCCAGCTGTTCTCGAACAGCTCGCAGAATGCGAACACGCGCGACGTGCCCTATTCGCAGTTCCTCTCCGACGTGGATGCCGGCCGCGTGCGCTCCGTCACCATTCAGGGACAGCGGATTTCGGGCTCCTATACGGACGGCGCAAGCCCCTTCCAGACCTACTCGCCGGGCGATCCTCAGCTCGTCAGCCGGCTTGAGCAGCGCAACGTCCAGATCAACGCCAGCCCGCCGTCGGACAATGTCAATCCGATCTGGTCGATCCTGATGTCCTTCGGCCCGATCCTCCTCATCCTCGGCGTCTGGATCTTCCTGATGCGGCAGATGCAGGGCGGAGCCGGCGGTAAGGCCATGGGCTTCGGCAAGTCCAAGGCCAAGCTTCTGACCGAAGCCCATGGCCGCGTCACCTTTGCCGATGTCGCGGGTGTGGACGAAGCCAAGCAGGACTTGGAAGAGATCGTCGAATTCCTGCGCGAGCCGCAGAAGTTCCAGCGTCTGGGCGGCAAGATTCCGCGCGGCGTCCTTCTCGTCGGCCCTCCGGGCACGGGTAAGACGCTGACGGCGCGCGCTGTCGCGGGCGAAGCCAACGTCCCCTTCTTCACCATCTCCGGTTCGGACTTCGTGGAAATGTTCGTGGGCGTCGGCGCCAGCCGCGTGCGCGACATGTTCGAGCAGGCCAAGAAGAACGCGCCCTGCATCATCTTCATCGACGAAATCGACGCCGTGGGTCGCCATCGCGGCGCGGGCCTCGGGGGCGGCAATGACGAGCGCGAGCAGACGCTGAACCAGCTTCTGGTGGAGATGGACGGGTTCGAGGCCAATGAGGGCATCATCCTCATCGCAGCGACCAACCGTCCCGATGTTCTCGATCCGGCGCTTCTGCGTCCCGGCCGCTTCGACCGGCAGGTCATGGTGCCGAACCCCGATGTCGGCGGCCGCGAGAAGATCCTCAAGGTTCATGTGCGCAACGTGCCGCTGGCCCCCAATGTGGATCTCAAGACCATCGCGCGCGGCACGCCGGGCTTCTCCGGCGCCGATCTCGCCAATCTCGTGAACGAGGCCGCGCTGATGGCGGCGCGCCGCTCCAAGCGCCTCGTCACCATGCTGGAATTCGAAGACGCCAAGGACAAGGTCATGATGGGCGCCGAGCGCCGGTCGATGGCCATGACCGAGGACGAGAAGAAGCTGACCGCCTACCATGAGGCCGGCCATGCGCTGGTGGGCATCTACGAGCCTTTCAACGACCCGCTGCACAAGGTCACGATCATCCCGCGCGGCCGCGCCCTGGGCGTCACCATGAACCTGCCGGAGCGCGATCGCTACGGAATGCGCAAGAACGAGATGGAAGCGCGTCTGGCCATGATCTTCGGCGGCCGTGCCGCGGAAGAGATCATCTATGGTCTCGACAACGTGACGACGGGCGCGTCCAACGACATCCAGCAGGCCACGAACATGTCTCGCGCCATGGTCATGGAATACGGCATGAGCGACAAGCTCGGCCGTCTGCGCTACCGTCAGAACCAGGAAGAAATCTTCCTCGGCCATTCCGTGTCGCAGCAGCAGAACATGTCGGAAGAAACAGCCCGTCTGATCGACTCCGAAGTGCGCGGCATCATCGAAGTCGCCGAGAACAAGGCCCGTCGCATTCTGCGCGAGCATATCGAGGATCTGCACACGCTGGCCAACGGTCTTCTCGAATACGAAACCCTGTCGGGTGATGAAGTCCGCGATCTTCTGGCTGGCAAGCCGCTCGCTCGCGACATGGGCGACGACACGCCGCCATCGCGCGGTTCGGCTGTGCCGAAGGCCGGTTCCGCCAAGCCGAGCGGGCCGCGCGACGACAGCGAAGGCGGCCTGGAACCGCAGCCTACAGCCTGAAACACGACCAAGACATGATGGGAAGGCGGGCTTCGAGCCCGCCTTTTTTATGACGCGGGCCTCACGGCAAGCTTCGTCTTCGATCCGAAACCGGCTCCGCGCAATGCGGGCCCGTTCATCATATGGCCTGATGATCGCGCCGCCGTCTGTTTCGGGCTTTCTCGACGGCGCTGACGCTGATACGGCCCATCCATTCAGTTTCGAGGGGTATTATGGCGAAATCCTATTTCGGCACGGACGGCATTCGAGGCCGAGTTAACCGCCATCCGATGACGCCCGAGATCGCGATGAAGGTCGGCATGGCGGCGGGCCTCGCCTTCAAGCGCGGCAACTATCGGCACCGCGTCGTCATCGGGAAGGACACGCGCCTGTCCGGCTATATGCTGGAACCTGCGCTCTGTGCCGGCTTCACGGCGGTCGGTATGGACGTCCTGATGCTTGGCCCGATCCCGACGCCGGCCGTCGCCATGCTGACGCGCTCCATGCGCGCGGATATCGGCGTCATGATCTCCGCTTCGCACAACCCTTATGACGACAATGGCATCAAGCTCTTCGGCCCGGACGGCTACAAGCTGTCAGATGAATTGGAAGCTGAAATCAATCGCCTGATCGACGAGGATCTAACACCGCGCCTCGCGGTGGGGTCCCATCTTGGGCGTGCCAAGCATTACGATGACGGTGGCCGCGACCGTTATGCAGAATTCGCCAAGCGCACCTTGCCCCGCGAGTTGTCTCTCGATGGCGTGAGGGTCGCCATCGATTGCGCCAATGGCGCGGCCTATCGCGTGGCGCCCGACGTTCTCTGGGAACTGGGAGCCGAGGTGGTCAAGCTCGGCGTCGAGCCCAACGGCACCAATATCAACCTGAATTGCGGCTCCACGAGCCCTGAGACCCTGCGGGCCAAGGTGCAGGAAGTTCGCGCAGACATCGGCATCGCGCTGGATGGCGACGCCGACCGCGTGCTGATCGTCGACGAGCGCGGCGAGATCGTGGATGGCGACCAGATCATGGCCGTGATCGGCGAAGCCTGGGCCGAGGATGGGCGGCTGGCCGCAGGCGGCGTGGTCGCCACCATCATGTCGAACCTCGGGCTGGAGCGCTTCTTCAACGATCGGCAATTGCAGCTTGCCCGAACCAAGGTCGGCGACCGCTATGTCGTGGAGCATATGCGCCAGCACGGCTACAATGTCGGCGGCGAACAGAGCGGTCACATCGTCCTGTCGGATTTTGGCACGACGGGGGACGGACTCGTGTCGGCGCTTCAGATACTGGCGGTGGTGCGCAAGGCCGGCGGCACCGTGTCGGAGGTCTGCCGCAAGTTCGAGCCCGTGCCACAAATCCTGAAGAACGTGCGCCATAGCGGCGGCGCGCCTCTGGAACTTCCGAAGGTTCAGGAAATCATCAATATCGGTCGCGAACGCCTGGGCGATACGGGTCGCCTTGTCATTCGCCCATCGGGCACGGAACCGCTGATCCGCGTGATGGCGGAAGGAGACGATGCCCGGCTCGTGTCCGATGTCGTGGAAGACATCGTGGATGTGCTTCGTCGTAGCGCGGCCTGAGCACCCATGAGCCAACAGTGGGGCTGAACGCTTCATGAAAAAGATCCGCGCGGTTGTGCGCGGATCGGTGGCTCCGGGGACGACTGGGTCATCTGGCCGAGCAACTGTAACACAATCGTCACAGGTTTGCCCTCCTCCCCAGCGGGAGGTAATCTCCAGTTAATCATTAATCTTTAGATTTCGATCGAACGCGGAACCCGAGCCGCTGTGAATTCGAAGTCTGGAGATCTTTGATATGAACCGGCTTGTCGTCGTTCTGCTGGCCAGCGCGTCCTTTGCCCCCGTCGCGGCTCGCGCCGCCGACATCATCGAGCCCATTCCGGTCGTGGAAGAAGCGCCCGCCGATTACAGCGGCTGGTATATCCGCGCCGATGCCGGCTACATGTTCTCGTCGGAAACGTCCGGCTCGTTCCGCTTCTTCAGCGCGCAGACCGGCCTGTACGGCGATGACTTCCGCTATTCCTCGATCGAGCTGCAGAACGGCTACACTGTGGGCGGCGGCGTCGGCTATCGCTGGGCCGAACATTTCCGCACCGATCTGACGGCCGACTACTACGATTTCGACATCAAGGGCACGAGCGCCTGCGCCTACTCGTTCGGTAGCGGTGATTGCCGCTTCAACGATCATTCCGACGCGGGCCTGTGGACCGTCATGGCCAATGCCTATGTCGATCTGCCCTATTTCGGCCCGATCACCCCTTATTTCGGCGCGGGCGTCGGCGTCGCCAACGTCAACTACGGCGACATGCGCAACGAAATCTGCTCGGTCACCTGCGGCGATCCGAACAACTATTACGGCGTCCACGAGGGCGTGGATTCCTGGCGCTTCGCCTCTTCGCTCATGGCGGGTGCGAGCGTGGATCTGACCCATTCGCTGGCTCTGGATGTCGGCTATCGCTACACCCGCGTGTTCGAGGGTGATGCATTCCGCTTCGACGCCAGCGACCGCGCCGCCGGCGCGACGGGCGTGCAGGGCCGCGACAACGGCTTCAATATCCATACGGTTCGTGCGGGTCTGCGCTACTCGTTCTTCTGAGCGCCACGCGCGTTCGAGCGCGCCCAGTCATGACTGCCAGCCGCCGGCCCGCAAGGGTCGGCGGTTTTCGTTTGGATGACGGGAGGGGCGTTCGCTCAAGAGGGCGGGGCACTCAGGACCGAACACGTGCCTCGAGAGGTTAAGAAACACGGTTAACCCGACATTAAGCATCCTGCGTCATGGTTAATGTCGGAAGACGGGGCAGCGTCCGCTTCCAAGGCTTCCCGTTTCCCAAGGTCGAGCGCGATGAAACTCAAGACCCTTCTTCTTTTCGGCACAGCCGTGCTTTTGTCTTCTGCCGCGTCCGCAGCCGATCTGGGACCGATCTACCGCGAGGCGCCCGAACTGGTGCCGGTCGAGATCGGCACGGGCTGGTATCTGCGCGGCGACGTCGGCTACAACTTCAGAGGCGACGCGATCGATCGCCGGTTCCCGAGCTTCATGGGCGCGGCCGGGCCGGCCGTGAAGTTCGACGACTCGAACGATGTCAGCGGCTCGGTCGGCATGGGCTATCAGTTCAACGATTTCCTGAGAGCCGACGCCACGTTCGACTACATGCCGAGCGGGGACCGCAACGGCAGCGCCTTCTACGGTTGCGGCGTTCTCAAGGACATCACGACAAATGGGCAGTTGAGCACGATCAATACGACGGGCGTCTGCCGCGACAACGCTTCGGCGGAAGCTGATCTCTACACCTACATGGCCAATGCCTATGTCGATCTCGGCACCGTGGTGGGCTTCACGCCATACGTCGGTGCGGGTCTTGGCGTCACCAACCTGCGCGCGTCCATGCGCGAGACCCTTCACTGCAACGAGGGCGGCGATCCGACCGTCGATTGCTCGGCCTCTTTCGCCGGCGCTCAGAAGGGCCTTCCTTACGAACTCGTGGCGAGCGACCGCGAAAGCTCGAGCTGGAATCTTTCCTACGCCCTGATGGCGGGCCTCGGCTATTCCGTGTCGCAGAACCTGAAGCTGGATGTCGGCTATCGCTATTTCGCGGTCCCCGATGCCGAACTCTTCGGCCAGAAGAACGAGAAGATGGACTTCCATCAGGTGCGAGTCGGCCTTCGCTACGCCCTCTGGTAGGCGCTGTCGGATCGTGGAGGAACGACGAGGCGGGCGAAAGCCCGCCTTTCTTGTTTCTGGACGAAGGAGAACGGCCGGGTTCATCACGATGTCACTTGACTGCGCGATGTCTCGCGCCTATCCCCATGAGCGGGACACACCTCCCCAACGAGGTGCTTCTATCTGTAAGGGTAGCTTCAGATGGCCAATGCCACCAAGCCGACCACGCGTCCGGCAAACCCCCGCTTTTCCTCTGGTCCTTGTGCCAAGCGTCCCGGATGGACGCTGGATGCTCTGAGCGACGCCGCTCTCGGCCGCTCGCACCGCGCCAAGCTTGGCAAGAACAAGCTGGCCCAGGCCATCGAGGATACGCGCGAGATTCTTCAGGTTCCCGCCGATTATCGCATCGGCATCGTTCCCGCCTCCGACACCGGTGCGGTCGAGATGGCGATGTGGTCGCTGCTCGGCGCGCGTCCGGTCGATATGGTCGCCTGGGAAAGCTTCGGTTCGGGCTGGGTGACGGATGCCGTCAAGCAGCTGAAGCTGAGCGACGCCCGCGTTCTGGAAGCGGGCTATGGCGAGATCGTCGATTTCGCCGAGGTGAATTTCGATCATGACGTCGTCTTTACCTGGAACGGCACGACCTCTGGCGTGCGCGTTCCCAATGGCGACAAGATCCCGGCCGATCGCCAGGGTCTGACCATCTGCGACGCGACCTCGGCCGCCTTCGCGCAGGATTTGCCCTGGGACAAGCTCGATGTCGTCACCTTCTCCTGGCAGAAGGTCATGGGCGGCGAGGCGGCCCACGGCATGTTGATCCTGAGCCCGCGCGCCGTGGAGCGCCTGACGACCTACAAACCGGCCTGGCCGCTGCCGAAGATTTTCCGCCTGACCTCGGGCGGCAAGCTGATCGAGGGCATCTTCAAGGGCGAGACGATCAACACGCCCTCCATGCTCTGCGTCGAGGACTATCTGGACGCGCTCCAATGGGGCAAGTCGGTCGGCGGGCTGGAAGGCCTGAAGGCGCGCGCCGATGCGAACCTCGCCGTGATCGAGCGTTTCGTGGAAGCCAACAACTGGATCGGTTTCCTCGCCAAGACGCCGGACATCCGCTCCAACACCTCTGTCTGCCTTCAGTTCACCGATCCGGCGCTGATGGCTCTGCCGAAGGAAAGTCAGGAAGCCTTCGCCAAGGGCGTCGCCTCGCTTCTGGAGAAGGAGGGCGTCGCCCTCGATATATCAGCCTATCGCGATGCCCCTCCGGGCCTGCGCATCTGGACTGGCGCGACCGTCGAGACGGCCGATCTCGAAGCGCTGATGCCTTGGCTCGCCTATGCCTATGAGACGCAGAAGGCATCGCTGGCTCACGCGGCCTGACGCGTTCTTGCCCCTCCCGTTCGGGGAGGGGTTTCGTCTCCGCGCGGAGCCGTCGCTCCTGATGGCGTGACAGCTTCCTGACGATCGATCGGCAGTGCCCTCCGTGCGCGCCGGTCCTGCGCCCGGCCCTTGAGTGCCGCGCGCCTCGCCTCGCGATTTCCCCTTTCACGCGCGGCCCCGCTGCGGCCGGCGCTCTCGTTCAAAGGACCATTCCCATGGCACCCCGCGTTCTCGTTTCCGACAAGCTTTCTCCCACGGCCGTCCAGATCTTCAAGGATCGCGGCGTCGAGGTCGATTATCTGCCCGATCTTGGCAAGGACAAGGACAAGCTTCTCGAAGTCATCGGCCAGTATGACGGCCTCGCGATCCGCTCCGCGACCAAGGTGACCGAGAAGATCATCGACGCCGCGACCAACCTGAAGGTTATCGGCCGCGCCGGCATCGGCGTCGACAATGTCGACATTCCGGCCGCCAGCCGGAAGGGCATCATCGTGATGAACACGCCCTTCGGCAATTCGATCACCACGGCCGAGCACGCCATCGCGATGATGTTCGCGGTCGCCCGTCAGATGCCCGCCGCCGACGCCTCGACCCAGGCCGGCAAGTGGGAGAAGAACCGCTTCATGGGCGTCGAGATCACCGGCAAGGTGCTGGGCGTCATCGGCTGCGGCAATATCGGCTCCATCGTCGCCTCGCGCGGCGTCGGCCTGCGCATGAAGGTCATCGGCTTCGACCCGTTCCTGTCGGAAGAGCGCGCGCGTGAACTCGGCATCGAGAAGGTTGAACTGGAAGACCTGTTCAAGCGCGCCGACTTCATCACGCTGCACACGCCGCTGACCGACAAGACCAAGAATATCATCGACGCGAAAGCCATTGCGACGATGAAGAAGGGCGTGCGCATCATCAACTGCGCGCGCGGCGGGCTGATTGTCGAGCAGGATCTGGCCGACGCGATCAAGGCCGGCAAGGTGGCGGGCGCGGGCATCGACGTGTTCGAGGTGGAGCCGGCGACCGACTCTCCGCTCTTCGGCCTCGACAATGTCGTCTGCACGCCGCATCTGGGCGCTTCCACCACGGAAGCGCAGGAGAATGTCGCGCTCCAGGTGGCCGAGCAGATGGCCGACTATCTCGTGAACGGCGCCGTGTCGAACGCGCTGAACATGCCCTCGATCACCGCCGAGGAAGCGCCGATCCTGACCCCTTACGTGAAGCTCGCCGAAATCCTCGGCTCCTTCGCGGGCCAGCTGACCGACGAGCCGATCGACGCGATCGAAATCCTCTATGACGGCATCCCGGGCACGCTGAACACGCGCGCCCTGTCGGCCGCCGCGATCGCCGGCCTCCTCAAGGCGCAGGTGCAGACGATCAACATGGTCTCCGCGCCGCTCATGGCCAAGGAGCGCGGTATCGCCGTTTCCGAAGTGCGCCGCGACAAGTCGGGCGTGTTCGACGGCTATGTCATGGTGACGGTGAAGACCAAGAAGCAGACGCGCTCGGTGGCGGGCACGACCTTCTCGGACGGCAAGCCGCGCTTCATTCAGATCAAGGGCATCAACATGGAGGCCGATGTCGGCCGCTACATGCTCTACACCGCCAACAAGGACGTTCCGGGCGTCATCGGCCAGCTCGGCACCGCCTTCGGCAAGGCCGGCATCAACATCGCGAACTTCCATCTCGGCCGCGACGAGCAGGGCGGCAACGCCATCGCCATCATCTATCTCGATGGCCCGCTGAGCGAGGAGTTCCTGGACGAGATCCGTGGCCTCAACGCCATCGGCCAGGCCAAGATGCTGACCTTCGACGTCTGATCCCATCCGACGATTCGCATAGCGAAAGGGCAGGGCGGGCGACCGCTCTGCCCTTTTTCGTAGGCTCCGTCAGGCCTTCGGGCGACCCACGACCCGCTGGTTCCGCTTGCCGACTTCAGCCAGAAGAATGCCGCCGAGAACCAGGGTCAGCGCCACGACGTGATAGGCGAACAGCGGCTCGCCGAGAATCAGAACGGCCAGAAGCGTGCCGAAGATCGGGACGAGATTGACGAAGAGATTGGCCCGGTTCGCGCCGATCATCTCGATGCCACGAATATAAAGGCTCTGGGAGGCGATCGAGGGCAGGAGGACCGAGAAGGCCAGCACGGCCCAACCCTGCGCGTCCGGCCATTGCGTGTAGCCCATCGCGGATTCCGCCAGCGCCACAGGGATCGATGTGAGGGTGGCCGTCAGCGAGATCAGGAAGATCGAGGTCAGCCAATGCACCTTGGGCTTGCGCGACAGAAGGATCGTGTAGGCCCCGAAGGAGAGGACGGCGAGAACCATCAATCCGTCGCCGCGATTGATCTCCAGATGCAGGAGCGTCGTGAGATCGCCGTGCGCGGCGGTCAGAAGAACGCCGACCAGCGTGAGGCTGAAGCCCAGAAGCTGGAGCCGCGAGGTTCGCGCCCGGAACACCATGAACATGCCCGCGAAGACGACGAGCGGCATGGAGGACTGAACGATCATCGAGTGGATCGCGGTCGTGTAGTTGAGGGCGAGATAGAAGATCGAGTTGAAGCCCGTGAAACCCAGGAGGCCAGTCAGGACGAAATAGCCGGCCTGCCCGCGAAGGACCGCGCGGTCCCGCTGGAGATGCGGCCAGGCGAAGGGCAGGAGAACGAAGCTCGCCAGCGCCCAGCGCAGAAGCGTCATCATCATCGGCGAGACGTGGCCGACGGCGAGCTTGCCCGCCACGGCGTTGGCGCCCCAGATCAGCGAGGTCAGGCCGAGCAGCATGTAGGGATGGCCAAGGCGGGAGAGCATTTGTGGAATTCCATGGCGAGCGGGTCGTCGGCGAGCCCATGCGGGCTTCGCCTTCCCTTAGCGCTCTTCGCAGCCTTCGGGAAACCAACTTCCCCGTAGGCGGGTGCGCGAGGCCGGGCGGATGTTTCTGGGAAAAGCGGGGAAAGATCGGGGATTGCGCCCTCGCATGTCGCGCCCGGCTTCTTTATAGTCCGAGGGAATTTTGCGTCGGAATCGGAGAGGTTCCGCGCGCTTTGGCGCGTCCTCGCTTGAGTCGATGGCGCGCGGAACGGGCCTTCGGGCTGCCAAGGAGCATTCATGGCAAACGTCGTCGTCGTCGGATCGCAGTGGGGTGACGAAGGAAAGGGCAAGATCGTGGACTGGCTTTCGGAGCGCGCCGACGTGGTCGTGCGCTTCCAGGGCGGCCACAATGCCGGTCACACGCTCGTGGTGGACGGCGTGTCCTACAAGCTCTCGCTGCTGCCCTCCGGTGTGGTGCGCCAGGGCAAGCTGTCGGTGATCGGCAATGGCGTCGTCTTCGACCCGCACGCCTTCGTTGCCGAAAAGAAGCGCATCGAGGCACAGGGCGTCACGATTGGCCCCGACACGCTGCGCATCGCCGACAATGCCACGCTGATCCTGTCGCTCCACCGCGAGCTGGACGCGGCACGCGAGTCCGCCGCCGCCGGCACCAAGATCGGCACGACGGGTCGCGGGATCGGTCCCGCCTACGAAGACAAGGTCGGCCGCCGCGCGCTGCGCGTGATGGATCTGGCGGAGCTTGACGTTCTGCCCGAGCGGATCGAGCGGCTTCTCGCCCATCACAATCCGCTGCGCCGGGGCCTCGGCCAGCCCGAAATTTCGGCCGACGCGATCCTAGAGGAGCTGACCTCGGTTGCCGCCGAGATCACGCCCTATATCGACCGCGTGTGGCGCCTGCTCGACGAGCGCCGCAAGGCCGGCGACCGCATCCTGTTCGAAGGCGCGCAGGGCACGCTGCTCGACATCGACCACGGCACCTATCCCTATGTGACCTCGTCCAACACCGTGGCGGGGCAGGCGGCGGCGGGCTCGGGCCTCGGCCCCTCGGCGGCCGGCTTCGTGCTCGGCATCACCAAGGCCTATACGACGCGCGTCGGCGAAGGTCCGTTCCCGACCGAGCAGGACAATGCGGTGGGCGAGTTCCTGGGCACCAAGGGTCACGAGTTCGGCACCGTCACGGGTCGCAAGCGCCGCTGCGGCTGGTTCGACGCGGTTCTGGTGCGGCAGGCCGTCGCCATCAACGGCATCCATGGTCTGGCGCTCACCAAGCTCGACGTGCTGGACGGCATGGACGAGATCAAAATCTGCGTCGGCTACGAATTGGACGGCGAGCGGATCGACTATTTCCCGGCGAGCTTGGCCTCGCAGCGCCGCGTCGTTCCGATCTACGAGAGCTTCGAAGGCTGGAGGGGCACCACGGCGGGCGCGCGCTCCTGGGGCGATCTTCCGGCGCAGGCGGTCAAATATGTTCGCCAGATCGAAGAGCTGGTCGGCGCGCCCGTGACGCTCCTGTCCACCTCTCCCGAACGGGACGATACGATCCTTGTCCGCGATCCGTTTCAGGATTAAGGAAGGGTTGATATAAGTTCTCCGCACCGTTCGATTTTTCGGGCGAAGCTTCGGGCGCTACGCCCCGGCGGCGGTTCCATCCCATGTCTCCGCGAGGGGATTCAGATGGACGCCAGCTTCGGGGCGTACGGGCGCGATCCAAGGCCCGCGGTTGGGTGCGGATCGATGCATGAGCCATGACGGTTCGAATGGTGTGGCCTTCAAGCTTAGCGAGTGCAGCCCTTCATGGCGAACCTGACCGCCGTTCTCCGCAAGACGATCGACGGATTGCCCAACGCGTCGCCGCAGCTGCGCGCGAAGGTTTACGAAAAGGCGAGAGCTGCGATCACACGGCAGATCGAAGCGGCGAACCCGCCGCTCGAAGATCATGTCGTGGAAGCGCGCTATCGCGTTCTGGAAGACGCGATCCGCGAAACCGAGGCGCATTATAACCCGCCTCAGGACGAGGTGCCTCCGGCCGAGCTAGACGCCCCTGCGCCGGAGAGAGCCGAGACGCCGGCGCTCGAGCCGGTGCGAGCCGAGCCGGCCCCTGTGGCGGTCCCGGCGCCACGCGCGCCCGCGCCCGCCTTGCCGCAGGCCCCGCCGCCGGGGTTTGCCGCGCCGCGCCCGCTGCCGCCTGTGCCGAGCTATCAACCGTCGCCGCCACCCATCATTCCCGAGCCGCAGGAGCCGGTCGAGGAATGGTCCGCGCCCGTGCGGATCGAAGAGCCGCGCCGCGATCTGCCGCCGCAGCCGGCGGCGGAGCGTCCTTTGCCGCCTGTCTTTACGCCGCGCGCGACGCCCACGACCCGCCCGCCTCCGCTGCCGCCCACCCCGCGCGCACCGCTGAACGAGACGGTGGGTTCTGCGCGTCCCGGCGAGACGCCGGCCATGCGCCCGGCCTTCCCCGGCTCGCTCCCGCCGGTTCGCGCGCCGTCCTCCGGCCCGGAGCGGACGGTGCTGCCCGGCGGGCTGGAGCGCGCCGACACCGAGCTGCCGCGCGTCGGCGAAGTCGGCCCCACTGAGGCGGCCCCGCCCGTGCCGGTCGATCCGCGCGCGTCTCGGCAGCTGCGGCCGGCCTCGCTGCCGCTGCCGACGGCGGAGCGCTCGGGCGGCGGAGCACCGCCCTATGCCGGCATTCCCGAGCCCGATCTCGCCGCGCCGCGCTATCCCGCGCGCCGCGCGCAGGGCAAGGACCGCTCGCGGCTGAGCCTCGGCGTTGCGATCGGCGCGATCGTTCTCCTGGGCGGGCTCGGCACCTATTATCTCGACGACATCCGCTCGCTCGTCACGGGCGGCGGCTCGGGCCAGGTCGCGTCCAATTCGTCCAACACGACGGATTCCGCCGAACCCCCGGCCAGCGTTCCCGCTAACGAGACGCCGGCAACGGCCGCCGCGCCGCAAGGGGCGGTCAACGACACCGCGCCGGCCGCCATCCCGCCGGCGACCAACACGTCCACGGCGCGCCAGTTCACGCAGCGGCTTCTGCCCGATGGCAGCGAAGTGGACGAAGGCCCCGGCGTCGGCGGCGTCAATCCGCTGGAGGAGGGCACCAACGTGGTGGCGGCCGAGATCAATCCGGCCGCAACGCAGCCGCCGCCCACAGCGGCCGAGCCTGCTCCCACGACACCGACCCAGACTCCGGCTCAAGGGGCGATCCCCGTCGGCCAGCGGGCGGTGTTCTATGAAGAGCGCTCGGCCAATCGCGAAGGCACCCAGCAGGACGGAAACGTCGTTTGGAGCCTCGTGCAGGAGCCGCCGGCCGAGGGCAAACCCGCCGAGCCTGCGATCCAGGCGGTCGCCGACATTCCCTCGACGGGCATGAAGATGACCATGACGATCCGCCGCAACGCGGATCAGACGCTGCCTGCCAGCCATGTGATCGAAGTCATGTTCGATACGCCGAACGGCGCGCCGGGCGGCGGTATCGAAAATGTCCAGCGATTGGCGCTGAAGCCCACCGAGCAGGCGCGCGGCGAGCCGCTGATCGGCATTTCCGGCAAGATTTCGGACGGGTTCTTCATCATCGCGCTGAACGATCTGCCAGAAGCCGTGCGCAGCAACCTGGCCCTGCTCGGCAAGGAGGAATGGATCGACATTCCCTTGGCCTACAACAGCGGCCAGCGGGCGCTCATGTCGATCGAGAAGGGGATACCCGGCGCACGGGTGTTCAAGCAGGCGCTGGACGCCTGGGCCGCCAAGAAGAACTGACCGACACGCAGGACGGATCGAACCCCAACCCGAAAAGGCCGGAGATCGCATCTCCGGCCTTTTGCGCGTCTGGGGGCGGCGAACGGTCATCGCGGCATCGCATTCCGCAGCGTCAGGAGTCGCCCCGGGACACTGGAAGGAGGCTCCCTCCCGCAACATTAAGCCTTCGTCATGACGAGTTTGTAACGCAACAGCCCGACCGGGATGGCGTTATACTGTCATCACAACAAGGAAAAATCCTTGTCGATGATGATGATATCGAATGATGGAGAAGTAAAATGAGGGTTTACAAGGGATTTGCTGCTCTTCTGGTCGCCAGTACTGTTCTGGGAGGTGTCGCCTATGCGGCCGACGCCGTGCCCCAGACGCCGGCGCCCACGCAAACCAAGCAGGAGGTTCGCCTCGAACGGGCGGTCGACAAGGATGTCGGGCGGCTGTCGACGGATGGCGCTCAGGCGTTGAGCGATATTCAGGCCGCGCGGTTCGCGATCTTCAATGCTCAAACGGATCAGGCCAAGACCTTTATCCATAAGGCGAAGGACGAATTGCAGAAAGCGGCGAAGGACGACTCGGTCTTCATGAAGGCCGCCTCGGAACTGGAAGCGCCGATGAAGGCGCAGCCTGTCTCCGCGGACGCCAAGGCCGATGCGAAGCCGGCGGATGCAGGAAAGGTGATCGCATGGCTGCCGGTCGACTCGCAGATGTCGCTGGGCGAGGCCTTCCAGGCGACGCCTGAAAAGATCGCAGCCGTGACGGATGCCAGCCAGCATCTGAAGACGGACGATCGCCAAGGCGCACTCGAGAAGCTCGCGCTGGCCGATGTGGACGTGCAGTTCGCGACCGCCGTTCTGCCGCTGGATCATACGATCAGCGACGTGAACAAGGCCGCCGACCTGATCGATCAGGGCCACTATTACGAGGCAAACGCCGTCCTGAAGGACACGACCGATCAGGCCATGATCAACGTCGTGGACATTTACGGCCAGCCCTACAAGGCCAAGACCACCAAGACGGCCGAGGCACACACGCCCAGCAAGACGAACACCCAGCCCGCCACCAAGGTCGATTGACCCGTGATGCTTCGGCTCAAAAGGCCCCTCCTCCGGAGGGGCCTTTTTCAGTGGGCGCGAGACTCCGATGTCAGGGCATGGCCTCTTCGGCGTCGCGGATCGCCTGGAGAAAGAGCTCGCCATAGCGCTCCAGCTTCGCCGCGCCGACGCCCGGAACCTTTCCCATCAGGCGCAGCGTTCCCGGTCGCAGCTCCGCCATGGCGCGCAGCGTCGCGTCGGAGAAGACCATATAGGCGGGCAGGCTCTGCTCCCGCGACAAGCGCGAGCGCAGCTTGCGCAAGGTTTCGAAGATGAAGGCGCTTTCCTGGCTCAGTCCGTCCGCCACCGGAGCGGAGCGGCGGAACTCGGTGGCCTTGCGCGTGCGGTCCTTGCGAAGGACGATGCGCCGCTCGCCCTTGAAGACCGCGCGCGCCCCTTCGCCAAGATACAGCGCGCCATAGGACTGATGATCTACCAGAAGCAGACTGGCGGCGGTCAACTGCCGGGCGACGGAGTTCCAGGCTCGCGCGTCGAGATCGCGCCCCTGCCCGAAGACGGGGATCGTGTCGTGCCCGTTCTGGCGCACCTTGTCACTCGCCTTGCCGGTGAGCACGTCGATGACATAGGCGAGGCCAAAGCGCTCGCCCGTGCGATACACGGCGGCCATGAGTTTGACGGCCGCGTCCGTTCCATCCCAGGTTTCGACAGGCGAAAGGCAGGTGTCGCAATTGCCGCAGCGCCCGTCATGCGCCTCGCCGAAATGGCGCAGGATCGCCGCGCGCCGGCATTCGGGCGTTTCGCAGATGCCGAGCAGCGCGTCGAGCTTGCCGCGCTCCACCCGCTTGATCGTTTCCTCCGAGCCGCTTTCGTCGATCATCCGCCGCCGCTGGACGACATCCTGAAGGCCATAGGCCATCCAGGCTTCGGAGGGCTGGCCGTCGCGGCCGGCGCGCCCGGTTTCCTGATAATAGGCCTCGACGGAGGAAGGCAGGTCGAGATGGGCGACGAAGCGCACGTCCGGCTTGTCGATACCCATGCCGAAGGCGACGGTCGCGACGAGGCAAAGGTTTTCCTCGCGCAGAAACGCGTCCTGATGGCGCGCCTTCACGTCCGGTTCCATGCCGGCATGGTAGGGCAGGGCATAGATGCCTTGCGCGTTCAGCCACTCGGCCGTTTCCTCCACCTTGCGGCGCGACAGGCAATAGACGATGCCGCTATTGCCTTTATGCCCCTGAAGGAATTGGAGAAGCTGCTTACGCGCATTGTCGCGCTCGACAATCGCATAGCGGATATTGGGCCGGTCGAAGGATGTGGCGAAGACCGGCGCATGTTCGAGGCGCAGCCGCTCGGCAATGTCGGCCCGCGTCGCGGCATCGGCGGTCGCCGTCAGCGCGACACGGGGCACATGGGGGAACTCGTCGGCAAGACTCGCCAACTCGCGATATTCCGGCCGGAAATCATGGCCCCATTGGCTGACGCAATGGGCTTCGTCGATCGCGAAGAGCGAGATGTCGAGGCGCGACAAGGTGCGGCGAAAGCCCTCGGCCGTCATCCGCTCGGGCGTGACGTAGAGAAGGTCGAGCTGGCCGCTCGTCAAATCGCGCCAGATGGCGTTGCGCTCGTCCTCGCCCTGTGCGGAGTTGAGCGAAGCCGCGCGAATGCCGAGCTGGCGCAGCGCCTGAACCTGATCGCGCATCAAGGCGATCAGCGGCGACACGACGATGGCGACCCCCGGTCGGCAGAGGGCCGGCACCTGATAGCAGATCGACTTGCCCGCGCCGGTTGGAAACAGCACCAATGCGTCGCCGCCCGAGACGACCTGATCCACCACGGCGCCCTGCTGGCCGCGAAAGCCCGGATGGCCGAACACGGTTTGCAGAATATGGGTCGGGTCGTTGTTCGAGGCGCCTGCGTCCGAGAAGAGGGCGTCCGTCGTGCTGGAGCGCGCGGCCGCGCGTCCGAGATCTGGCATGTGAAACTCCGCATCGTCGCGCCGGAATGTCGTGGATCGGGGGCCTGATCGCAAGCATTCCGTCACCATTTTGCGCGCGGCCTTTTGCGCAAAGAAAAAGCCCCCGGCGGAACCGGAGGCTTCGTTCATTCAGGATCATTCGGCGGATCAGGCAGTCGCTTCGGAGACGACCCGCAGCTGGCGGCGCGCGGCTTCGGCTGTGTCCTGTACGGCCTTCTGCACCTTTTCGAAGGCGCGCACCTCGATCTGACGCACGCGCTCGCGGCTGATGTCGAACTCGCCGGACAGGGCTTCCAACGTGATCGGATCTTCCGCAAGGCGGCGCGCCTCGAAGATGCGGCGCTCTCGGTCGTTCAGCACGTTCATCGCCGAGCGCAACATGCCACGGCGCTGGTCCAGCTCGTCCTGCTCGACCAGGATGTCCTCCTGGCTTTCGGACTGATCCACCAGCCAATCCTGCCACTCGCCGCTCTCGCCCTCGGTCGCGCGGATGGGCGCATTGAGCGAGGCGTCGCCGGACAGGCGGCGGTTCATCGAGACGACCTCTTCCTCGCTGACGCCAAGCTGGGTCGCGATCTGCTGCACTTGGTCAGGGCGAAGGTCGCCCTCGTCGAGCGCCTGAATGCGGCTCTTCATCTTGCGCAGGTTGAAGAACAAGCGCTTCTGGTTGGCTGTCGTGCCCATTTTCACAAGGCTCCACGACCGCAGAATATATTCCTGGATCGAAGCCTTGATCCACCACATCGCGTAGGTCGCCAGACGGAAGCCGCGATCGGGATCGAAGCGCTTCACCGCCTGCATCAGGCCGACATTGCCTTCCGACACGACTTCGCCGATCGGCAGGCCATAGCCGCGATAGCCCATGGCAATCTTCGCCACGAGACGCAGGTGGCTCGTCACCAGTCGATGCGCCGCGCCGCGATCGTCGTGCTCGGCGTAGCGCTTGGCCAGCATGTATTCTTCCTGCGGCTCCAACATGGGAAACCGGCGGATCTCATCGAGATAACGCGCCAGACCGCCTTCGCCCGACGCAATGCTCGGAAGATTGGCTCTCGCCATAAGGGAACCCTCCTTCTCTGTCGGCGATCGCTCGTGGCCGAGCCGGTCGCCTGATGGTCTGCCCCGCAGGCGCAAACCCTTCCACTCCGATATGGTGATCCGATAGCCGTATTGCACGGCCTCATGAGGGCGAACGAGGTTACAAATCGTTCACCCATCATTGACGCTCGGAGCGGGTCGTTTCGAGAGACCGGCGATCCGCTATCCTTTACGCGGCGTCGGAGGTGAAATGCCTGAGGGCTTCCACAAGTTCCTCCAGATCATCAGGCAGATCCGTCTCGAATTCCATCGGCTCACCCGTGGTCGGATGTTCGAAGACCAGACGGAAGGCGTGCAGCGCCTGACGAGGGAACGCGCCGATCACCTCGGCTGCCGAGCCGAACTTCTTCGCCTTGGTCTTCAGGCGCGCCCCGTAGGTTTCGTCGCCGACCAATGGATGGCCAATATGGGACATGTGGACGCGGATCTGATGCGTGCGCCCCGTTTCCAGAATGCAAGCGACAAGCGAGGCGCTGGTCGCGCCCTCGCCGTAGCGCTCCAGAACCTCGAAATGCGTCACCGCATGGCGCGCGTCGGCGCGGCCTTCCTTCACCACGGTCCGCTTGGTGCGATCGGTGTTGGAGCGGCCGAGCGGGGCGTCCACCGTGCCGATCGGGCGAATGGGAATGCCCCAGACCACGGCCTGATAGGCTCGCTCCATGCGCCCGTCCGAGCCGTGGGCCGCGAACTGATCGGCGAGCGAGCGATGGGCGAGATCGTTCTTGGCGACCACCATGACGCCGCTCGTGTCCTTGTCCAGCCGGTGCACGATGCCGGGCCGGCGCACGCCACCAATGCCGGAAAGCGTGTCGCCGCAATGATAGAGGAGGGCGTTGACGAGGGTTCCCGTCCAGTTGCCGGGGCCAGGATGCACGACCAGCCCGGCCGGCTTGTCGATTACGACGAGATCGGCATCCTCATAAAGGATCGTGATCGGGATGTTCTCGGGCTCGGGCTCGGGCGCCTCGGGTTCGGGCATTTCGAGCGACACGGATTCGCCCGGCTGCATTCGCCGCTTGGGAGAGAGGACGGGGGCTTCGCCGACGCAAACCTGACCTGCTTCGATCAGCGACTGAATGCGCGAGCGCGACAGTTCGCCATCCAGCGCCTGGGCCAGAAACTGGTCGAGCCGCTTGCCGGCATCTTCCTCCGAGACGAGGAAGCAGCTTGCGTCCGCTTCCGATCCGCTTGTACCAACAGCCGGAATGGCAACCTCCCACGATAAACCGGACAAGACAGTCATGAACGACGAGACGGGTGCGCAGCCCCCCCTGGACCCGGCCTTCGAAAAGATCCGGCGCAAGATGGTGCGGCTTCTGGCGCTGTCGATCGCCGTGCTGTTCGTGGGTCTTATCGCGGTTCTGAGCGCCGTTGTCTATCGCAGCTCGGGTCCGACCGTCACGGCCCTGGCCGAGCGCGGCGCGCCGATCCACCTGCCGGCCGATGCCCGTATTCTCGAAACGAACCTCGGCGCGGACGCGATCCTCCTACGGGTCGAATCCGGCGGAACGCAGGAGATCCTTCTCGTCAGCCGCGCGACGGGGGAGGTCGTGTCCCGCTATCCCATCCGCGCCGACTTGGGCGCCACGAATTCTCCCGCGCCCTAAAAAGGGCTTGCGGCTCCTGGTCGCCGCCGCTATACGGCTTTCATTGGTTCGCGCCCATCGTCTAGCGGTTAGGACGGCGCCCTCTCACGGCGCAAACAGGGGTTCGATTCCCCTTGGGCGTACCAATAGAAATCCTCTCCTTCCTTGATGTTCGGACGCGCCACGCTTCTGCGCTCTCGTTTCTGGCTGTGGTCGTTGCCGCCTGCCGACGACCGGCTGCGGTTTCGCTCGTTTCTTATGCCTTTTTGGGGACGGCAAGCCGCCGAATGCCTATCGGGCCGGGGCATGTCGCCTGCCGTTTGCCATAGGGCGGCAGGTTTGTGAGCCCATTTGAAATAGGGCTTGCGGCCTGAGCCCGCTGCCGCTATACAGCCCTTCACTGGTTCGCGCCCATCGTCTAGCGGTTAGGACGGCGCCCTCTCACGGCGCAAACAGGGGTTCGATTCCCCTTGGGCGTACCAGTTTGATATCTTCAAAACCAGCGATCGACGAAAGCCAAACCGTCTGCGGTTTGACTTGTGCTCGTGTCCGTCATCATTGCGATGGGCGACAGCCGATCAAGGCTCGCTCGCCATATCTCGCGGAGTCGGACGCACGGGGCGGGCTCCGGCGCGCCAGGTCTGGCGCTGTGCTCGACGGCTGAGGTTTCGGCTCGCACGCGTTTCCACGAGAGACAAGAGAATAGGCCGGTCGCCTAGCCGCGCCTGTCTCGACGGCTATGCGTGCTCAGCCCATTCCACTCGGACTATATCGAGGAAACACACTGCAGCCCATAGCCGGTGAGCCGATGGCCGCTTCGGCACGTCCGCATCGTCCCATATGGGATGCCTACCACGCCGGGCGACCGAACCGATCGCGCCGTGCCCTTCCCGCCCTGGGTGGCTCGCCGCGTCAGCGGCGGGCTTTGCGCGCTCGCACCGCTACGCGGGCGGTCTCCATGCGTGAGCGGGCGATCCAGACGAGCGCGGATGCGCCGAGACAGGCGGTTGCGACGGAAGCGAGCAGCGTGAACTCCACGTTGACATCCTCTTGGCTGGCCCGGTGAGGGCAGATGACGCAAGGGAGGTTAACGAGCGAAATCGACCCCGTCTCCTTCTTTTTCGCGAAATCGTCTTCAAAATCCGAACAGGATTCATAGGCTTCGACACGAAACAGGAACCTCCCTCGGTCGAAACGCCTTCCAAGCTTGTTCCTCTGCATGGTTCGATGGATCGGAGCCAAGCGGGACGAACGGCGCGCGGAAAGGAACGGAAGGCGTATGCTGGCGGAGAAAACGATCCCCCATCACAATCCCGCGCCAGCGCTCGCCATGCTGGCCGACGAGGCGGTTTGCGCAAATGCTGCCACCCACACGTCCACCCATGTCGTCGGCCGGGCTGCGCGACTGGCCTATCGGACATTGGGATTTGTCTGCCTGGGGTTGGCGATCGCGGGTGTGGTGCTGCCGGGCCTGCCCGCCACGCCCTTTGCCCTTCTCTCCGTTTGGGCCTTCGGTCGTGGCTCTCCGGAATGGGCCGCGCGCGTGGAGCGCGATCCGCGCTTCGGGCCGACCTTGCGCAATTGGCGCGAGCGGCGCGCCGTGCCCGTGAAGGCCAAATGTCTTGCGGTCGGCTCGATGGCGCTGAGCTACGGGCTTTTGATCGTCAGCGGTGCGCCGGCTCTCGCGCTCTGGACCATCGGTCTCATTCTTGTCTGCGTGGCGTCCTATCTCGTGACGCGGCCGTCCGCGTGATGATGGTCGGCAAAGTTTCGTCCCCGACAATCCCGTCTTCGATCCCAAGTCAGCCTCTTGTTCCGAGGGGCTGGAATCCTCACCTTCTCTCTGACTCTCACGAATACGTGAAAGGCAGATGGTCGCTTCGCGAAAGATCACGATTAGATCACGCCCGTTGTCAAACGTGAGAGCGACGGAGGCAGAAGTTTGAAAAGGGGAGGATGCCCATGCGCGACACCGCGAAGATCGGGCCGGCTCCTCCTGGGAGGCGCATGGTTGGCTGCTCATATTCCTGTTTGAAAGATCCCTCGCGGGACTTGCGACAGCACCGTGTTTACGCCTTTGAAGGCTCAGTTTGAAATCCTTCTATCGTCCGTCACTGCGTCCTGAACCAGAGCCCCGTTCCAAGCATTTTCTCATCATGGCCCAATCCTTCGACCCGAACCATTTCGCCGTGCTCGTCGTGGAAGATGAACCTCTTCTGCTGTGGGACGCGGTCGATCTCGTGGAGGAGGCAGGGTTCAAGGCCTATGCGGCGTCGAACGCGGACGAGGCGATCCGCCTTCTGGAGCGTCATTCCGACATTCGCGTCCTCTTCACCGATGTCGATATGCCGGGTTCCATGGACGGATTGAAGCTTGCCCAAGCGGTGCGCGACCGTTGGCCTCCGGTCTCGATCTTCATCGCCTCGGGCCATGTGAAGGTGACGGACGAAGACCTGCCGGAAAACGGGCTCTTCTTCGCCAAGCCTTATCCGCCGGCCTCGATCGTGCAGGCGCTGCGGAACATCTCCTCAAAGTTCGCCAACTGATGTCGTTTCCGGCTTTCGTCTCCGTCGCGATATGAGAATGTCGCCGAGCGTCACGGGCCGAAACGGGAACACGTCCACTCCGACATCATACTGACCGGACATCGGCATCAGCTTGCTGTGCGAATGGCCGTGGAGATTGAGCGCGCCCTTGCCGCTGCCGTTCCAGGTTCGAAACGCGTAGTGGCAGAGCACCAGCTTTCGGCCGTCCACCACCAATTCCTGATAGGGTGAGACGCTGCTCCAGCCGGTGAGGCTCAGCGTCGCCTCGTCGTCATTGTTGCCCGCAACGAGATGCTTGCGCCCGTTGAGCCGAGCGAGAAGGGCGGCCTTCTCATCAGCCGTTCCCTTGGCGAAATCGCCGAGATGCCAGACCTCGTCCTCCGGTCCGACCGCCGCGTTCCATTGTTCGGTCAGCGCGTCGTCATGTGCGGCGAGGTTGGGAAAGGGGCGCTTGTCCAGACGTAGAATGCGCGGATCGGAAAAGTGTGTGTCGGCGGTGAAGAAGATCATGGCTCCTGCAACGCGCTGGCCGGCGCTTCGTTCGGGATCCCATCTCCCTCCTGCGGCCAGCGTTTCAAGGCTTCGAAGCCGGCCGGCGTCAGCTCGTAAGTGCCGCGCGCGGGGCTGGAGAACCAGCCGTAGACATTGCGATGCAGGATTTTTTGCGCGTTGGGACAGGCAGGCCGCAAGTCCTTCGGCCGCTTTGGGCCGGTTTTGAGCGCTAATGCGCAGCGCAGCGCCTCCTGCCGGTACGCCGTCATGATTGGTTGGCGGGTGGCACCGCCGGTTGCCGGATCGCCGCGTCGGCGTCGATGCTCGGAGACGAGGCGCGAGCGGCGCTTGGCATTGCGGCGGGGAGCGGGGGATTCAGGCGACAGGAGAACATGGACGCTGCCGTTGCCATCCACCGCCAGCAGGCCGAAGCCAAGCCGCCGGCACAGATCGCGAAAACGCCGATCGCCCTCGCGCCCCTTGCCGCGGGCCGACAAAGGGCCGGCCAGCCAGATTTCGTCGGCCATGGGCGCGCGGTCGACGCCTTGCAGCACGAGTTCGAGATTGAACTGAAGCTTCAACTCGCAGACCACAACAATGGGCGGCTCGCCGTCCTTCAACGCCAGAAGATCGCAAGAACCGATCTCGCCCTTCACGCTGAAGCCCAGCGTTTCGAGAAAGCGTTTGACCGGCAGATACAGGGCGGTTTCGCCGATGGCGGCAGGCGCAGTGGACATGCGCCCCGGCATACAGGACAAGCCTTGCCGTGGCACCCGCCTTTCGGCTCCGGCCAAGGCGCGTCGCCCTGTCGCAGCACAAGGGAAGACGGCACAGCCAATGCCCTCCATCATCGAGATTTTCGACGCCACCGATCCAAGGATCGAGCCTTTTCGCGATGTGCGTGACCGCGACCTGCGCGGGCGGGACGGGTTCATGGCGGAAGGCAGCGTGGTGCTGGACCAACTCGCGCGCTCGGAGCGCTTTCGGGCGGGCGCGCTTCTCATCCTGCGCAATCGCCTGGCGGGATTGGAGCCACGCTTGGCGAGCTTCGGGTCGGACGTGCCCATTTATGTGGCCGATTCGGAAGTCTTCGACGCGATCGCCGGCTTTCCGGTTCATCGCGGCGTTCTGGCCTATGGCGTCGCCGCCGAGCCGGGAACCGACGCGGACTGGAACGCCCGTCTATCCGCGATCCAGCGTGACAAGGGCTTGGTGGTCGTCGCCTGCGGCCTGTCGAACCACGACAATATGGGAGCGCTGTTTCGCAATGGCGATGCGTTCGGGGTTGGTGCCGTGATCCTCGACCAGACGGCCTGCGACCCGCTGTATCGCAAATCCATCCGCGTTTCCGTCGGCTCGGTCCTCACCATCCCGTTTCGGCGGATGGAGGGGGTGCGGGCCATTCACGCCTGGCTGGCGGGCCTGGGCTTCGAATGCCTGTGCCTGTCGCCGGCCGGCGACATCGCCTTGCATGAACTGGGCACCCACCGGGCGCGGGCTCTGTTTCTGGGCACGGAAGGCGAGGGGCTCGATCCTGCCTTTCTCAGTGACGTACGCTCGCTGCGCATCGCCATGGCGCCCGGTCTCGACAGTCTCAACGTCTCGATTTCGGCCGCGATCGCCCTCCACCATTTCTTTTCCCGGCGGTTCGAGCCGAGCTGACCGCCGGAGCGGGGTCGGGTTCCGCAGGCGATGTCGCCGCCATGGCAGGCGCGTTCGCAACGGGCGTCTGCGAGATTGCGGGCGTGTCGGAGAGCAGCGAGCGGACGCGGGCTGCCAGGCTGGGCACGCCACCTTCGCGCGGAGGCTCGGGCCGCTCGATCATCTCGCGCAAGCGCGAGTTCGGCCCTTCGGCCTCGATTTCCTTCTGGATGACGCGCGCCGCGATGTCGCTGATCCGCTCGCGAATCTCGGCGTTCTCACCCCCATCGCCGCGCTCCGGGCCAGGCTTGATGTCGGTGGTCGCCTGATTGCTCTGCAACACGGCTCGAAGACGGGCGCTGCCGCTGGGGCGGGCGTTTGACGTCGCCATGGCCGCGAGCGCCGCGTCGGGCTCGACGGCGGCGATCGGAGCGGGGACTGGAGGGACTGCGCCTTCGGGCTGCGAGGCGCGTGCAGGCGCGCGTTCGCGCGCGGCGCGCAGCGCCTCCGACAGGTCCACCACGCGCGCATCGGCCGCCGCGATATGCCGGCGCTGTTCGTCGGAGCGTTCCTTGAGAGCCTGATGGCGCAGAGCCAGCGCTTCCATCTCCTCGGCCCGCGCCTGAAGCTTGGCGCGCAGGTCGTGGCGATGCTGCACCAGCTCGTCCCGCTCGGCGATCACGGTGTGCAGACGCTCTTCGAGCTTGGCGATCGTCTTGTCGCGCTCGGCAAGATGGCCTTCCAGCTCCCGACCGCGCGTGACGAGGTGGCCGTTCTCGACGATCACCCGCCCGGCTTCGCCGCGCTCGCGCACGGCCTGCTCCATCAGTTCCTGCGCGCGGCGCTCCTCGCGCCGGATGTCGAAGGCGGAGGTGGCGCGCACCAGATCCATCTCGGCGCGGATTTCGTTTACGCTGGTGGGGATCGTGGCATTGAATTCGCGTCGGGCCAGCCGCTGCGCCCGCCGCCAGACGAGCGGTATCAGCAGAAGAAGGATCAAGGTCGCCGTCAGCGCGCCGAGCAGAAAGATAAGGGCTGTCGCGATCATCACTATCCCAGCGCTCCCCGGCGCGCAGGCCTTATCCCTCGGAAAGGGAACGAATGGGCTTGGCGCAGGCCGCGACGCAGCCGGCCGAGGCCTTCTACGCCGAGCCCCGCCGCATTGACTAGACGTCGTTATATGGCAGCCGGATTGGCTTCGGGTAGCGGTTTAGAACGGGTTCCAGGTCGGCGCCGGCGTCAGTTTGAGATAGCCGATATTGACGCCCAGACGCGCGCCGAGGCCCGTGCGGATCGGAACGAGCGTGATGGAATCGCGCTGGAGCAAGGTCATGCCGACGCCCCCCACGAGATAGGCATTGCCCGACACACCGGCATAGCGTCCGTAGAGGCTGTTCACCGAGGGCAGATCATAGACCAGCATCATGGTGCGCGCCCCGTCGCCCCCGGCATCGAAGCCGATCGACGGACCTTGCCAATAGACGTGATGCTCGCCCGCGTTCTTGGTGAAGAGCGTGCCCTCGCCGTAGCGCAGGCCGCCGATGAAGGCGCCCGAGCCTTCCTCGCCGAGAATATAGCCGTTCGGCAGGCCGCGCTCCTGGAAGGCCCGCTCGATGACGGTGGCGAGGCCCCCTGCGGTCGCGCCGAAGAAGCGGTGCCCTTCGGTGACGATCTCCTGCATCGTATAGCCACCACCCGATTTCTGCTGAGCCGAGGCCGGCGCGAGAAGGGGGGGCGACAGAGTGGCTCCCATCGTCAGAGCGGCGAGAGAGAGAAGGCGAAGTGGCCGGAGGAGGCGCTGCATGGATCGTATCCCTCGGAACGAGCGGGCGCGTGCGGCTGCGCATGTTCGGCACAGCCTAGATTTGACATGGTTTCCGAAATCCTAAGATGGCGGAACAAAAGCGCAAAAGCCGTGTGCGGAGCGCCCGAACGACGAAGAGCGGCATCCGCGCGGTGGGCTTCGCCTGTTGCCGTTACCGCACGCGAGCGGCGGAAATGGGAGGAAGCCGCGATCCGCCCTCGTGTGGCGGCCCGCCACATGTTAGGCGGCGTATCAGACAATTTTAACCATCAGGACGCACGGAGCCGAGATGACGCACCTGCCCGACTTGTCCGCTGCGGATCTGGCCGCTCTTCTCGCCAGCCGTCTGTGCCACGACATCATCTCTCCTGTCGGTGCGGTGCAGGCCGGTCTGGAACTTCTGGACGAGATGCCGAACGATCCCGAGGCCATGGCCCTGGTGCGGCGTTCGACGCAGAGCGCCGTCGCCAAGCTCCAGTTCGCTCGCATCGCCTACGGCTCGTCGGGCTCCACCGTCGCCCAGATCGATATGGGCGACGCCAAGACGGTGGCCGAAGGCTTCATGTCCTTCGAAAAGGCGGAACTCCATTGGGAAGGCCAGCGCGCCTATGTTCCGAAAAACGTCGCCAAGCTGGTTCTCAATCTGATCGTGATCGCCAATGCCTCCGTGCCGCGCGGCCGCACCGTCACGGTGCGCGTCGAGGAACTGGAGCCGCGCCTTCGCATCACTCTGACGGCCAATGGCAAGCCCTTGCGGGTGCCGGCGACCTTCCGCGCGCTGCTCGGCGGCGAGACCATGGCCGAGCCGATCGACGCCCATGGCGTCCAGCAATATTATACGCTTCTTCTGGCTCGCGAGTGCGGGGCGACGATCACCCTGGCGCAGGAAGGCGAAACGGCGGTGTTCAGCGTCGAGCGCAACTGATCGCCCTCATTTTTCCGGTTTCCTTTACGCTTCCTTCGCCGCGTTTGGGAACCGAACGGAAAAGCGCGAGGCTCTAGGGTGGGGTATTGCCCCCGTGCCGAGAGTCCCGCGCCATGCCCTCCTGTCTTGTGATCGACGAGAACAACATCGTCCTGAAGGTCGCCAGCCGCGTTCTATCCGGCCTGGGTGCGGAGACGGTGGGCGCCCTCAACATGAACGAGGCGCTGGCGGCTCTCGATCAGAGAACCAATGGGTTCGATCTGGTTCTCCTGTCGGCCACCATGCCCGATATGCCGGTCGATGTGGCGCTGCGAACCTTGCGCGCCGGCGCGGTGCCGAGAGCACCGATTCTCGTTTCGCTGGTGGAATCGAATCTCGGACTGATGACCCGCAGCAAGCGCGCGGGCGCCAGCGGTTTCCTGTTTCGTCCCTTCGATCGCGCGACGCTGACGGCCTGGGTCCAGCCCTATCTCCCCGTGGCCGCTTGAGGCTCCGGCAGCTCCCAAGCGATGAAGGCCTGTCCTGACGAAAACGGACGGCGTGATTCGGGTGCGAGGCTTGGAACGGGGCGTCGATGGCGTTCGAAGTCGTCTCGCCTTCCACGCCGGCTGCCAGCACGCGTGCGCTCGAAGCAGGGCGCAAAGGCCGTCGCATGCGACCCTTCCGAAGCTGACGGACCCATGAGCGGGCACAGCAAAAAGCCCGCGGCCCCTCATGGGCTCACGGGCTTTGTTGTTGGCGGCAGACCTGGAGAAATCAGGCTGCGCGGGTATCGGCGTCCGGCTCGCGCAGCACATAGCCGCGACCCCAGACTGTCTCGATATAGTTCTTGCCGTCGGTCGCGGTCGCCAGCTTCTTGCGCAGCTTGCAGATGAAGACGTCGATGATCTTCAGTTCCGGCTCGTCCATGCCACCATAGAGATGGTTCAGGAACATTTCCTTGGTGAGCGTCGTGCCCTTGCGGAGCGAAAGCAGCTCCAGCATGGCATATTCCTTGCCCGTCAGGTGGACGCGCTGGCCGTTGACCTCGACGGTCTTCGCATCGAGATTCACCGTCAAATCGCCGGTCACGATCACCGACTGAGCGTGGCCCTTGGAGCGGCGCACGATCGCATGGATGCGGGCAACCAGCTCGTCCTTGTGGAAGGGCTTGGTCATATAGTCGTCCGCGCCGAACCCGAGGCCGCGAACCTTGTCCTCGATTCCCGCCATGCCGGACAGGATGAGAATCGGCGTCTTGACCTTGGCCAGACGAAGCGTCCGAAGAACTTCATAGCCGGACATGTCGGGGAGGTTCAGATCCAGCAGGATGATGTCGTAATCATACAGTTTGCCGAGATCTACGCCTTCCTCGCCCAGGTCGGTCGTATACACGTTGAAGCTCTCGGACTTCAGCATGAGTTCGATGCTTTGCGCGACCGCGCTGTCATCCTCGATCAAAAGAACGCGCATCATCTATTCCTCTGCGTCAGCCCAGTCGATCGCCTTGAAACCGACGAGGTTGGAGTTCGTGTTCTGCTGGATCGAGCTTCGCATCGAATGGTTAACAATCGCTTCAATTTCTGGCTTCCTGTCGAATTGTTGTGGCAGCTTTTGCTTAAGATCGCCGGTGTTACCTTGAAGCCACAAACTGCGAGCTGAGAAACAAAGAAGACGTGTGTTTGAACCGTTCGATTTACTGGGCCTTAAATCCTCGCCCCATATGATTAACGGTGCGCGTAAACAGGTGGTTAAAGCTAGCTTTCGAGGCTTGCCCGAAACCTCACCTCGCGACGCGTCACGGGGCCACATGTGAGAGGCCCTATGGAAGAGGAGAGTGAAGCGTGATGCCGAAACGTGAGAATATCATGCGCCTGAGCCGCTTCAAGGTGACGGAGAAGCGGCGGCAGGTGGAGCAGCTCCAACTGATGCTCAATGAATTCGAGCGCATGGCGGCCGAACTGGACGCTCAGATCAGCAACGAAGAAAAGAAGTCCGGCATTACGGATATGGCCCATTTCGCCTATCCGACCTTCGCGAAGGCCGCCCGGACCCGCCGCGACAATCTGATGAATTCCGTAGGCGACCTGCGCATTCAGATGAACGCCGCCCGGATCTCGCTGGAAGAGGCGGAGGCGGAATACGCCAATGCCGAAAAACTCGAACAGCGCGAATCGACCGATGATCGGCGCTCCGCCGTCGCCTGACATTCGAATCGAGCCTTCGATCGCGTTACAAAGGCCTAGCGCTCCGGCGCGGGCCTTTTTCGTGTTCAAGCCTGAAGCAAGCTTGCGACTCTAAACACCAGCGAGACGAAGGCCGTGCAAAACCGCCGTCCGAGGACTTCGTCGCACGTCACATGCGAAAACCCTCGAGGGCAAAAACGAAAAGGACCGGCTTTCGCCAGTCCCGTCGTCCTGCCTCATCATGAGGGAAGGGGCTCGTCTCCCTAGTGGAGATCGGCCTTCTTGCGGTACTCCTGAATCTGCGTCGTGCGCAGCCCGGCCAAGCCGTGACTGTCGATCGACACCTGCCAGGACAGGAACTCTTCCACGGTCAGCGTATAACGCGAGCAGGCTTCGTCGAGGCTGAGAAGCCCACCACGAACCGCTGCCACGACTTCGGCCTTGCGACGGATCACCCAACGTCTCGTGTTGGATGGCGGCAGATCGGCGATCGTCAGGGGGCTGCCGTCGGGCCCGATGACGTATTTCACTCTTGGTCTAACCTGATCGGTCATTGAACTCTCTACACTCACGCAAAGACCTAATCGCTGTCGTAAGTTAGCCCTGAGCATCTAAAAAATCCGCTAAGCCCCTTGAAACACTTTGATAAGAGGTTGTCTCAAGTCCGGCGCAAGGATGGCCTGCCTGGGCGGTCTCTCGGAATGGGTGAAAAGCCATTCCCGATCAGGCGGTTGGCAGGGGCGGTCGCAGCCTTTACATACGGGCTTTGACTGGCCGCCACGCGCGGAACTTCGCGAGAGTCTTCGCCATGCTGAACAGCCTCGATCTTCCGAAGGCGCCCGCCGAGACACGAATTGTCGTCGCCATGTCGGGCGGCGTCGATTCGTCCGTCACCGCCGCCCTTCTCAAGGCGGAGGGATACGACGTCGTTGGAATCACCTTGCAGCTCTATGATGGCGGCGCGACGCCCAAGCGCGCCGGCGCCTGCTGCGCGGGACAGGATATCGCCGATGCAAGGCGCACGGCCGAGATTCTGGGAATTCCGCACTATGTCCTCGATTACGAGGACAAGTTTCGTCAGTCGGTGATCAATCCGTTTGCGGAAAGCTATCTGGCCGGCGAAACGCCGATTCCCTGCGTGGCCTGCAATCAGACCGTGAAGTTCCGCGATCTTTTGACGACGGCGCGGGATCTGGGGGCCGACGCTCTGGCGACCGGCCATTATATCGAGTCGCGGCTGAACGGGGCGCACCGCAGCCTGTATCGCCCGGCTGATCTCGATCGTGACCAGAGCTATTTTCTCTATGCGACGACGCAGGAGCAGATCGATTTCCTTCGCTTTCCGCTCGGCCGTCTCACCAAGCCGGAAACGCGCGAGATCGCGGCCCGCTTCGATCTGGGTGTCGCATCCAAGCCCGACAGCCAGGACATCTGCTTCGTCGCCAAGGGGCGCTATAGCGATGTGATCGCCAAGCTGAAGCCCGATGCGGGCGCGCCGGGTGATCTCGTGCATGTGGACGGGCGTCATCTCGGCGAACATGCCGGCATCGTGAATTTCACGATCGGCCAGCGGCGGGGCTTGGGTCTTGCCTCCGGCGAGCCGCTCTATGTCGTGGCGATCAACGCCCGGACGCGTACCGTCACCGTCGGCCCCCGCGAGGCTCTGGCCACTCGCCGTCTGGCGCTGCGCGACGTCAACTGGCTGGGCGGCGAGCCGCTGCACGAGGCAGCCGCGCGTGAGCGGTCGCTCTTCGTCAAGATTCGCTCCACCCGCCCGCCGGCGCCGGCCCGGCTCGGGCTGGGTGGCGGTGAGGTCTTCGTGGAACTCGCCGCCGGCGAAGAGGGCGTCTCGCCGGGGCAGGCCTGCGTCTTCTACGACGGCGAAGGGGCCGGCGTTCAGGTTCTGGGCGGCGGCGTCATCGCGCGCACCGAGCCCGTATCGGCGGCGTCTCGCGCCGCCTGAGGGCGCGTCAGGCCGTCGGCGCGCGGGGCGAGGCGAGGTTCAGGATACGCACCGTCTCGACCGCTTCCGCCGCGCCCGTGCGCGGCTCGGCGCGCGTCGCGATGCAGTCGATGAAATGGCGCAGTTCCCGGTCGAGCGGCAGGCCGGGCTCGGTCTGCTGGTAATCGGCGTCGGCGCCCTGGAAGGCGAAATGCGCGCCGTCCCGCCAGACCTTGTGTCGGTAGAGCGCGAGCTTCTGCCCTTCCGGCGCCAGATCGTCGAAGGTCAGCATCCCCTCCGTTCCGATCACCGAAAAGCGGCGGTCGCGATAGGGCGAGACGCGCGAGACGTGGATCTCGCCGGTCAGGCCGTTCGCGAACCGAAGCGCGATATCGGCGGCGTCCGTCTCGTCGCTGAGCACGGTGCGGCGCAGCGTCTCGACACACTCCGGCGCGCCGCCCGCCATATGCAGAACCAGAGACAGATCGTGCGGCGCGAGATCCCAGACGGCATCCATGCCGAGGAACCGGCCGAGCCCGAGGCGGGTCGAGAGGATATGGCGCAGCTCGCCGATCGCGCCCGCGCGCACGAGCGCATCCAAAGCCTCGAACACGGGATGAAAACGCAGGACATGCCCGACCATGAGAAGCTGGCCCTCGGCCTTGGCGACCCGCGCGGTCTCCTTGGCATCCGACAGGTCGAGCCCGATCGGCTTTTCGATCAGCACATCCTTGCCAGCCTGAAAGGCGCGCCGCGCCGTCGGCCCATGCAGGCGCGGGGGCAGGGCGAGGACGAGACCCTGGATCGTCTCGTCGGCCAGAATGTCGTCGGTAGAGCGCGCCGGAACGTCGAATCGCTCGGATAGGGCGGCGGCCCGCTCGGGATTGCCGTCCGACAGGGCGGCGAGGGCACCGATTTCCTTGAGGGTGCGAACGTGGTTCTGCCCCCACTGGCCGCAGCCGATCACGGCGATCCGAATGGTCATGCTGGATGTCCTCATGCGCTGCATCTGCACCGATTCCGCGCCTTCGCGCGGCATCGCATGAGTCTCTATTGGCCGCGCGGGTGGGGAAATGCCAGATGATTCAGCACATGCGATCGGCATGAACTCGCATCATCTTGTCATGGATAAGCAGGATACGGGGGTTGAATGGTGGCGGTGGGTGGACTTGAACCACCGACCTTCGGGTTATGAATCCGACGCTCTAACCAGCTGAGCTACACTGCCACTTCAAAACAAGCGGCGTATCGCCGCAAGCGCCCGTGGCCGTTGGGCCGTTCGAGCATGGGCGGCATATACGGATCGATGGCGCTTCCTGTCAAGACGCTTCCTTCGCTTCTCGATCGGAGAAGATCGGGTTGAAAGCTCTGCAAGGGAGGCCGACTTGCAGGCAATGCCCATCGAACGATCCGAGCCCGCATGTCCGACGCCGCTGATGCTCCTCTTTTCCCGGCCGAATGGCTGGCCCTCGATGCGGTGACGCTGGCCGCGCGGCTGATCGGAGCGGCGCTGTTCTGGCGGGGCGTCGGCGGGCGCATCGTGGAAACGGAGGCTTACCGGGCGGACGATCCGGCCTCGCATAGTTTTCGCGGCGAGACCGAGCGCAACCGCGCCATGTTCGGCCCGGTTGGGCGCGCCTATGTCTACCGTTCCTATGGCATTCATTGGTGCCTCAATATCGTCTGCGATGCCGGGACACGCGGCAGCGCCGTTCTGATTCGGGCGCTGGAGCCTTTGGCGGGACTGGAGGTGATGGCCGAGCGGAGGGGGACGCACGCGCCAAAGCTCCTGTGCTCGGGGCCAGGGCGGTTGACGCAGGCGCTCGGGATCGATCGGGGTCAGGATGGCCTCGACTTGTCCATACCACCCTTTCGCCTGACGGCGCCGGTCGGCCCGCTCCGGCTGGTGACGGGGCCGCGAATCGGCATCACCAAGGGCGTGGAACAGCCTTGGCGGTTCGGGCTGGTTGGCTCGCCCTATCTCAGCCGCGCCTTCCGCGAGGCCCGCGCCGAGCCGCCCGAACACGGCTAACGAAGCAGCGTCCGATCGAGGTCGCGATTCCACTTGGAACCGTGCCGCCGGGGGTATAGGCGCAACCTGCGCTTCACGCCCGAAGCACGTGCCCGCCTGGATGTCCGTCCGTCATGAGTTCGCAGCCCGCTTCCTCTCCCGCCTCGTCCAACGCGCTTCTGGGCGTCGGTTTCATGCTCTTGGGCGTATTCCTGTTCGCGGTGAACGACGCGATGGGCAAATGGCTGGTCAGCACCTATACGGTCGGCCAGGTTCTGCTCCTGCGCAGCATCGCGGCGCTGATCGTGGTCGCCCCCTTCGTCCAGCGTGAGGGCTGGGGCCGCGTAATCCGGCCAACGCGGCCGAGGCTCCAGATCGCGCGCGCTCTGGGCTCGACGCTGGAGGTCGGCTTCTTCTACTGGGCGCTGAGCTATCTTCCGCTCGCCAATGTCATGACCTTCTATCTGGCCGGGCCGATCTACGTGACGGCGCTGTCGGCCCTGATTCTGAAGGAGCGCGTCGGCTGGGTGCGCTGGAGCGCGGTGCTTTGCGGTTTCGTGGGCGTGCTCGTCGCGCTCGGGCCGGACCTCGTGAATGCCGGCTGGCCGGCGCTGATCGCGGTCGGCGGGAGCTTCTGCTACGCGCTTTTGATGATCTCGACGCGCATTCTCGCCAAGAGCGGGGAGGTGACGCTGATCGCCTGGCAGACAAGTGCCGCGCTGATCGCCGGCATGGTGCTGGCGCCGATCGGCTGGGTGCATCCGAGCACCTTCGACCTCGGCTTTCTCTGCCTGCTCGGCATCGTGTCCATGGTGGCGCATGTCTGCGTCAACCGCTCGCTCCTGATCGCGCCGGCCTCCGTCGTCGTGCCCTATCAGTACACGCTGATCGTCTGGGCGATTCTGTTCGGCGTGGTGTTGTTTGGGGAAACGCCGAGGGTCAGCCTGCTTCTCGGCGCGGCGATCATCACGGCGTCGGGCGTGTTCATTTTCCTGCGCGAGCAGAAATTGGCCGTCTCGACCACGGCTTCGGGGGCCGCTGCGGTGTCCGGTGCGCCGGATGCGGTGCAGATCGTGGACGAGGTAGAGCCACGCTGAGGCGAAACTCTCCGCGAACTATCCCCCATCTATCCCCGCCCTGACGGCGCGAACCTAAGCTCGGCGCGATGAAACCCGTGCCAAGGACGCGCCGCCATGTCTGCCTCGCCCCGCCTCGACCTTCCCTTCGTTCTGCCGCAGCAGGCGCAAAAGCACGTCACCGTGAACGACGCGATGCGCCGGCTCGATGTGCTCGTGCAGACCGCCGTCGTCTCGGCGACGCTGGCGCAGGAGCCGGCCAGCGCCAAGGAGGGCGAGCTTTACATTCTGCCGTCCTCGGCCAAGGGCGCGCGCTGGGCGGCGATGAAAGCGGGCTCGCTCGCCCTGTTCGAGGATGGCGGCTTCGTGGAGGTGAGCCCGGTCGGGGGGCAGGTGGCCTATGTTGGGGATACCGGTGCGTTTCTTCTGTTCGATGGAGCCGGCTGGACCGACCGCCCGTTCCGCCCACGGCAGGCGGATCGGCTGGGCATCAACGCGGATGCGACCGGCACGAACCGCCTCACCGTCGCCGCCGATAGCGAACTTCTGACGCATGATGCCCGAACGCCCGGCAGCGGCGACGCGCGAAAGATCATCAACAAGGCCGCCAACGGCCGCACGGCCTCGGTCCTGTTCCAGACCAACTGGTCGGGCCGCGCCGAGATCGGCCTGACGGGCTCCGACGACCTGACGATTCGCGTCTCGGCCGATGGGGCGAGCTTTCGCGATGCTGTGCGCGTTGCGGCCGGCTCGGGCCGTGTCGCTATCGGGCGAAGCGAAGCGCCGGTCTGCGCACTCGACCTCGGCGGAGCCTTGCGCGTCGGCAGCTACGCCAAGGCGTCCCTGCCGGCGGCCTCCGCTGGCGCGGGGCAGATTATCCATGTTTCGGACGAGGCGGGCGGCGCGGTGCTGGCCTTCAGCGACGGAACGTCCTGGCGGCGGGTGACGGATCGCGCGATCGTTAGCTAGACGTGACTTGGCTCTCACCGCGAAAAGCGTCAGGTCAGCTTGGCGCGAAGCCTGCCTGCCATCACATGCAGCATTTTCGTGAGTGATTCGAGGGCAGCCATGGCGATCTGGGCGATCGGTCTGATGACCGGAACGGTGTTGGACGGGAATGTCGACATCGCCATGCTGCGCACCGATGGCGAGCGGATCGAGGAATTCGGCCCGACCCTGCTCGCCCCCTATCGCCGCGACATCCGTCCTCTTCTCAAGGAAACCTTGGCCGAGGCCGCCGAATGGGGCTTTGAAGGGCCGGAGCCGGAGATCTTTGCAGAGGCCGAGCGCGCGCTGACGATCGCCCAGGCCGATGCCATCGCCGCCATGATGGAGGATGAGGGCATCTCGGCCGAGGATGTCGGCGTGATCGGCTTTCATGGCCAGACGGTCCTGCACCGGGCGCGCACGCCCGAGCGGCTGGGCGCGACGCGCCAGCTTGGAGACGGCCAGCTGATGGCCGGTCGGCTCGGCATTCCCGTGGTCTATGATTTCCGCTCGGCCGATGTCGCGGCGGGCGGGCAGGGGGCTCCGCTCGCGCCGCTCTATCACCGCGCGCTTTTGCGGCGGATCGGCGCGGGCGAGGAGACGGCCTTTCTCAATCTCGGCGGCGTCGCCAATGTGACCTGGGTCGCGGCCGATGGTTCGATGCAGGCTTTCGATACAGGCCCGGCCAATGCTCCGCTCAACGACTGGATGGGCCGGCGCCTGGGCGCCGAGATGGACCGCGACGGCGTGGCGGCGGCCAAGGGCCATGTGGACGAGGCGAGACTCGCCTCGATTCTCGCCAACCCCTATTGTGTGAGGCCCTATCCGAAATCGCTCGACCGCAACGACTTTTCCGCCGCCATGGCGGAGGGCCTATCCACCGAGGACGGCGCGGCGCTCTTGACCGCCGTGACGGCCGGCATGGTGGGCCGCGCGCTCGATCTGCTGCCGCATCGGCCAACACGCCTCGTCGTCGCCGGTGGTGGGCGGCGCAATCCGGTTCTGATGCGCGAGATCGCCGAGCGCGCGCATGTCGAGGTCGAGAATGCCGACGCGCTGGGCCTGCGCGGCGACACGGTGGAGGCCGAATGCTTCGCCTATCTCGCTGTGCGCTCGCTGCGCGGACTGCCGATCAGCTTCCCGACCACGACAGGCGCGCCCGAGCCGATGACCGGCGGGCGTCTCGCCCTGCCGCCGGGCCGCACGCAGCCCGCCCCGAGCGAGCTGACGGACGGCTTCTAAGCGTCTGTGTTCGGTCGCGCCTAAGCGTTTGAAGACAAAAGGTCACCCCCGACGACCCGCGTCGCGGATTTCCATGCACCCAAGCCGCCCTAGCTGCGTTGTCCAATCTGGAAACGTTACAAGGAGCGGCATCGGTCATGCGACTGAACGTCAATGGAGCCGACCACGAGTTGGACCTCGACCCCCGGACCTCGCTGCTCGACGCTCTGCGCGAGCATCTGGCGCTGACGGGAACGAAGAAGGGCTGCGACCACGGCCAGTGCGGCGCCTGCACGATTCTCGTCAACGGCCGGCGGATCAATTCCTGCCTGACCCTCGCCATCATGCACGAGGGCGATGCGATCACGACGATCGAAGGTCTGGGTGAGCCCGGCCATCTGCACCCGATGCAGGAAAGCTTCCTCCATCACGACGGCTATCAGTGCGGCTATTGCACGCCGGGCCAGATCGTCTCGGCCGTCGGCATGTTGAAGGAGGCCGGCGAGAACTGGCCGAGCCACGTGACCGAGACGCTGGACGGCGAGGTGGATCTCACCGACGCCGAGATTTCCGAGCGCATGAGCGGCAATATCTGCCGCTGTTCGGCCTATCCCAACATCGTGGACGCGATCCGCACCGCCAAGGGGAGGGACGCGGCGTGAAACAGTTCGAATATCAGCGCGCGAGCGATCCGCGCGAGGCCGCCCATATCGCCGCCGAGGCCAGTGTCCGGTTCATCGCGGGCGGGACCAATCTTCTCGACCTGATGAAGCTCCAGATCGAGACGCCGGACAAGCTGGTGGATATCAACCGCCTCGCGCTCAAATCGATCGAAGAGGCGGATGGGGGCCTGCGCATCGGCGCGCTGGTCACCAACAGCGAGCTGGCGGCCGACGAACGCGTCCGGCGCGATTATGCAGTTCTCTCCCGCGCTCTTCTGGCGGGCGCATCGGGCCAGCTTCGCAACAAGGCGACGACAGGCGGCAATCTTCTCCAGCGCACGCGCTGCGGCTATTTCTACGAGACGACGGCGCGCTGCAACAAGCGCCAGCCAGGCTCGGGCTGCGACGGGCGCGAAGGCTTCAACCGCATCCTCGCCATTCTCGGCACCTCGGAAGCCTGTATCGCGACCCACCCCTCCGATATGGCGGTCGCCATGCGGGCGCTGGATGCCGTGATCGAGACGCAGAAAAGCGACGGCTCGACGCGCGACATTCCGATCGCGGAGCTTCATCGCCTGCCCGGCGGCACCCCGCAGATCGAGACGATTCTGGAGCCCGGCGAACTCATCACCGCTGTGCGCCTGCCCAAGCCCGTGGACGGCGTGCATCTTTATCGCAAGGTGCGTGACCGCGCGTCCTATGCCTTCGCGCTCGTTTCTATCGCCGCGATCGTGCGGATGGAAGACGGGCGTATCGCCGAGGCAAAGCTCGCTTTCGGCGGGCTCGGCACCGTGCCCTGGCGCGACGCGGCGGTGGAGGACGCCTTGAAGGGCGAGACGCCCAGCGATCAGCTCTTTGCCAAGGCCGCCGACATCCTTCTGAAGGACGCCAAGGGCTTCGGCGACAACGACTTCAAGATCGAGCTGACGCGCCGCACCCTGCCGGCCGTTCTGCATGACGCAACGCGTGGAGAGAGCTGATGGATACGTTCAATCTCAAGATGAACGAGCCGGTCGGTGAGACCCGTCTCGACGCGGGCGTTCAGAATGTCATCGGCAAGGGCATCGACAGGTTCGAGGGACCGCTGAAGGTCACCGGCCGGGCGCGCTACGCCTACGAGAACATGACCGGGCCTGAGGTCGCCTATGGTTTCGTCGTGACGGCGGGCACCGGCGCGGGGCGCATCAAGCGCGTGGACACGATGGCCGCGCTCGCCAAGGCGGGCGTGCTCGACGTGATCTACGAGGACGATGGCCCACGCGCCTCGGCCGATCCGAACGACAACATGCCGGCCGCGATCAAGGGCGAGGTCGTGCATTACGGCCAGCCGATCTGCCTCGTCGTCGCGACAAGCTTCGAGATCGCGCGTGATGCCGCCCGTCTGGTCGAGGTCGAGTTCGAGCCGGTCGAGGGCGTTTACGACCTCGAGGCCGAGAAGGAGAACGCCTACGAGCCGCCCAAGGGCTCGGGCGCCATGCCCTCGACGGTGAAGCGCGGCGATTTCGACAAGGCCTTTGCCGAGGCGGAGGTGCAGTTCGACGTCACCTATACGACGCCGAGCCAGAGCCATTCGGCCATGGAGCCCCATTCCGCCGTGGCGGATTGGAAGGATGGCGAGCTGACGCTCTATGGCTGCTATCAGCTGGTATCCACCAATGTGAGCCAGCTGGCCAAGGCGCTGGGTATCTCCGCGTCCAAGGTTCACATGGTGAACCGCTATATCGGCGGCGGTTTCGGCGGCAAGCTCGGCATCGGGCCGGAAAGCGTCTTCGCCTCCATGGCGTCGCGCAAGCTGGGGCGGCCGGTCAAGGTGATGCTGACCCGCCAGCAGGTCTATCAGGCGACCTCGCGCCGCTCCGACACGATCCAGCGTGTGCGACTCGGCACCGACAAGGCCGGGCGCATCCAGGCGATCGCCCATGACACGATCACCAGCAATTCGCGCGGCGACGAGTTCTTCGAGCCCGCCGGCATCTCCACGGTCTTCCTCTATGCCGGCGAGAATCGGCAGGTGACGCATCGCAAGGTGAACCTGAACCTGCTGCTCTCTTCCTCCATGCGCGCGCCGGGCGAGGCGGTCGGCATGTTGGCGCTCGAAAACGCCATGGACGAGATGGCCGAGCAGCTGGGGCTCGATCCAATCGAGTTCCGCAAGCGCAACGAGCCAGAGGTCGATCCGCAGGACGGGCTGCCCTTCTCCTCGCGCATGTTGGTGGACTGCATGGACGAGGGCGCACGCCGCTTCGGCTGGGCGAACCGCTCGACCAAGCCCGGCGCGCGGCGCGAGGGTGAATGGCTGATCGGCATGGGCATGGCCGCGGCCTCGCGCAAGAACATGCTCCAGCAAGCGTCCGCTCGCGTCACGCTGCTCGGCAGCGGCCATGCCAGCGTCGAGACGGATATGACCGATATCGGCACCGGCACCTACACGATCCTGCAGCAGATCGCGGCCGAGATGCTGGGTCTGCCGCATGAGAATGTCGAGGTAAGCCTCGGCGATTCGCGCCTGCCGCAGGCACCAGGCTCCGGCGGCTCCTGGGGCGCGAACTCCTCGGGCTCGGCCGTCTACACGGCCTGCGAGGGCATCGTCGAGGCGCTGGCCAAGAAGCTCGGCGTCAAGGCCGAGGACATGACGCTGAAGGACGGAACGGTGATCTCGGGCAATCGCCAGACGCCGCTGTCGCAGGTCCTGTCCGATGGCCCGATCGTGATGACCGGCAATTTCAAGCCGGGCAAGACGTCTCAGAACACCCATCAGGCGAGCTATGGCGCGCATTTCTGCGAGGTCGGCGTCAATGCCGTCACCGGCGAAGTGCGCGTGCGTCGGCTCCTGACGGTCGGTTCGGCGGGCCGCATTCTCAACGAGAAGACGGCGACGTCCCAGTGCTATGGCGGGCAGATCTTCGGCATCGGCACGGCGCTGACCGAAGAGCTGGTGGTGGACGTGCGCAACGGCCTTCTCGTGAACCACGATCTGGCCGAATATCACGTGCCGGTGAATGCGGACGTTCCGCAGCTCGAAGTGGTTCTGATGCCGGAGCGCGACCATGCGGCAAGCCCGCTGGCCGGCAAGGGAATCGGGGAACTCGCCATCTGCGGCGTCGGCGCGGCGGTGACCAACGCGATCTACAACGCTTGCGGCGTGCGCGTGCGCGACTATCCGATGACGCTGGACAAGATCCTCGCCGGCCTGCCGACGAACGGACATCGCATCGCGGCCGAGTGATCGGCCCGGCACAAAGAGAAAAGGCGCCGGAGCGATCCGGCGCCTTTGGTTTGTTCAGTTTTGGCGCGGGCCCTCGGCCCACCATGTCGCCTCGCGCGGAACGATCGCGCCATATTCGCCGATCACGGCGCTCGCCATGCGATGGCCCGCGCGCGCGGCCTCTTCCAGGTTCGCGCCGCTGACAAGAGCGGCGAGCGCCGCGCCGTTGAAACTGTCGCCGGCCGAGGTCGTGTCCACGATGCGCGGCGCCTTCACGCCCGCGACTTCGCGCAGGCCCGTGGCGTCACCCAGAAGGGCCGGTTCGCCGCCCGATTTCACGATGGCGCTGGTCGCGCCGAGCGCGAGGAGGCGGCGCACAGCGCTGGTCGCATCCGGATCGCAATAGAGAACCTGCTCGTCGTCGAGACCCGGCAGGCTGAGGCTGGCATGGGCATGGGCGCGGGCGATGGTCTCTGCCGCTTCCTCCCTCGAAGCCCAAAGGCGAGGGCGATAATTGCCGTCGAAGGCGACGATGCGGCCCGCCACCTTCATGCGGCCGGCGAGTGCCAGAAGCCGCTCGCGTCCTTCGGGGGAGAGAATGGCGAGGGAGATGCCGGAATAGACGAGCCCGTCGAACGTTTCGAGCTCCGCTTCCAGTGCCTCGTCGCGGGCCTCGGCAAAAAGGCGGCGCGCGGCCGAGGCCGAGCGCCAATAGGAAAAGGACCGCTCGCCCTTGTCGTCGCGCGAGATGGCGTAGAGCCCGGTCGTCTCGCCCTTGGCGATCTCGACATGCTCCGTCTCGACGCCTTCGTCCTGGATGAAGGCAGGGATTTCGAGGCCGAAGGCGTCGTCGCCGACGCGGGTCACGTAATGGACATCGGCCGCGTCGGTCTCGCCGAGCGCGCGGCGGCAATAGACGGCGGCGTTCAGCGTGTCGCCGCCGACCGTGCGGCGCATGACGCCGACCTCGTCGCCGGGCCGGTGATAGAGTTCGACCATGCATTCGCCGAGAAAGGCGATACGCGGCTTGGAGGCTCCCGCCATCAGGCCTGCCCCCCAGCCAGGAACGCGTCGATCGCCTCCGCCTTCGGCATGGCGCTGCGCGCGCCGAACGAGAGACAGGCGAGCGAAGCGGCCGCGACGGCGCGCTGCGTGGCATCGGATAGGGAGAGGCCGGCGTCGAGACCGGCGGCCAGAACGCCGCAGAGCGTGTCGCCCGCGCCGGTCGTGTCCACCGGCTCGATGCGAGGCGCGCGGAAACGTTCGCTCACGCCTTGGCCCGTCGCGATCAGCGCGCCGTCGCCGCCGAGCGTGGCGAGAACGGTGATGCCCGCCTCCACGGCCAGAGCGTTGGCGAGACTGTCGGCATCCGCGCCGGAAACGGACAGGATCGCCGCCGATTCGGCCAGTTCATGCTCGTTGACGATCAGAATGTCGCTCGCGGCAAAGAGCGCGCGCAGCGAAGCCGAATCGACGCCGACAGGCACGGGCGCGAGATTGAGGACCACGCGCACCCCATGGTCGCGCGCCTCGCGCGCCGCCCGCAAAGTCTCCTCAAAGGGCAGCTCCATCTGGAGCACGAGGGCCGAGGGGGCCTTGGCCCAGACCGAGGCAAGGCTCGCCGCGTCGGCCAGGCGGTTGGCGCCGCTCGCCACGGTGATGGCGTTCTCGCCATCGGCCGCGACCGTGATGAAGGCGCAACCCGTCGCCTCCTCGACGCGGGCGAGCGCGGACACGTTGATCCCTTCGCGCTCCAGGATCGCGGCCTCTTCCTCGCCGAAGGAATCGCGCCCGACCGCGCCGGCAAACAGCGTCTGCGCGCCGGCACGCGCGGCGGCCGTCGCCTGATTGGCGCCCTTGCCGCCGGGCATCCGCTCGTAGCGCGGCGCGAGCACGGTTTCGCCGGGCTTGGGAATCGCCTCGACCCGGCAGACCAAATCGACGTTCAACGAGCCGAAAACCACGATCATAGGCGAATGCCTCCCAAGCCTGATGGTTGATCGCTAGCCAACAATGGCGAACGCCACAAGCGGCATGAATGCAGGAATAGCCGTGGAGAACAGACGCGCGGGGCCGGGGTCGTCAGCCAAGCTTTCGTTTTGCACTGGCCGCGCAGCGATCGCAGCATATATTTCGCGCGCGACCGGTTGAGACAGCCGATGCGCCAGAAGGGATTGCACCATGACACCCAGCTACGGTTTTGCCTGCACGGAAGCCGGCGCCCCGATGAAGCCTTGGAGCTTCGAGCGGCGCGACCTGCGCGAGGATGATGTCCGCATCGAGATCACCCATTGCGGCGTCTGCCATTCCGACATCCATCAGGCCCATAACGACTGGGGCGTCGCGACCTTCCCGCTGGTGCCGGGCCACGAAATCGTCGGCCGCGTGGTCGAGGTCGGATCGGCTGTCAGCACTTACAAGGTCGGCGATAAAGTCGGCGTCGGCTGCATGGTCGATTCCTGCCAGGAATGCCCGTCCTGCGCCGAGGGGCTGGAACAATATTGCGAGAACGGCATGACGCCGACCTATGCCGGCGAGGATCGTCGCGACGGGCAGCCGACCTATGGCGGCTATAGCGATCAGATCATCGTCCGCGACAAGTTCGTTCTGCGGATGCCCGAGAATCTCGATCTCGCCGCCGCAGCCCCGCTGCTCTGCGCGGGCATCACGACCTATTCGCCGCTGAAGCATGTCGGCCTTGCTAAGGGCCAGAAGCTGGCCGTGGTGGGGCTCGGCGGCCTCGGCCATATGGCGATCAAGTTCGGCGTCGCCATGGGCGCGGAGGTGACGCTCTTCACCCGTTCGGCCTCCAAGGAAGCCGAAGCGCGCGAACTCGGCTGCACCCATGTCGTGCTCTCGACCAACGACGAAGAGATGAAGGCGCTCGCCGGTACGTTCGACTTCATCCTCGACACGGTGCCCGTGCCGCACGACCTGAACCCTTATATCGCGACGCTGAAGCGCGACGGCACCCATATCATCGTCGGCGTGATCGGCCCGCTCGACCCGCCGGTGAGCGGCGTGAACCTCATCTTCGGCCGCAAGACGGTGCTGGGCTCCTTGATCGGCGGCATCGCCGAGACGCAGGAGATGCTCGATTTCTGTGCCGAGCATGGGATTTCCTGCGACATCGAGACGATCAAGATCGCCGAGATCAACGAAGCCTTCGACCGCACGGTGAAGGGCGACGTTCATTATCGATTCGTGATCGACATGGCCTCGCTGGCCGAGACGAAGCAGGCGGCCTGATCGGCCGTCGGCCTTTCGAGTTCGGGAACGCCGGCCTTCGGGCCGGCGTTTTCGTTTTCACTTGTGTTCTGGAAAGCGATCCTCTGTGAAGCCTCATATTCTCTGCCTCATGATGACCTCCATCGACGGCCGCGTCCTCACGCAGGACTGGGCGATCGACGCTCCGTCCGACATCTTCGAATCGGCTCATGAAGAACTCCAGGGCGATGCCTGGCTGGTCGGGCGCGTGACGATGGAAGAGGATTTCGACGCGGGCGGCGAATGGGAGCGGGGGCTCGCCACCCAGCCGATCGAGCGCACGAACTGGTATGCTCAGCCGAAGGCGGGCAAGTTCGCCATTGCCGTCGATCGCACCGGCAAGCTGAATTGGAAGCGCGACCATATCGACGGCGAGCATTTCGTCGCGATTCTCGCGGAGGGGGTGTCCGACGATTATCTCGCCTTCCTGCGCAAGCGCGGCGTGTCCTATATCTTCGGCGGCAAGGACGAGATCGACTTTGCCAAGGTGATGGACATTCTGGCGCGCGATCTCGGCATCCAGCGCCTGCTTCTGGAAGGCGGGGGCGGGGTCAACGGATCGGTCCTGAATGCCGGGCTGGTGGACGAGATCGTGCAGTTCGTCCTGCCGCTGACGGACGGGCGGCCGGACGCGCCGAGCCTCTTCGATATCAGGCCGGACTGGCGCGGCTCGCGCAAGCTGGAGCTTCTCTCCTGCGAGGCGGGCCAGGACGGAATCGTGAAACTGCATTACCGGGTCCACAACGACTGAGCCCGGCGGCGGGTCTGGGCAGGGGCGGCGACACTCGTTAGCTTGGCGACCCGCAGACCCACCGCGAGCAGCCCCGCATGGACGAGACTACGCCAAAACCCACCGCCTCCCATGTCACGCGCCTGCGATTCGTCTTCGGCGAGAAGCGGATCGTCGGGCCGGGGCGGATCGATCTTCTGGAAGGCATCGGGGACACCGGCTCGATCGCCGCGGCCGGGCGGCGCATGTGCATGAGCTACAAGCGCGCCTGGACGCTGGTGGAGGAACTGAACACCACGTTCGACGCGCCGCTGGTCGAGATGCATCGCGGCGGCGCGGGGCATGGCGGCGCGGCCTTGACCGCGCTGGGGCTGGAGGTGATCCGGCGTTACCGCGCCATGCAGGCGGCCAGCGACAGGGCCATCGCCGGCGATCTCGAAGAGCTGCTGACGCGGCTCGCGCCGGACGCTGTCTCACCGGGGTGAGCCGGTCGCCGCCGCGCATGGGCACGGAAACGGCTGTTCAACTCGCGGCCCGAAAGCGGCTTGTCGGGCGTTGGCTGGGCCAAGGCCGGGGCGGCGCAGCCCGCGACGAGTGCGTTCAAGGCTCGGCGTATGGCCATATGGCGATTGAGATCATAGCCGGGCGCTTGGCGGCGGGCTGCTCGCAAAAGACGTGCGTTCTCCTCTTCCAGACGGGCCGCGAGTTTGGCGCGCACATCCGTGCCGATCTCGTTCAAATGGTTTTCCTTCAGCGACACGAGCCCGACGCGGCGCGCAAAGGCGAGCGCGGCCGCTTCGCCGGTTTCGGGGCGAGCGAGATCGCGGGCCGCAAAGACGCGCGCCGCCTGACGAAGCTCGGCTTCGAAACGCGCGATGGCGGAAGAGTTGGATTTGGGCAGCATGGGACTGTCTCCGGGGTCGGGATGTCCCACGAAGGTGAGGCCATCGGCCGATCGGGGGATAAGTTCGCCGGCTTTTCGCTCTGCGCTTGTGGAAAAGCGGGTCTCAAACCCTTGGCGGATCTGGGTTTGATGCTAGAACAAAAAGAGAACATATAAGAAAATAATCCTACATGCGCTGGGCATGGCTTAGCCTTCGGCCTTGTGATTCCAAAGAGGACATTCATGCCTCCCCAAAGCCATCGGCCGAATCCGGGTCCGCGACCGCTGCCTCGCTTCCTGCCCATTCCCCCCCAGCAGCAGCGGCTGCAATGCCAGGTGTCGGCCGAGATCGTCTCGGCCTTCTTCGGTATTGCCGCGCCCGACATCCTATCTCCGCGCCGGGCGCGCGCCGACATCGCCCATGCTCGGCACACGGCGATCTACCTCGCCCATGTCGCCTTTCAGCTGCCGCTGGTCTTCGTCGCCAAAGGGTTCGGGCGGGATCGAACGAGCGTCGCCTATGCCTTGCAGCGGATCGAGGACGAACGTGACGATCCCGATTTCGATCGGCTGTTGACGCGCATGGAGCAATTGTCGCGCGCCTGCCGCCAGCTGACGCTGCCAGGCGAACATGGGGAGGGGTTCTGATGGGCGCGCGCAAGATCGACGACGAATCGCCTTTGGCGCGGCTGGCCACCCGCAAGGGGGCCGATGGGCAAGCCTGGCTTTCGGGGCCTGAGGCGGAGGCCGGCGAGCGCTTGCGCCGCGACTGGACGCGCGGCGCGATGATGCCCTCGGTCACCCAGCGCTGGGACAGTATGCCCGGCGGCGGCAGCCGGAATGGCGAGGCCGATCTGTCCGACGCGGCGCTGGATTGCCGGTGGCGGGTTCAGGTCGCGCTGCAGGCCGTCGGCCCGGAACTATCGGGCGTGCTGATCGATATCTGCTGCTTCCTGAAAGGCACGGAGCAGGTGGAGCGCGAGCGCCATTGGCCCGTGCGCTCGGCCAAGCTCCTGCTCAAGGCCGGGCTCGGCGCGCTCGCCCGGCACTATGGCCTCGTTCATCAGGCAGGGGAGGGGAGCGGCCGGCTGCGCGGCTGGAAGGCCGGCTCCAGCTGATGAATGTCAGGCCGCCGCGTCCAGCGCCAGCTTGGCGTCGCGCTGGATGCGGGCCACCATGGAGCGCAAACCATTGGAGCGCTGCGGCGTGAGGTGTTCTTTCAGGCCGAGGCTCGTGAACAGGGTTTCGGCGTCGGTGGAGAGAATCTCGGGCGCGCTGCGGCCGGAATAAAGCGCCAGCGCGATGGCGACGAGACCGCGCACGATATGGGCGTCCGACGCGCCGGCAAAGGTCAAATGCGGCGGGCTCGCGCCGTCGCTGGCGCTGGTCAGCCAGACCTGGCTGACGCAGCCAGGAACCTTGGTCGCCTCGTTCATGTCTTCGGGCGCCAGCGGCGGCAGCTCGCGGCCCAGCTCGATCACATAGCGATAGCGATCTTCCCAATCGTCCAGAAGCTCGAAATCGCTCTGGATGTCTTCGATCGTTCTCATATGGTCGATTCCCTGCCGCGTACCGCTCTTCAAGCCTCCATATAAGGAGAGGGGACTGGCTTGTCAGGCACGGGGCGCAAAGCGCGGCAACGGCGCGCGCTCAGGCGGCAGAATCGCCTGCGGCACGGGATGGAGCGGCTCGTCGGCCCCGCCCGCCATGGCCGGCATCCGAAACGGCTTGGGGCTGCCCGGAACACGGTCGGGAATCGGCGGCGCGACCTCGGCCGTCTTCGCCGCTTGGGACATCGCCGGCGTCTTGGATTCGGGCGCCTTGGCGGCTGCGGGGGCATCAGCCGGAACGGGCTTGCGATAGGGCTGCGGCAGCGGCCGCGCGGCGGTCGCGTTGGGCGCAGGCGTCTGCAGGGCGGGCCGGATCGCGATGGGCGTGGGCGCGGGGCGCTCGGGCGCGGCGAAGGACAGGGCCGCCGGCGCACCAGGCGCGACGCTGCCGGTCGTGATCGAGGCGTTGGGGCGGGCGGTGCCGGGCGGCGTATAGGCGCGCGGCGGCACGGGCGGGTCATTCGGGGCAGGCTGCGCGGGCTTTTCGCCGGCCATCTTCTCGCGGATCAGGCCATAGCCGATCACGGCCCCTTCCTGCACCCGAGCTACAACGAAGCTCGCCGCATCCCGCGCGCTGGCGCAGGCCGCCGGCGATCGGTCGCAGAAGCCGCCGAGATCCGAGAAGGCCTGCTGCACGCCATAAAGAAGAACCACCGGCGAAAGGCCGGGGTCGCTCGCGCCATCCTTGTCCCTGTGCCCCGGCAGGAACAGGGCGATCAGGCCGATCAGGAAGGCGATCTTGATCAAGAAGCGCATGGACGGACGACCCGTAAGACCCTGTTCCGGCACATGATCCGGTCGCTCCCTTTTGACTCGAATCCGTTTCAAATTGCAGGGGGTGCTGCCGGAAAACCTGGGGGTAGGGCTTGGTGAACCGGACGGGATGCGATTCTCAAGTGGCTGTAATCGCAGGGAAAAGCATTGTTAATTCACCATTAACCATGTTTCGAGAACTCGCCGGGGATCGGGCTTTGGAGCGCCGAAACGGCGATCCCGACCCCCAATTTATGGCTTCCTTAAAAGGTTAAGAGCCAAGATCGACGGATGTTGAAGTGCGGTTCGGCGGTGTCATGACGACGCCCGATGCCCCGACCGGGACGTGTGGATCGGTGATGATTCCATTGGAATACGCGCAGACGGAAGGACATTCGGGTGCCTTTCGCCGCGTGGGCAGCGCCTGGGCTTCCCGGTGTCAGATGATGATCGATGTGCCGGCGGCGACGATGCGCGCCAAGCGCCGTCTTGCCTCGATCTGTGGCGGGCTCGTGATGTCGGGCCTTGTCTGCGCCATGGCGGCCCCGCTTCTGGGCGTGGCCGGCTTCGGGATCATGCCGATCGCCTGCGCGCTCGTTTTGGGCTTCGCGGCGCTGATGGCGGCCGTCACCATTGCGGCGACGGGCGAAACCGATCTGGCGACCGCTGGGCTTTACACGCTGGTTGCGGCCATGCTCTCGCTTCTCGCGGTGGAGATCGACAGTTTCTGGCCGCTCTGCCTTCTGCTGGTCGGCCCGGTCGAGGCGCGGCTGGCGCACCAGCGTCTCCTGTTTCGCCTGATGCTGCCGGCCGTGTTTCTGGGCGCGGGTCTCGTGGGCTTCCTGTCCCTGCACGGGTTGGGCCCGACGGATCGGGGCTTTGCCGGCACGGTCGTCGCGCTGCCTCTCATCACGGCCTATGTCGCCTTCGTCCTGCACCGTCTTGCGCTTCGCGCCAAGGCGGGTGCGGAGATCGTGCGCCCTCGCGCTTGCGTGATGCTGGACGGCGAGGGGCGTGCGCTCGATGGAGCCCAGGCGGGGACCGCCTTCAGCCAGCAGCTGCACCTTCTCGATCGCGTTCTGTTCTTGAAGGCTCTGGACAGCCTGCGCCAGGGCAGCGACGCAATGAACCTCCGCCTGCGCCTTCATGGCGCCGAACCCGGCTCGTTCCGCAGCCACGCTATCAGGCTGGAGCCGGTGCGCGGCAAGCTCGGCGATCTCCTGCGCATCGAGCTGGAGGTTCTGGAAGCCGAGGCGGAGGAGACACAAGCATCCGAGCCCGCCGCGCCGACCATGGAAACGGCGTTTCTGGCCGCCATGTCGCATGAGCTGCGCACGCCGCTCAACGCCATTATCGGGTTCTCCGAGCTTCTCGAGGGCGAGACCTTCGGGCCGTTTCCCGACCCCCGTCAGAAGGATTATGTCGGCCTGATCCGTCGCTCGGGCCAGCATCTTCTGGAAATCGTCAACGGGCTGCTCGACGTCTCGAAGATCGAGGCGGGGCGCTACGAGCTTTCGATGGAGCCCTTCGTCGTCGCCGATGTCGCGGCGGCGGCTGCCGAACTGGTCGGCTGCGAGGTCGAGCGCAAGAAACTGCGGCTCGTGCTGCGCACCGCGCCCGAGGCGGAAACCGTCACGGCCGATCGCCGGGCGTGCCAGCAGATTCTGGTCAATCTTCTGGCCAATGCCGTCAAGTTCACGGACGAAGGCACGGTGTGCCTGAGCGCTCGGGTCGAGCGCGACGAGTTGGTGATGCAGGTGACGGATACGGGCATCGGCATCGCGTCTTGCGACATCGCGCGCCTGGGACGTCCCTTCGTGCAACTCTCTCAGGGGCTTAGCCGCAAATACGAGGGAACGGGCCTTGGCCTGTCGCTCGTACGCGGCTTTGCCGAACTTCACCACGGAACCATGGAGATCTCGAGCCTGGAGGGACGCGGCACCACCGTTACGGTGCGCATCCCCACCGATTGTGCCGAGCGCCCGCGCGCCGGTGAAACCCCATCCGAAAATGTCGTTGCCCTGACCCATGCCCGTCAAAAAGCCAGTCTCTCCTCGCAAGCCTTCCCGACCCGCCGCTCGGCCTGACAAGCGCCCGGGCCTTGGCGCGGCGGCCGGCCACGTCGGAGCCCGCGTGCTTCGCACCGGGGCCGGCATCGTCGCGGCCCGGCCGGTTCTGTTCGCCAGCCTCGCGCTGTTCTCGACGCTGGCCGGAATCGTGGCCGACAATGCGCTGAACCGGCAGGCGGGGCGTCACCCTCACCCCATGCTCGCAACGCGCGGAGCCCAGACGACGCGGCTGGCCGAAACACGCCTGACCGGCGCGGCGCAGGCCGCGCCCGTGCCGACCGCGCGTGCCGCCGTCGCCGCGCCCTCGAACGCCGTGGCCAATGATCCGCGCATCATGCCGTTTCCGCTGGTGCGCGAGGCGCAGGTGCTCTTGTCCCAGCAAGGCTACTACAAGGCCGATATCGACGGCCGGCCGGGTCAGGCGACGGACATGGCGATCCGCGACTTCCAGTCCGCGCGCGGGCTGAAGGTGGATGGCATGGCGACGCCGCTGCTTCTCAGCCAGCTCCGGCAGGCCGCCAACCCGCCGTCCGCGAGCGACGATCCCATCGCGCGGCTGGCTGCGGGCGGCACCGTGGATCCGGCCGCCACGGGGGGCATCGGGGCGGGGCCAGACACGGATCTGGTGCGCCAGATCCAGGCCAAGCTCGCCGAAGCGCGCGTCGCCGATCTCAAGGCGGACGGCATCATGGGCGAGCGCACGCGCGCGGCGATCCGCACCTTTCAGGCGCTGGAAAGCCTGGAGGTGACGGGCGAGCCGAGCCGCGAGGTGCTGGACCGGCTGAACGAGACCGGCGCTTCGGCGTCGCGCTGACGGCGGTCCCATGCGGCTCACCAGTGAAATCTTCGTCGCGGCGCTTCTGCGCCGCGTCTTTGCCGATGGCGGCTTCGCCGCCGTCGAGCGGCGCGGCTCGGAGGCGGCGGGCGCGATCTTCGTGGCGGTGCGCGGGCGATCGGGCGCGCTGCAACTCTTCGGCCCCGCGCCGCAGACCATGGCCGGCGAAGGCGGCGAGAGACGCTTCCTGCGCGAGGCGGCGAGCGATGACGATGCGCTGCGCCAGCGCCTGGAGCGCGAAGCCCGCTTCGATCCCGACTTCTGGATGGTGGAGATCGAGACCGAGACGCCGGAGGTTTATCTGATGCTGGTGGAAGAGGAAGGGTAGGCGTGAGCCCTCGCGAGGCATAGGAGGGCGGAGGCGCAAGAAGACCTGATCGAAACCGCTCTCATGCGCTCGGAGGTATAGGCGACATCACCTCCAACGGTTCGGCAGCTGCTTCAGAGCCTGTCCGAAAATTCCCCCGGGTCGGCTCGGCGGTGCTTTCCGCCACCCATTTCGTTGCCGATCCTCGCCGATGCCGCCGGCATCGACTGCCTTCGGCGCCTCGTGGGCGACGAGAATCCCTCGCCGATCCTCCGCCGGGGACTGGCCGCAGGGAATCTCAGGCCCGTCGCCAAACGCCGCCTATCGGCGCGTAGGATACGCGCTCAGACGGATTTCATCTTCCCTGCGATCAATTCCCCCGCCAATGTCGAGCCCATCTGGCGGATCGCTTTGTAGTCCTCGGCTGAAAACAATTCGGTGACGATGCTGCGAACTAGATCGCACTCATGTGTCACGACGTGGCGCGCCAGAATATTGGCGTAATGGCTGCGGTTCTTACCCTTTGTCCCTTTCACGCCCTTGTACACGGCCTTGCCGAGGCGATGAGCGGCCGTCACTAATGACAGGCCCACCATGCCGGCTGCCTTCTTGCCGGCTTTGACCTTCTTCTTGGCGATGATGTAGGGCAAGACCGTATTCAGAATCATGGCGTGATCCTGCACGCCCGTCTCGTGATGGGCGAGGCATCGGCAGGCGTGCTTCTTGCGGCCGATCTTGTGCGTGAGCTCGATGTCGCTCAGGCCTTCCAGATGATCCATCGTGCTGCTGAACGAAACGGCCGATGTGGCCATGCCTGCCGCCGTCATGACGCCGCCAGCCACCAGAAGACCGACACCGGCTGTTCCGCCGATCGCCAAGCCGCCGACGCCCACCAGAGCCAGATGCTTGGCGTTGCTGGTCGCGGAAAGACCTGTGGACACGACAGTCGATGCGATGGATGCGTATTTGCGCACCGTCCGGCTTGTCAGAGCGTCGTCCGTCGCTTCCTTCGGGAAGGCGCTGGGGATATTGGGCCAGTTGCCGGAGACCTCCGCGCTATCCTGCTGATCAACGCCGCCCATGCGTGACGCTCTCCTATGATGCCCGGACCATGAGGGTCGGATGACGCTCCGATCTTATGCCGGGGCGCATGCGCATCATCAAAGAGCAGGACTTTGCCTTCCGTCTCAAATCCGGCTCAGCCCTTCGCCTCGCGGTTCAACGGGCGGGCGATGCGGCGGCCGAAATCGCGCCGCGTGTTGTCGACATTGCGGTAGACCTCGGGCGAGGTGAGGGGGGCGTGGCGCGCGGTGACGATGAGGCTGCGGCATTCTTCGGCGGGAAGCGCCTTATAGAAGCGGGCCATGGAATCGAAAGTCGCGACATCCAGCCCGACAGCCGGCTTCAGGAGCATGAGAATGCTCAAGGCGTCGGCGGGGCTGGCCTTCAAGGCTTTCAGCGCGACAGCCAAGGTTTCACCCGTCGGCTCGGAGACGATGCGCTCCAGCATGGAGGTTTCGAGCGAGAAGATTTCGGTCAGAATCTCGTAGAACAGAACCTCTTCCCGCGAGAAGGCGGCGTTCATCAGATCCGTCAGATCGGGGGCTGCTTGCGGCTTGGCCGGACCGCGCCCGGCGGTCGCCAGACGACGCAGAAGCTCGCGGGCCTCGTCCGCGTTGCGGGGCGGCATTCGCCGGCCCGGAGCGGGCGTGCGGGCGTTGAACGGGGTTTCCGACAGGAAGTCGGCCGCCAGCGAAGGCGCTTCGATCTCTGGTTCCTGGATGGGCGCGGGCGTCTCGGAGGATAGCGAAGGCGCGGCGGGCGGCATCGCCGTGACCTGCACCTGCGGTTTGGTGGAAACAGGCGGCGGGGTGATGCCGCGCGCATCGCGGTTGCGCACCAGCCGCGCCACGCGCTCGTCGGGCGAAGCGGCCAGCGTCGCCAGATCGGCTTCGCTGAGAACCGGGCTCGACACGAGGAAGGGGGCCGACACCTCGACCGGGCTTTCCAGCATCAGCTCCACGAGCGAGCGCGGCACACGGCCGGCATGGGACAGGGAAGCCGCCAGATTGCGCTTGGTCTCGGTTCGGATGCGGTTCCAGAGCGGAACCACGAGGCGGCTGAGATCCTCCACCTGCGCGGCGCTCGGATTTCGCAACGAGCCGAAGGTCGCCACAGCGGCAGCCACGACGGTGTCGAATTCCCCCTGGCCGAACTGGCGTTCAAGGGATCGGAAGATACGCGGTGCTGCGTCCTTCATAGTGCTCCGAGGGGGTAGGGTGTGGCGGCCATGCAACCGTCAGGATTAGAGCAAAATTCTTAGCAACCTGTTAACCTTGCAAACGTGTAATCGACATCAGCAAAGGCGGGGATCTTTCGGGCCTGCAAGGCTGGGTTCAGTCTCGCGCTTTGCCCCGCCAATCGTCGGGTTGCTTCCCGATCGGCGGGACATAAATCGAGTCTCGAGGACGGGCGGTTCGACTGATGAGCCCGCCGATCCAGGGGCTCCGTCACAGGTCATGGCGTCGTTGGAAGGAGTGGACGTCAGGCTCAATCAAGGAGGGGAAACACATGGCTGAGGTTCATCAACTCGTTCCGTCGCCGAGACCGTATCTGGCAGGCCGCCCATGGCGGGGGCCGGAAGGCGGGAACATCGTGATCCTGCCGTGCATCCGGCGGGAGCGGATCGCCGAATTCGTGCCCGTACGCAGCGACGAGCGCACACTGGCCCGCCGAAGCTTCAAGGCGGTGGACGAAGCGGATGCTTGATTCATCTCAGGGAAGCTGATGCCGAGCGGACTTTGCAGGCGCGCTGAGCGTTCGGCAGTCCCGCTCGATAAGAATTGGAATGGGGATGGGAGCCGAAGCTTAGCCAGATGCCCGCGCTTCCGAAAACCGTGGGTTTTTGGTTCGGCGGTGAGACGAGGCGTCTGATATCTCATGCCGCCTGAAAAGAGGTTGTCAGAACGCGCTGGCCCCGTCAGGGCTCCGTGGTGCCGGCTTCCTCGGGCGTTGCCGGGCGGCAGGTAACCGAACGGGCGAAACGATCCACGAAGGGGCGCTCGCTCTCGGACGGTACGAGAACGCGAACCGTGAGATAGCCGTCCTGACCCGCAACCGCGACAGGCACTGTCGGAATATCGCCGGACGAGCCTTCGATGCGCGCGAGATCGAGCTGCTCGCTGGTGCCGACCAGAAGGTCGAGCCGGCCTTCGAGGGCCACGCGCTCGCTGATCGAATAAAGATTGTCGCCATTATGCGCGTAGATCGACGCCGTCCAGAAGCGCGTCTTCTCGTCCGAAAACAGGCGCGCGGGTCCATCCTTCAATGAGAAGCGGCAGGCGACGTCGATAAAGGCGGGGTCCACGAAGACGAAGCCGGCTGGGGAGGCCGCGTGCCGATCGCTTTCGGGTTCTTCGAAGCCGATCCGCACGGTCTGAAACAAGGGGCCGAGCCGCGACAGGCGGCTCCAGGCGTCGTTGTCGGCTTGGCCGGGAATGGCGAAGATGATCGCGATATGGACGATTCCGGCCCCGACGAGGCCGACCAGAATGGCCAGAAGCAGCTTACCCATTCGTCTGGCAGTCCGTTCTCACGATATGGGGCATGGCGATCGGCGCGGCGCCGCTATCGGTGCTCACCGGCGTGTCATAGAAGGTGAGGGCCAGGATGTAGCCGCCGTCTCCGACGGTGGCCAGCCAGTTTCCGGGACGAGCCACGGGGCCAACCGAGATGATCGCCTCGTTGCGGTCGTTGCGCATCCAATGGAGCGAGACGAGGTGGTTCGGCCGGTTGTTGCCGGCCTCGATCAGCCGACCTTCGAAATCATAGGCCGCGAGCGTCGCGATGCGCGCGGGCGGATAGGCGCCTTCCAACTGGTATGTGCATTCGCGGCGCAACTCCCGGTTTTGGGAATCGACCCGCGCGCGAAAGGCGACGCCTTCGCCGAGCCCGAGCGTGAGATTGCCCGAACGCGCCTGACGCGCCTTGGCATAAGGATCGGCATTGGGCGAGCCGGCGGTTCGATCGGCGTGCCAAGGGCCGACCACGACGATCTCGGTGCCCTCGAAATGATCGATCATCCAGGCGGCCGAGTAGGAGCCGAGACCAAGCGCGATCGCGAGAGCGATAAGGATCAAGAACAGAAAACGCATCGTCCGACCTTATCGCCGCGAATGGTGCCGCGCGCCAGAGCCCTGGCCTGTGCCAGCCAGGGCAATGGGCCTGTCCGAACCACGCGTCACGGATTGGCGACAGCGGGTTGGGGGCGGGCAGTGCTCCGCGCGGCGGCCGAGGCCAGCTTGCCCGGCGGGACGGGAGTGGCCGACTGCATCAGACGCTCCAGATCCGCCAGCACCTTCTGCGTCTGATTGTTGACGAGGCTCGGGCGGGTGATGCGCGGAATGTCCCCCGCACCTTCGGTCTTGGCCACCTCGATCGAGCCCGGCGCGGGAATGGGATTGTCGATGAAGGGGATCGGGCGAAGGTCGATGCCCTGATGCGCCGACTCCATGAAGCGCTGCCAGGTCATGGCCGGCAGACCGCCGCCCGTCAGCTTGTTGGTCGGCTTGAAACTGTCGTTGCCGTACCAGACGGCGGCGGTGAAATTGCCGGTGAAGCCGACGAACCAGGCGTCGCGATAGCCTTGCGTCGTGCCCGTCTTGCCGCCGGCGCGGGTCATGGAGAGGCGCGCGCGGCGGGCCGTGCCGACCTCGGGAATGCGCACGAACATCTCGTTCATGCTCTTGGTCGCCTGTTCGGAGAGGACACGGTGGCGCGGGGGAAGATCGCGCCGGGCGTCCCACAGGATCGTGCCGTCGGCGAGCGATATCTGCTCGATGGAATGGCGCTGCGAGGACAGGCCGCCCGCCGGGAAGACGGAATAGCCGGTGGCCTGATCCAGAACCGTGACCTCGTTGGTGCCGAGCGCGATCGTCTTGTCGCCGCGTAGCGGCGTCTCGACGCCGAAGGACTTGGCGAGCGCGGCGACCTTGCCGGGGCCGACTTCCTGGCTGAGCTTGACGGCGACCGTGTTCAGCGAGCGGGCCATGGCGTCCTGAATCTGAATGCGGCCGGCGAAGGAATTGCCGTAGTTCTGCGGCATCCAATTGCCGACGCGAACGGGGCCATCGACGATGAAATCGGTCGGCTTGTGGCCGTTCTCCATCGCGCTGGCATAGACATAGGCCTTGAAGGACGAGCCCGGCTGGCGGAGCGCGCGCGTCGCGCGGTTGAACTGCGACAGGCCATAATCGCGCCCGCCGACCAGCGCGACGAGCCCGCCTTCGTCGTCCAGCACGGCCATCGCGCCTTCTTCCACGCCATAGGTCTTGCCGAACTGACGCAGGTGAAAATCGACGCTTTCGTCCGCAAGCTTCTGGAGGCCCATGTCGATCGTGGTGCGGGCGACGAAGGTGCGCTGGGGGAAGTCGGACGCGATGCGCTGGATTTCGTCGAAGGCGTAGTCGAGGAAATAGTCGGGTGCGGGGAGCGCGGAGGCCCGGTCGACGGCGGTGGCGGGATGACGCCGTGCGGCGACGACCTGGCCCTCGGTCATGAAGCCGGCATCCACCATGGCGCCGAGCACGACATTGGCGCGGGCGCGCGCGGCCGGGAGATTGTTGTGCGGCGCATATTGCGTCGGCGCCTTGAAGAGGCCCGCCAGCATGGCCGCTTCGGGCAGGTTCACGTCGCGAATATTCTTGCCGAAATAGAACTCCGCCGCCGCCGCTGCGCCATTGGTGCCGCCGCCCATATAGGCGCGGTCGAGATACATGCCGAGAATCTCGCGCTTGGTCAGATTGGCTTCGAGCCAGAGCGCGAGGAAGGCCTCGTTGATCTTGCGCTCCAGCGAGCGCTCGTTGGACAGGAAGACATTCTTGGCGAGCTGCTGGGTCAGCGTTGAGCCGCCCTGCACGACGCCGCCGGCGCGCGCGTTCTCACCCAGCGCGCGGGCGAGGCCGAGAAAATCGATGCCCCAATGTTCGAAGAAGCGGCGATCTTCGGTCGCCAGAACCGCCTTCACGAAGTGATCGGGCATCTCGTCGATGGGAACGGCATTGGCCTTGAGGATGCCGCGTCGGCCGATCTCGTTGCCGTGTCGGTCCAGAAACTGAACGGAGAAATCCGCCTGCTGGGGCAAGCCATGCCGCGTCATCTTCATGGCGGGCTGGGCGAGTGTCAGCAGCAGGACGAAGCCGACGAGGCCGAGCGTCAGCGCCTCGCAGCACAGTTCGACAGCAATCCGGTTCGGCCCGCGCACGCGAAAGCGACGCGAAAAGATCGTGACCGATTCCCAGAACCTGGAAATGCCATGAAAAAACCGCCACAAGCTGCTGTCCAGCCAGGCGTCGATCTCGATCAGGCCGAAGGGAAGCTTGCGTTTTCCGGGCTTGGGGGGAACTGGTCTGGGCACGGGCGACACCATCCTCCGGCAGGCTTCTCTGGCCCTTCGGCTCATTCTACAGGAAGCGATTCGAGAGACAATCGAATGCCTTGTCCTAGCGACCCTTCCTGAGGGAAGAGGTGTGGAGATTGCGTGGCGGAACAAGGCCGAAAGCGGAAATCATGAAGCAATTCGTCAGGTGCGGTCTTTGAGCAACATACCCTTCTGGAAGCGCAAGACGCTGGAGGAAATGACGTCGGAGGAGTGGGAATCCCTCTGCGACGGCTGCGGGCGCTGCTGCCTGAACAAGCTGGAGGATTGGGACACCGGCGAGATCATCTGGACTCATCTCGCCTGCAAGCTCCTGGACGGCGAGAGTTGCCGCTGTTCCAATTATGTGGACCGTTTCGAGAGCGTGCCGGACTGCGTGGCGCTCGACCCCGCGACCGTGCGCTCCATCCCCTGGTTGCCGCCGAGCTGCGGCTATCGGCTTGTGGCGGAAGGGCGGGATCTTCGATGGTGGCACCCGTTGATTTCGGGCGACCCTGAGACCGTGCATCTGGCGGGCGTCTCGGTTCAGGGCCAGACGGTCAGCGAGGAAGGGTTGGAGCCCGAGGACTACGAGGATCATCTGGCCGACTGGCCGGGCGAGGACCCAGGCGATGGCTATGCCGGTGCGCCATCGGGCGATGATTCTCAAATAGGAAAATAGTCCTTGACTGCGTCACGGTGCTCTGGTAGTCTTCAGACACAATCGAGAGAGTGGGTTCAAAAGCGGCGGTTCCGGCAGGAGCGGCCGCTTTTTTGCATTCGAGGGGGTGGCATGGCGGGACGAGCCAAAGCCGGCAAGCTTTTGTCGGATCGGCTGCTGCGGGCCCTGACGCAGGAAATGACGGCGCTGGAGGCGGCGCGGCCGGCCAAGCGAAAGCGGGGCGCGGAGGGTGAAACGGAAGCGGACGGCGCATTGCGCCCGGCCGACACCAAGGCGCGGATCGAGGCGATCGGCCATCTGACGCGGAGTTTGGAGAAGCTTCTGGAACTGCGCCAGATCGAGACGTTGGGCCTGACCGCGCAGGCGGAGGGCGACGATGCCGCCACCGAGCGGCTGCGCGAAGAAATGCTGAAGCGCCTGCGCGCGCTCGACGCGCGCCGGCCGGTGGGCGCGAGCCTGTTCGACGGGCTGGGTGCTTCGGGTGCCGGCGCTTGAGCGGCGACGAGGCACTGGGAGCTTTGAGCGAAGGCGAGTTCTGGCAGGAGGTGGAGGCGGAGATCGGTCGCCAGCCCCGGCGCGTTCTGGCGCGCGCCATGCCGGAATGGGCCGCGCTCGCCCGGCCGGCACAGCTTCCCCCGCCCGGCGACTGGCGACAATGGCTGCTGATCGGCGGCCGAGGCTCGGGCAAGACGCGGGCGGGGGCCGAGTGGGTGCGCGCGCTGGCGCTGGGCCTCGCTCCGCTGGCCGGCCGCGTTCACGGACGGATCGCGCTTCTGGCCGAAACGCTGGGCGACGCGCGCGAGGTGATGATCGAGGGCGAGAGCGGGCTGCGCGGGCTACACTATGAGACGCCGCCCGTGTTCGAGGCAACGCGCCGCCGGCTGGTGTTTGCCAATGGCGCGGTGGCGCAGATCTTCTCGTCGGAAGACCCTGACGCTTTGCGCGGCTATCAGTTCGACGCGGCTTGGGGCGACGAACTCGCCAAATGGACTCATGCGGAAGACTGTTTCGACAATCTGCAACTGGCCCTGCGCTTGGGCGTAAGCCCGCGCATGGCGCTGACCACGACGCCGCGCGCCGTGCCGCTTCTCAAACGCCTGATGGCCGAGCCCGGAACGCGCGTGACCCATATGCGTACGGTTGAGAACCGCGCCCATCTCGCGCCCGGCTTCTTCGAGGCGATGCAGGCGCGCTATGGCGGCTCGCGGCTCGGACGGCAGGAACTCGACGGCGAGCTTGTGGAAGGGCGTGAGGACGCGCTGTTCGACCGCGCCACGATCGACCGCAACCGGCGGCGCGTCGCGCCCGCGCTGCGGCGCGTGGTGGTGGCTGTCGATCCGCCGGCCACGGCGACCCATCGCTCGGACGCCTGCGGCATCGTCGCGGCGGGGCTCGGCGAGGACGGGCAGGTCTATGTCTTGGCCGATCGCAGCCGGCGCGGATTGAAGCCGCCGGAATGGGCGGCGCGGGCGGTCGCGCTGTTCGGCGAGCTGGAGGCCGACCGGCTCGTGGTCGAAGTGAACCAGGGCGGCGACATGGTGACATCGGTGATCCAGGCCGTCGCGCCCCATGTGCCGGTGTCGAGCGTCCGGGCCATGCGCGGCAAGTGGCTGCGGGCCGAGCCTGTCGCCGCGCTTTACGAGCAGAACCGCGTCCACCATGTCGGCAGTCTGGCCGAGCTGGAAGACGAGATGTGCGATTTCGGGCCGGACGGGTTGTCGACCGGACGCTCGCCGGACCGGCTCGACGCGCTGGTCTGGGCCGTGACGGCACTGACCGCGCCGGCGCAGATGCCCCGCATTCGCAGCCTTTGAGGCGGCCGGGCCGCTGCCCGACGGCGCGCCCCATCCTTTCACAGCGGAGACATCATGACACTGGCTTCACGGCTGCGGGCGCTGGCGCGCCTTCGCGGCGAGGGCGCGCGCGTGCCCGAACGCAAATCGACGGGCGGCTCGCTCGTCTTCGGCGGGGCGACGGAGACGGCGCAATGGAGCGAGCGCTCCTATGCCGGCCTGTCGCGCGCCGGCTTCATGCAGAACCCGATCGTCTATCGCTGCGTCCGGCTCGTGGCCGAGACGGCGGCAGCGGTGCCGGTGCTGCTCTATGACGGGGCGCAGGAGGTGGAGACGCATCCGATCCTCGATCTCCTGCGCCGGCCGAACCCCGCGCAGGACGGGCCCGGTTTTCTGGAAGCGCTTTGCGGGCATCTCCTTCTTTCGGGCACGGCGCATGCCGAGGCGCTGACCCTCGATGGGCAGCCGCGCCAGCTTCACGCGCTGCGGCCCGACCGGGTGCGCGTTCTCTGCGGGGCGGATGGCTGGCCGCAGGCGGTGGAATATCGCGCCGGCACCAGCCTGCGCCGGATGAGCCTCGAGGCCGAGGAGGGCATGGCGCCGGTTCTGGCGATCCGGCTGTTTCATCCGCTGGGCGAGGGCGAGGGTTTCGCGCCGCTTCAGGCCGCGCAGACGGCGCTCGACCTGCACAATGCCGCGACGCGCTGGAACAAGGCGCTTCTCGACAATTCGGCCCGGCCCTCCGGCGCGCTGGTCTATCAGCCGGGCGATGGCGGCTCCTTGTCGTCCGACCAGTTCGACCGGCTGAAGACCGAACTGGAAAGCGGCTATGCCGGCGCGGCGCGCGCCGGACGGCCCATGCTTCTGGAGGGCGGGCTCGACTGGAAGAGCATGGCGCTGAGCCCACGCGACATGGACTTCATTGAGGCGCGCAACGGCGCGGCGCGCGACATCGCCGTCGCCTTCGGCGTGCCGCCCATGCTGCTCGGCATCCCAGGCGATGCGACCTATGCGAACTATGCGGAAGCCAACCGCGCCCTGTTTCGCCTGACCGTTCTGCCGCTTCTCGCCCGCCTTCTGGCGGCGCTGGGCGACTGGCTGGGCGCGGGGTTCGAGCCCGGCCGGCGCTTGCGGCTCGGCTTCGACGCCGACCGGATCGAAGGGCTTTCGGCCGAGCGCGAGGCGCTCTGGGCGCGGCTCGGCGCGGCCGGCTTCCTCGACGACGACGAGAAGCGCGAGGCGGTCGGCTATGGGCCGCGCCGCCGCTGACCTCCCGAAAGGATCAACCATGGACACGATGACGGGCGAAATGGTTTCGCCGCTGACGCTCTGGATCGCCAAGCTCGCCGGAGCGGTGGGCGGCTCGGTGATCTCCGTCGCCTATCTCCTGCCGGCCGGCCGGCGCGAGGCGGCGGTGCGGTTTCTGGCGGGCGCGGTGACGGGCCTCGTCTTCGGCGGGCCGGCGGGGCTCGCCCTGTCCGATCATCTGGGCTTCACCGAGCGCATCGGCGCGGCGGAGATGGCGCTGATCGGCTCGGCCACCGCCAGCCTTTGCGCTTGGTGGGCGCTCGGTGTGCTCCAGCGCTTCGCCGACGGCCTGATGGCCGCCGCCGGGCGGCGCGGGGGCGGCGCGTGAGGAGCGTGCCGACCATCCGGCGCGGTGCGCCGGGAGACAACCGGCCGGCCGGCTTCGTTTCAGGTCATGCCAGCGTCTTCGAGCGGACGGACCTGTCGGGCGATCGCATCCGGGCAGGGGCCTTCGCCCGCGCCTTGCGGGAGCGGGGGCCGGGCGGCATCCGGATGCTTTGGCAGCACGACCCGGCTCAGCCCATCGGTGTCTGGACCAAGCTCGTGGAGGATGCGCGCGGCCTCTATGCCGAAGGGCGTCTGGCGCTCGACACGGCGCAGGGGCGCGACGCCTTCGCCCTTCTGCGCCAGGAGGCGCTCGACGGGCTTTCGATCGGATTTCGCGCCCGGCACAGCCGGCCGCTTCGAGACGGCGGCGCGCGGCGGCTGCTTCTCGACATCGACCTTCTGGAGATCTCCATCGTGACCTTCCCCATGCAGGAAGCGGCGCGGGTGCGCGAAGCGCGCGGCGATCTCCTTCCCCGTTTCGCGGACGCCGCACGGCGGATCGCGGAGGCCACCCTTTCCGCTTCTCTCAAGGAGTTTCCATGCAGACGATGATGAACGGCGCGATCGAGACCAAGGCAGGCACAGGCGCGGAGGGCGCGGATGCGCTCGACGAGCTCATGCGCGCCTTCGACGCCTTCCGCGAGGCCAATGACGAACGGCTCGGCCAGCTCGAGCGCCGCATGGGCGCCGACCCGCTGACGGAGGAAAAGGTCGATCGCCTGTCCAAGGCGATGGACGAGCACGAGAAGCGCATGGAAAAGCTGGTGCTGCGCAACCTGCGCCCGCCTGTTGGTGGCGAGGGCGGGCAGGCGCTGCCGAGCGAGCATCGCTCCGCCTTCGAGGCCTATGTTCGGGCCGGCGACGAGGGGCGAATGCGCCGGCTGGAGGAAAAGGCCATGTCCGGCCTGGTCGGCGCCGATGGCGGCTTCCTCGTGCCGCCCGAGACGGAGGCCGAGATCGGCCGACGCCTCGCCAATGTCTCGCCCATCCGCGCCATTGCGGGCATTCGAACCGTCTCTGCGGCGGTTCTGAAGAAGCCCTTCGCGCTGGCCGGCGCGCAGACGGGCTGGGTCGGCGAAGCGGATGCGCGGCCGCAGACGGCGCAGCCCGCGCTCGGCGAACTCGTGTTCCCGACCATGGAACTCTACGCGATGCCGGCGGCGACCAACGCGCTTCTGGACGACACGGCGGTCGATATCGACGCGTGGATCGGCGAGGAGGTCGAGCAGGCCTTCGCCACGCAGGAGGGCACGGCCTTCGTGACCGGCGACGGCGCGGCCAAGCCCAAGGGCTTCATGGCCTATGATACGGTGCCGGAAGCCCAATGGGCCTGGGGCAAGGTCGGCACCGTGGCCTCGGGAGCGGCCGGCAATTTCGCCGCGGCGTCCGGCTCCGACGCGCTGATCGACCTCGTTTATGCGCTGAAGGCCGGCTACCGGCAGAACGCCTCCTTCGTGATGAACCGGCGCACGCAGAGCGCCGTGCGCAAGCTGAAGGACGCGGAGGGCAATTATCTCTGGCAGCCCCCAGTCGCCGTCGGCGGCAAGGCGAGCCTGATGGGCTTCGCCGTGGTCGAGGCCGAGGCCATGCCGGATATGACGGCCGGGGCGAACGCCATCGCCTTCGGCGACTTCTCGCGCTTCTATCTCGTGGTGGACCGGCAGGGCGTGCGCGTGTTGCGCGATCCGTATTCCGCCAAGCCCTACGTCCTGTTCTACACGACCAAGCGCGTGGGCGGCGGCATTCAGGATTTCGACGCAGCGAAATATCTGCGCTTCTCCGCCAACTGAGCTGAGCGACAAAACAGCAGGAGGCCGGGCCGCAAGCCCGGCCTTTTTCTTTGGAGTTAGGAGGCTGGCGCGACATGATCTGGATTGAACTGGAAACCGCGAGCACGGAGCCGGTCTCGCTGGCCGAGCTGAAGACGTTCCTACGTCTCGACCGCGACGACGAGGACGCGCTGGCCGGCACCTGCCTTCGCGCGGCGCGGCAGGCGGTGGAGGCGGAAACGGGGCTGGTCCTGACCGAGCGGCGCGTGCGGCTCGCCTTCGAGGTGGAGCCCGCGCAGGACGAGATCGCGATCCGCCGCCGGCCGGTGCGTGCGCTCATTGGGGCGGTGGGCTATGACGAGGTGGGCGTCGCGACTCCGCTCGACATCGCCTCATTTCGTCTGGAGGCCATGCCCTTCGGCGCGAGGCTGATCCTGCCGCCTGGCCTCGCGCACCGCGCGCAGAACGGGGTCGAGGTCGAAATCCGCGCGGGGCAGGCGAAGGCCGAGGTGCCGGACGCGCTGAAGCTCGCCATCATCAGGCTGGCGGCGGCGAGCTTTGAGACGCGGGGTGCGGTCGGCTCCGGTTTGCAGCCGGCCTTCATGCCGCCGCTGGCGCGGGCGCTGATGTCGCCCTTTCGCGCGCCGAGGCTCTGACATGGCGACGCAGTTTCTCGACCCGAGCCTTCTCACGCAGCGCGCGGCGATCGAGCGCAACGAGCCGGTCACGGACGCGTTCGGCGGCGCGCGCGACACATGGGTGGAGGTGGCGGAAACCTCCGTGCGGGTAGAGCCGCTCAAGGCCGAGATGGAGGAACGCTTCGGCCAGCGGATCGGCATGCTGACGCACCGCGTCACGCTGCGCTTTCGGGCAGGGCTGGAGCGCGGCATGGCCTTTCGCCTGCGCGGGCGGCGGCTCGTGATCCGCAGCCTGCACGACCCCGACGAGACCGGGCGTTGGCTTGTCTGCCGCTGCGAGGAGGAGGCGTGATCGGGGCGGTGCGCGCGACGCTGCGCAAGGAGGCGCTGCGACGGGCGATGGCGCGTGCGCTACGCGCGAGGCTGGCGGCGCGGATTGAGGAGGAGGGCCGCGCCGCAGCTTTTGCAGCAGCCTCCGATACGCCGTCCGAACCCTCACGAAAAATTAACGAATTGGTCATGGCAGGCGGCCCTGTCACGGCATATTATGAAATGTATCAGGTGTGATCGCCGACATCGGAAGGGTTTTGGAGCATGTCGCATCCCAGCGCGGAACTGCAGACGACCATCGTCGGCGCACTGACGGGCGACCCGGCGCTGACCAGACTTCTCGGCGGGCCGAAAGTGTTCGACCACGTGCCGGAAAAGGCGAGCTTCCCTTATCTGACGCTCGGCCGCACGGCCGTGATCGACTGGTCCACCGGCACCGAAGATGGGGCAGAGCACATCCTGACTCTGCACGTTTGGGCGAAGGGCGGGTCGAAACAGGAAACCTACGAGATCATGAACACGATCTCCGAACGGCTGAACGACGCGACGCTGCCGCTGGAAACGCATCGGCTGGTCAATCTCCAGCTTCAATTCGCCGAAGCGCGGCAGGAAGCGGATTCGCCGACCTATCACGGCATCATGCGCTTCCGCGCGGTGACGGAGCCGCTGGCCTCCTAATCGCTCCACTCAGTTTCATCTCACGCGAGGGCGGCTTTCGAGCCGCCCTTTTTTGTTGCTCGAATTCGGACGGTTCGCATGGGTGCGCAAAGGGGCAAGGACTTTCTTCTCAAACTCGACGCGGAGGGCAGCGGCACGTTTCAGACCGTGGCGGGGCTTCGCTCGCGCCGCATCTCATTCAATGCCGAGACAGTGGACGTGACCAATAGCGACAGCGCCGGGCGCTGGCGCGAGCTTCTGGGCGGGGCGGGCGTGCAGCGCGCGGCGCTGTCAGGTGCAGGCATCTTCAAGGACGCGGCCTCCGACATGGCGGTGCGTAAGCTCTTCTTCGAAGGGCGGATCGGGGCCTTTCAGGCGATCATTCCCGATTTCGGCCGGGTGAGCGGGCCGTTTCAGGTGACGGCGCTCGAATATTCCGGCGAGCACAATGGCGAGGTCGCCTTCGAGCTGACGCTGGAATCGGCTGGCGCGCTCAGTTTCGAGGCGCTGTGATGGCGGCCAATCGCAGGCGCGGCGAGGTCGCCGCCACCATCGACGGGCGCGAGCGCGTGCTCTGCCTGACGCTGGGCGCGCTGGCCGAACTGGAAGCCGCCTTCGCGCTGGACGACATTTCGGCGCTGGCGGCGCGCTTCGGCTCCGGTCGGCTGTCGGCCTTCGACCTGACGCGCATCATCGGCGCAGGGCTTCGCGGTGCGGGCGAGGCGGTGAGCGACGCGGAAGTCGGCGCGATGCGCTTCGAGGGCGGCGCGGCGGGCGCGGTGGGCGCAGCGAGCGCGCTTCTGGAAGCCGCCTTCGGGCTGGGGGGAGACACAACCGCCCGCCCTTGAGCGCCGCCGCGCCGGCCGGGCCGCAGCCGGACGCGGCGGCTTTTCCCTGGGACGAGGCGATGGCGCTCTGCTTCGGCACGTTTCGCCTCAGCCCGCGCGACTTCTGGGCGTTGACGCCGCGCGAACTCGCCGCCCTCGTCGCGCCTTTTTCCCGAACCCGTGCGGCCGCGCCGAGCCGCGAGCGGCTCGACCAGCTTTTGGCCCTTTATCCCGACTGGAGATGACATGAGTGTTGGAAACGGCGGGGACGCCGTCGATACGATGCGCATTGCGGTGGAAGCCGACACGAGCGGCTTCGAGCGCGCGCTGACCGATCTCTCCGCCCGCGCCGACCGTTTCGGCGCGGCGCTCTCGACGGCGCTGAAAGGCGCGGTCGGCGGCGGGCGCTCGCTCGACGGCGTTTTGCGGGGGCTGGGCGGACGCATCTCGGCGATCGCGCTGGACGCGGCGTTGAAACCGCTGACGCAACTGGCCGGCAACGCGTTCGGGCAGGTTCTCTCCGGGCTTGCCGGCGGCGCGAGTTCTGCACCGGGCGGCGGGCAGGCGGGCGGCATCGTGCCCTTCGCCAAGGGCGGCGTCGTGCGCGCGCCAAGCTTCTTTCCGGCGGGCGGGCAGGTCGGACTGATGGGCGAAGCCGGGGCGGAGGCGATCATGCCGTTGAAGCGCGGCGCGGACGGCTCGCTCGGCGTTGCCGTCGAGGGCGGCCGGCGCGGCGTGACATCCGTCGTCTTCAACGTGTCGACGCCGGACGCTGCGAGCTTCCGCAAGGCCGAGACGCAGCTTCAGGCTATGCTGGCGCGCGCTGCGCTGCGCGGGCAGCGGGGGCTCTAATGGGGATCGCCTCTTTCAGCGAGGAGCGCTTTCCGCTTTCGGTCGCCTTCGGCACCTCGGGCGGGCCGGAACGGCGAACCGACATCGTGCGCCTCTCCACCGGCTATGAGAACCGCAACCAGCGCGGCCGCCATTCCTGGCGGCGCTACGACGCGGGGTCGGGCGTGAAGAGCCTCGGCGATCTCATGCGCGTTCTCGACTTCTTCGAGGCGCGGCGCGGGCGGCTCGTCGGCTTTCGCTTTCGCGACCCGCTCGACGCCTCGTCCGCGCGCTGGGGGCAGGCGGTGACAGCGCTCGATCAGCGGATCGGAACCGGGGACGGCGCGACCGCAAGCTTTCAACTCGTGAAGCGCTATGGCGAGGGCGAGGGGGCCTATGCGAGGCCGATCCGAAAGCCCGTCGCCGGAACGGTTCGACTGGCATTGAACGGCGCGCCGGTCGAGGCCGACATCGACACGGCGACGGGTCTCGTAACGCTCAAAGCCTCGCCGGCGGCTGGCAGCGCCATCACGGCGGGTTTCGAATTCGACGTGCCGGTGCGCTTCGACATCGACCATCTTGCCGTCAATCTCGCGGCTTTCCAAGCCGGCGACATCCCATCCATTCCGCTCGTGGAGATCCGTCCGTGAGAGTGCTGTCCGACGCCTTTCAAGCCCGGCTGAGAGAGCCGGCGACGACGCTGGCAAGCGCCTGGCGTCTGACCCGGCGGGACGGAGCCGTGTTCGGCTTCACCGATCATGACGAAGACCTCCGATTCGCCGGCACGCTGTTTCGCGCCCGCACGGGCTGGACATCGGGCGAAAGCGAGGCTGCACGCGGGCTCGGCGCAGGAACGGAGGCCGTGGAGGGTGGATTTGCCGACGAGGCGATCCGCGAGGAGGAGGTTGAGCGCGGTCTCTTCGACGGCGCGAGTGTCGAGACGTTTCGCGTCGATTGGCAGGAACCCGCCCATCACGTCCTGATGGACCGCGCCGATCTTGGCGAGGTAACGTGCGGGCCGGCCGGGTTTCGTGCCGAGTTGCGCGGGCTCGCGGCACGGCTCGACCGGCAGCGCGGGCGCACCTATCGTCGGCGCTGCGACGCCGTGTTGGGCGATAAGCGCTGCGGCGTCGATCTCGGCCCCTGGACGCGGCTTGTCGACCTCGTGTCGGGCAATGAAGAAAGGCTCTTGATCCGGCCGCTGGAGCCGATCGCGCGGGCCGATCAGGGGCTCTTTGCGCAGGGTCGGCTTCTCTTGGGGGCGAGCGGCGAGGCGGTGCCGCTGCGGGGGCTGGCGGAGGGCGCGGAGGCGGGGACGCTGCTGGCGTTCCTCGCGCGGACGCCCGCGCAGGTCCCGGCCGCTGGCAGCCGGCTGCGTCTGGTGGCCGGCTGCGACCGGGCCTTTGCGACCTGCCGGGATCGCTTCGATAACAGCGTGAACTTTCGCGGCTTCCCGCATCTGCCGGGCGCGGACGCGGCGCTGAACATCGCCAAGAGCGACGGGCTGCATGACGGCTCGCCGGTGGTGCCTTGATGCGGGCGCGGGTTCTGTCCGCCGCGCGCGGCTTTCTCGGCACGCCCTATCGCCATCAGGGCAGCCGCGCGGGCGTCGGCTGCGACTGCCTCGGCCTCGTGCGCGGGGTCTGGCGCGAGGTCTATGGCGCGGAGCCCGAGCGCCCCGGCCCCTACAGCACCGACTGGGCCGAGGTGGGCGAGGGTGACCCGATGATGGAGGCGGCTCGTCGCTACTTTCATCCCGTGGAGAGCGCGTCGGCCGCGCCGGGCGATCTCGTTCTGTTTCGCTGGCGGCCCGGCCGCCCGGCGCAGCATTGCGGCATTCTGGACGAGAGCACGGGCTCAAGCCTGCGGCTGATCCATGCCTATGAGGGCGCCTCGGTCGTCTCCTCGCCGCTGACGCCGGGCTGGGCCGGGCGGATCGCGGGGTTTTTCCAGTTCATCGAGCGGAGTTGATCCATGGCGACCATCCTCTTGCAGGCGGCCGGCGGCGCGCTCGGCGGCCTGATCGGCGGGCCATTCGGCGCCATGGCGGGGCGGGCCATCGGGGCGCTCGGCGGCTCGGCCATCGACGGCGCGCTGTTCGGCGCACGCACGAAGCGGCAGGGGCCGCGCCTGACGGCGAGCCGCATCATGGAGGCCGACGAGGGGGCGGGCGTCGCGCGTCTCTACGGCACGGCCCGGATCGCGGGGCAGGTGATCTGGACCACACGCTTCGAGGAGGTGGCGACCACCGAGCGCACGGGCGGCAAGGGGTCCGCGCGCGGGCGCGGCGAGGTGACGACCTACAGCTATTTCGGCAATGTCGCGATCGGCCTGTGCGAAGGGCCGATCGCCCATATCAGGCGCATCTGGGCCGATGGCGAGGAGCTCGACCTCTCGCTCGTCAGCTTTCGCCTGCACAAGGGGACGGAGGATCAGGACCCCGACCCGCTGATCGAGGCGCGGCAGGGGCGCGGCAACGCGCCGGCCTATCGCGGGCTCGCCTACCTCGTGTTCGAGCGCCTGCCGCTGGAGCGTTGGGGCAACCGCATCCCGCAGATGTCCTGCGAGGTGATCCGCCCGGTCGGCGAGTTGGAAGCAGGGCTGCGGGCGATCACGATCATTCCCGGCGCGACGGAGCATGGGCTCGATCCCTTGGCCGTGCGCGAGCGGGTCGGCCCCGGCGAGGATCGGCTCATCAATCGCAACATGCTGCACGGCCCGAGCGATCTCGCCGCCTCGCTGGATGAGCTGACGGCGCTTTGCCCTCGCTTGGAGCGCGCTGCGCTGGTGGTGAGCTGGTTCGCGGATGATCTGCGTGTCGGCCATGCGAGCGTGCGACCGGGCGTCGAGGTGCGCCAGCGCGACGAGACGGTGCCCTGGCGCGGGGGCGGCGCGGCGCGAAACGAGGCGCGTCTCGTCAGCCAGATCGAAGGTGCGCCGGCCTATGGCGGCACGCCGTCGGATGCGGGCGTACTGCGGGCCATCGCCGAATTGCGCGGGCGCGGGCTGAAGGTGACGCTCTATCCCTTCCTGATGATGGACGTGCCGGCTGGCAATGGACAGTCCGATCCCTATGGTGGGGCGGAGCAGTCACCCTATCCATGGCGCGGCCGGATGACGCTCGATCTGGCACCGGGTCGCAAAGGCTCGGCTGATCGGACGGCTGCGGCACGGGGTGATATCCAGCGCTTCTTGGGGCAAGCGAAGGTTTCGGACTTCGCCGTGGTGGGAGGCGAGGTCACCTATGCCGGCGCGCCCGAATGGTCCTACCGGCGCATGATCCTTCATGCCGCGCATCTGGCCAAGCTTTCGGGCGGGGTCGATGCCTTCGTGATCGGCTCCGAAATGCGCGGGCTCACGTCTCTGCGCGACGAGGCGGGACGCTTTCCCTTCGTGGACGGGCTGGTGACGCTGGCGCGGGAGGTGAAGGCGCTTCTGCCCGCGACGCTCGTCACCTATGCCGCCGATTGGAGCGAATATTTCGGCTACCAGCCGCAGGACGGCTCGGGCGACGTGTTCTTTCAGCTCGATGCGCTCTGGAGTGACCCGGCGATCGGGGCGGTCGGGATCGACAATTACCTGCCGCTCGCCGACTGGCGCGACGGCGACGCGGCGGGAGAAATGCCGTCGCCCTATGATCGGGAGGCGCTGGGGCAGGGGGTCGCAAGCGGCGAATATTTCGACTGGTTCTATCCGAGCGAAGCGGCGCGGCGCGCGGGGCAGCGCAGCCCGATCAGCGACGGGCTCGGCAAGCCTTGGGTCTTCCGTGCCAAGGATCTGAAAAGCTGGTGGTCGAACCCGCATGTGGAGCGACGCGGCGGCGTGGAGCAGGCGCAACCGACGGCCTGGGTGCCGATGTCGAAGCCGATCTGGTTCACCGAACTCGGCTGCCCGGCGATCGACAAAGGGGCGAACCAGCCCAATGTTTTCTACGATCCGAAATCGGCGGAAAGCGCCTGGCCGCATTTCTCCAACGGCGGGCGGGACGATCTCGCGCAGCGCCGCTTTCTGGAAGCGCATCTGCGCCATTGGAACCCGGCGGCGGCCGGCTTCGAGGCGGCGAACAATCCGGTGTCGCCGATCTATGGCGGTCGTATGGTGCCGCCGGAGGCCATTCATGTCTGGTGTTGGGACGCGCGGCCGGCTCCCGCCTTTCCAGACCGGGCCGATGTCTGGGCCGATGGCGGCAATTGGGAGCGTGGCCATTGGCTGACCGGCCGTCTCGGCCGCGCGCCGCTGGACGGGCTCATCGATCATCTTTTGCACGATCACGGGTTCGCGTTGGGGGATACGGCGGAGGTCGATGGCGATCTCGGCGGCTTTCTCGTGCCGGGGCCGGGCTCGGCGCGGGCCGAGTTGGAAGAACTGCTGCGCCTCGCGGGCGTCGAAGCACGGTCGGAAGGCGGTCGCCTGCGGTTTCGCTCCATGGCGCGGCGGGGGCGGGACGTCTTGCTGGAGGCGCTGGCGGACGAGGGGGATGCGCCGCCCCTGGAGGTTCGCCGAGCCGAGCCGAGCGAGATGGCGGAGGAAGTGCTGGTCGGCTTCAGCGACCCGGCGCGGGCCTATCAATCGGGCGTGGCGGAAGCGGCCCTCGGCGATGCCGATCGACCGAAGCAGGTCAACGTCGAACTGCCGATCGTTCTCTCGGAGGGGCAGGCCCGGCGGCTCGCCGCCGATCTTCTCGACCGGGAAACAGGCGAGCGCGAGACTGCAAACTTCGCGCTGTCTCCCGCAGCGCTGAGCCTGTCTCCGGGGGACCATGTTCGTCTGCCGGGTGGCGAGCACGTCTGGCGGATCGAGCGGATCGAGGATGGCCTGATGCGACGCGTCGAGGCGTCCCGCCTTCGCAGTCTCGTTCCGCGTCCGGTGGAGGCGGGGAATGCGGAGGCTCCGGCTTCCGTCCAGCCCGCCTTCGCCTCCCGCCCTGTGGTGCATTGGATGGACCTGCCCGAGATCGAAGGGATCGGCGGCGCGGCGGTGGCGGCCATGAGCCGGCCCTTCGTGCCGCTCGACCTCTTCGCTTCCGTGACGGATACGGGGTTTCAAAGCTTCGCCCGCATCGGGAGACCCGCGACGCTCGGTGCGCTGGCCCAGCCGCTCGGGGCGGGGCGCGAAGGCGTGTTCGACCGCACCCATGCACCTGTCGTGGAACTCGCTTTCGGTGGCCTGTCCTCCGTGCCGGAGCCGGCGCTGATGGCGGGCGCAAATCGGGCGGCGATCCGCTCGGCCTCGGGGGCCTGGGAAGTGATCCAGTTCGGCGAGGCCGAAGAGATCGAACCGGGGCGTTTCCGGCTGCGCCATCTGCTGCGCGCGTTGAACGGAACGGAAGCGGCGATGCGGGCCGGGCATCCGAACGGCGCGGCTTTCGTTCTCCTGGACGGGGCCTGTGTGCCGGTTCCCACTGCTGTCTCAGGCCTCGGGATGGAGCGGCATTGGCTGGCCGCGCCCTCCGGCCGACCCTTGGGTGACGAGGCGGCCGACCGGCAGACGGTTGCGCTCGGCCGACGCGCGCTTCTGCCCTTGTCACCCTGCCATCTGGCGGGGCGGATCGCCGCGGACGGAACGCTGTCGCTCCAATGGGTTCGCCGCAGCCGAGCCGCTGTCGAAGGCTGGGACGAGGCGGACATGCCGCTCGGCGAGGAGCGCGAGGCCTATCGCGTGACCCTGTCGGCCGAAGGCGGCTCGAACCTCGCTCTCGACGCCGGGGAGCCGGCCTTGCGGGTCGAGGCTTCGGTCTGGCGCGCGGTGCTCGCATCCGGCGGCACACGGCTCGACATCGCCGTGGCGCAGGTCAGCGCCAGTGTCGGCCCTGGCGAGGCGAGGCGCATCTCTTTTGCAACATTGGCATGAAACAGCACTTTCAGGAGGATATATGAACGACACCAAAGACTGGTGGAAATCCAAGACGGTCTGGGGCGCGCTCGTTTCGATGGGCGCGAGCCTCGCGGCGCTGCGCGGCTTCGAACTGGACGGGCTCTCGCAGGACCAACTGGCCGGCACACTGGCGGCTTTGGCCTCGGCGATCGGCGCGGCGGTGGCAATCCTCGGGCGCTTCCAGGCGCGATCGGAAATCCGCTGACGGAAAGAGGCGAATTTCCGACATTCATTCGACATTCAGCGGCGGGCGCCTAGAAGAAGAGGGACATGAACCGGGAAAGCCGATGACCCGTCGAACGCCTCTCTCCCTTCTCATCGCCGGCCTTTCGCTTTGGGCGGCGGCCGCGCCTGCCTCCGCGAACTGGTCCGCGTCGGGATCGGCGGCGGCCTGGACGCATGCTCCGGCCGCCACCTATGAGCGGCCGGAGCTTCTGGCCCAAGGCGGCTGCTCCGCCGCCGCCGCGCAAGCCGCCGCGCAGAGCGGCGGCCAGGTTCTGTCGGTCCAGATCGCCGATCAAGGCGGGCGAACGGTCTGCGTCGTCACGGTCTTGGTGCC